>JAGQXQ010000081.1:8368-12401 GCA_020436535.1 Phaeodactylibacter sp.
GGGTGCCCGGGTTGTGTAGTGGAGTTGCCGGCAGGACTGCCGGAAGACACCATTTTCCTCAGTAGTGCAGCTGACGGGCAAGTTGGGGTTTACTATGATTCGGACCTTAGCTTTCGTATGCCGAAAACCACTACGCCGGTCAATGCCAATGATCCGGACACCCCTCCGGGGCTGGGTATCAACAAGATAACTATTACTTCTGTCTCTAACCTTCCTCCGGGGTTGGGCTGGGAAGCCAACCAAACGGTGTTCAATGTTTCGGAAGAGACTGATGGTTGCGTTAAATTTTGTGGCACTCCACTCATTCCCGGTTTCTACAACGTAGAAGTGGTCGTGAATGCGGAAGTTTTGTTTTTATCTCAGGTTTCTTCCTTTTCCTTTCCCCTTCTCATCCTGCCGGGAACGAGCGTCACCGAAGGGTTCACATTGGCCAATAACAGCGGTTGCGGAAGTGTTGAGGCCAGATTTACCAATAATGTGCCTTCTGCCGGCAACGAAGGATATTCCTATCTATGGGATTTCGGGAACGGCAATATGTCGCTCAGCGAGAATCCCGTCGCTCAGTTGTATACTGAAGCCGGTATTTACGAGGTCAATTACCAGGCAGTCATCGATACTTTCGGCTATTTACTTACGGAGGTAGTCGTGGAAAGCGTGACGTGTAACGATCTGTTTAATAATGCGCCCGACCTGCGCATAGAGATATGGAATCCTGAAGGAGAACGCATTTTGGAGACCCTGGATATTGAAAATGCTCAGACTCCGCTGGCCTTCAACGTCAATATCTTTATCGGCGAGGGCAATTATGTCCTTCGGGTTATGGACGAGGATAGCGGGTTACAGGGAGGTGATGACGAATGCGGCACCATTAATTTCAACCGCCTTTCTAACGGCTCTTTTTCCAGCGGTGGGTTACAGGCCAGTTTGACTATTTTCCATCCGGTGGATACCATTCGCTCGGCGGATACCATACGGGTATACGAACAGCCGGACGCGCCGCAACTGGAAGGCGAAGGGCCCGCAACCCTTTGTGAAGGGGATATTTACCTGCTCAGCGTAGTGAATGGATATGATTCCAGTTTGCTGTGGTATCAGGACAGCCTGCCTTTAATCGAGGTGGAAGGGCCGGTGCTCACTGTGACGTCAGATGGCCATTATTGGGTGGCCTATACCAATGAGGATGGCTGTAGCGCTACTTCTGAATTGGAGAGCGTTTCCTTCAACCCGGCGCCCGATCCGCCCATATTCCAGAACTTTAACAATTTGCTCACCCTGTATGATCTGGATGCCCTTCCGGCAAACTATAACCTGCAATGGTATCTGGACGACGTTCTCATCGAAGGCGCCAACGATTTAGAGTATTGTATAGAAAAAAGTGGCGCCTACCGGCTCGATGTCACCGATATCCTGACGGGCTGCCAAAGCAGTTACGAGTTGCAGGCTTCTTACAATCCGTCATATCCAGGATGCGTGGCTTCTGGTGTGAACGAACAGGAATTATCGGGACTCCTCATTTACCCGAATCCTACTTCCGGCCTGCTTCATTTGGAGGGCCGTATTGAAAGTACAGAAGTAAATATCGTTTTGTATAACGGCCAGGGCCAGGTAATGCAACGACTGGAGAGTTTGCCGACGGGGGGGGTACTACAGGAATCTCTGAACCTGTATAATTATCCCGCCGGGATCTACATCCTGGAAGCTCGCAGCGGCCATCGGTTGACTCATTTGAAAGTGATCAAGCAGTAAATACTGTAAACCAGTTTAAAAAATATGTAGAAAATATTATATTGAGCCCTGTTTGTTGAAATTCAGGCTATGGTTTTATGCCTGGTTATTCATTTTGGCATGAAAGTGGATAGTATTAATTCTAAAATATGACTTATTTTTGAGCCCACATTTTTAATTGGGTTCATTACGGGGGCCGAACCGTTATAGGCCCCGCCCTTTGTCATAATCCCATCCGAACTGCAGAAAGCGATTGCTTTTTTTCAGGTAAGATCACCGGAATTAATACGAACGAAAGAATTATGACTGCTCATATTGAGAAAAAGGAAATTGGTAACCTCGTACTGGAGAATATTCCGGAGATCCCGAAGTTCCTTAATGAACGGCTTACTCATTATCACAATACCCGCGATGCCCATCTCGTCGATTGGTTAAACAAGGGGAGAGGCTTACTGATCAGTACCCGTTTTGGCGAATCGGCCCAGCTTCATATTGTGGAAAGCCCCGGGGCTACCCGCCAGCAAGCCACCTTTTTTTCCGAACCGATATTTAGCGCCAGCGTTTGCCCGGCGCCCGGTTCGAACGGGTTTCTCCTGGCCAAAGATGTTGGCGGTAATGAAAATTACCAGCTGTACTACTTCAATCTGGATTCTGGGCAGTATCAGATGCTGACCGATGGGGTTTCCAAACACGGTAGTGGCCTTTGGAACCGCCAGGGAACGGCCATCGCCTACAATAGCACAAAAGGTAACCAGAAAGACCATGGCTTGTATCTCTATGCTTTTGGCGAACTACCTGGCGAGCGTCTCCTTTTCGAAGGGGAGGGCTACTGGTACCCCATTGACTGGTCGCCTGGTGGGAGGGAGCTTACAGTCATCAATTACCGGTCGATCAATGAGAGCTTTTTGTACCGGCTGGATGTTCGAACAGGGACCTTGACTCCCGTGGTGGCCAAACCTGATGTTGCCTGCCGTGGAGGATACTGGAATGCCGATGGCACAGAAATATTCTATTCCTCTGATGAGTTTTCGGAATGTCGCCAGTTGCTGCGTTATCGCCTGGCGGATGACAGTGAGGAAGTGCTGGCCAAAGACCTGCCCTGGGAAATAGAAGCGATGCGTTTTTCCCCAGACGGCGCCTATCTGGCCTTTGCGCTCAATGACGATGGCATTTCCCGCCTCTATTTTATGGATGTGGCCAGGGGAACGTACAAGCCTTTCACCGGGCTGCCGGATGGCGTCATCAGTTCGTTGCGTTGGCGGCCGGATGGGAAACAGCTCGCTATTACTGTTGATACACCTCAGGCACCGGCCGATGTTTACGTAATTAACCTCCAGGACTCCACTGCCTGCCGTTGGACGTACAGCGAGGTAGGGGGGCTGGACCCTGATCTTTTCATTAAACCTAAGCTGATCCATTATCCTTCCTTCGATCTTGTAGCGGGCGAGCCGAGGCAAATTCCCGCTTTTTATTTCAGGCCTGCCCGGGGCGAAGGCCCATTTCCGGTGCTGGTCTATATTCACGGCGGCCCCGAAAGCCAGTATCGGCCTGGGTTTTCACCAATCTTTCAGTATTATTTGAACGAGCTGGGCATTGCAGTCATCGCGCCCAATGTGAGAGGCTCTACCGGCTATGGTAAGGATTTCCTGAAATTGGACAATGGCTATAAACGGGAAGATTCCGTTAAAGATATCGGGAAGTTGCTCGATTGGGTGGAGGCCCAGCCGGAGCTCGATCATTCACGGGTAGCCGTCATGGGAGGCTCCTATGGAGGCTATATGGTGCTGTCTTCCATGTCTCACTTTAACAACCGCCTGCGTTGTGGCATCGATATTGTGGGCATCAGTAATTTTGTCACCTTCCTGGAAAACACCAAATCGTATCGCCGAAACCTGCGCCGGGTGGAATATGGCGATGAACGAGACCCCCGGATGCGCCGACACCTGGAGCGCATTTCACCTACCGCTAATGCCCACAAAATCACTAACCCCATGATGATCGTGCAGGGCCTCAACGACCCCCGCGTGCCGGCAAGTGAAGCCGAACAGATGCTGCACGCCATCCGCAAAAATGGGGGAGAGGCCTGGTACCTGCTGGCCAAAGATGAGGGCCATGGCTTCCGCAAAAAAGCCAATCGGGATTATTACAACAAGGCGGTTATTCTGTTCCTGCAGCGTTATTTGCTTTAGGTTGATGGCTGGATTGTTATTTGACTACCATTGTTAAATGGTTGCCAGGCCTATCAGGCCGGAATGGATCCGGGTGCGTCAATTTGGAGCATTTCGTATGGTTCGAAAGTTCAAAAAAA
>JAGQXQ010000457.1 GCA_020436535.1 Phaeodactylibacter sp.
TATTTATTTTACAGAGTATTAAGTATGCCACTTCCCCCTTAGCGCAGGTTCCGCCTCATTTTGCTCCAGATAACCGAGGAATTTTCTCCGGGGGATGCTTCGCGCCCCCAGGCTGGCCAGGTGGGGCGTCTCCTGCTGGCAGTCGATCAGGCGAAAGCCGCGGCCTTTTAACCGGCGCACCAGTGAGATGAAGCCGAATTTAGAAGCGTTGCTTACTTCGGTAAACATGGACTCGCCGTAGAACACCTTGCCCAGAGCAATGCCATACAGGCCACCGACCAAATGCCCTTCCTCCAGTACTTCGACCGAATGGGCATACCCCATTTCATGGAGCTGGGTATACCCTTTAACCATGCCCTGGGTGATCCAGGTGCCGCCCTGCCCTGGGCGGTATTGGGCAGCGCACCTACGCATCACGGTTTCGAATTGCTGGTCGTAAGTGACCTCAAATTTGCCTTGATTAAAGTAGGGGCGCATACTGCGGGCCACTTTGAGTTCATCAGGGAAGAGTACGAAGCGAGGGTCCGGCGACCACCAAAGGATGGGCTCTCCAGGGCCAAACCAGGGGAAAATGCCCATTTCATAGGCTTTTAGCAACCGCTGGGGAGAAAGGTCGCCACCAATAGCCAATACACCCTGCGGATCGGCGAGTTCGGGGTCGGGAAAAACGATATTTTGTTCAGAAAGCCAGAAGATGGGCATCCAATTCGGTAGTGTGTCAGTTTCCTTCAATAACCGCGGAAAGGCCTCGGTCAACCAGGGCGTCTTTCTTGGGCTTCAGCACATTTTTGGGGGCTGTTTTCACGGTAGCCTTGCCTTTGAAGTGAATGATCAGCGAAAGCTGCTCGGCTTGCTCCAGCGTGTGTTTAAGCACCTCCTGGAAGCACTGAATGACCCATTCAAACGTATTGTGGTCATCGTTGTATACAACGAGTTGTGACAGTTCGCCTATATCCGAATCCGAAATTTCTTCTTCAACGACTACTTCCTCCAGCTCTTCTACCGTGTTTTTGTACAGATCGTACATCATATTTCCGGATTTTTGAGTTGATGATTCTGGTTCTTGCTTCCCGCTTATTAACAGGCCGTTTTAATTCAACCAACTAATTCAGTTTACTTAAAGTTTCCTTGACAGCCGCCAAATTGTAAAGGCTGCCCGCATTGTTCAACACTTCAATATAACGAACCGGGCCGTTCTATTGTCCATAACAAATACCGGGCATTTAAAGACGCCCCTCATGCCCAGGACAGACGCACAGCCCTCATCTATTAATTTTTTCCGCCCCCTAAAGGTACGGAAAGTCTATTAAATTTTCTTGCTTTGCAGCCCAAACCAATACTCATGGATAACGAAAAACGTGCCTACCTGGAGCTTCATATTGCTGTTTTCCTGTTTGGCTTTACCGCTATCCTGGGAGACCTTATCCAACTTTCTGCGTTGGCCATTGTCTGGTGGCGTGTTTTTATCACGAGTATAAGCTTGCTTTTTTTGATCCGGGGAGGGAAGGCGTTGCGCCGGTTGTCCTGGCAGACTATCGTTCAATTTATGGGCATCGGCATGCTGGTGGCCCTGCATTGGCTGGCCTTTTACGGAGCTATTAAACTGGCTAATGCTTCTATTACCTTGATCTGCATGGCAACGGCCTCTTTCTTTACCTCTTTTCTGGAACCACTCATCATGCGACAGCGGGTGCGCTGGTATGAGATTCTCCTCGGCATGGCGATCATTCCCGGCATGGCACTGATTGTCAGTAGCACAGATCCGTCCATGAACATAGGTATTCTGGTAGGGCTATCCGCCGCTCTGATGGCTGCTCTATTCGCCACTCTCAACAAGAAGCTTATCGGTAAGGCAGACGAAATGAGCATTACCTTCCTGGAGTTGGGCAGCGCCTGGTTGTTCCTGAGCGCGGTGCTTCCGGTTTACATTAGCCAGAGCGAGGCCCCGGTTCAATTGTTACCCTCCCGGATAGACTGGTTCTACCTCATCATTCTTTCCCTCTTGTGTACTACACTGGCCTACGTCCTGGCGCTTCGTTCCCTTCGCTACTTGTCAGCTTTCGCCTCCAACCTGGCGGTCAACCTGGAGCCGGTTTATGGTATCGCGTTGGCGTGGTTCATTTTGAAGGATCACAAAGAATTATCCCCCGGCTTTTACTGGGGAGTGCTGATCATCCTGGCCGCCGTTTTCAGTTATCCACTGGTGCGAAGGCGGTTTGGGAAAAAGGCGACGCTATAAATAGCGAGCGGCCAGAACCTGTAACAAATCAACAGGCTTTGGCCGCTCGCGAATATCGATTGATTCGATCTATATTTTCTCCCGGGGCGCTTCCGGCTGTTCGGCCGGTTCTTCCTTGGCAGAAATACCATTCTGCTTGGCCTCTTCCTCCTTTCCTCCGTGTGAACGAGAGCCGATCATCCGCTCTACATCTGACTTGAGCAACACCTCCTTTTCCAGCAATGCCTGGGCCAGGATTTCCAGTTCATCTCTCCGCTCCTCGAGCAATTTCTTGGCTCTAAGGTATTGTGAATCTAGCAGTTTGCGTACCTCATCATCGATCAGGGTAGCTGTATCATCCGAGTAGGGGCGCTGAAACTGGTCTTGTGACATGCCATAGAAAGATACCTGGCCAACTTTATCATTCATACCAAATACAGTGACCATACTGTAAGCCATCTTGGTTACCTGATCCAGGTCATTCTGAGCGCCGGTAGAGATTTTTTCAAAAATAATGGATTCGGCTGCCCGGCCGCCAAAAGTCATACACATGCGGTCCAACAACTGCTCCGTACGCGTAATGTATTCTTCTTTAGGCAAGTATTGAGCATATCCCAGAGTACCAATACCCCGGGGAACAATAGTCACCTTCACCAGCGGAGAAGCATGCTCCAGATACCAGCCACAGATGGCGTGTCCGGCTTCGTGATAAGCAATGATCTCCTTTTCATCAGGAGAGATTAGTTTATTTTTCTTCTCCAGGCCGCCGATAATGCGGTCCAGAGCGTAGTTGAAGTCGTCCATATCTACCGCCTTCTTATCGCGGCGAGCAGCCACCAGGGCGGCTTCATTACAGATATTGGCAATATCCGCTCCGGCGAAACCGGGGGTCATTTCCGACAGGGCTTCGGGACTTATATCCGGGCCCGTTTTGATATTCTTGAGGTGAACAGCAAAGATAGCCTTCCGGCCTTTGAGGTCGGGCCGGTCGATACCGATCTGACGGTCGAAGCGGCCCGGGCGGAGCAAGGCTATATCCAGTACATCCGGCCGGTTGGTGGCCGCCATCAGGATAACGCCTTTGTCGGTGCTGAAGCCGTCCATTTCCACCAGGAGTTGGTTGAGGGTATTTTCCCGCTCGTCATTACCGCCCTGAATGCTGTTGCGGCCCCGGGCGCGGCCGATGGCATCGATCTCATCGATAAAAACGATACAAGGGGCCTTTTCGCGGGCCTGCTTGAAGAGGTCCCGAACCCGGGAAGCTCCGACACCAACGAACATTTCTACAAAATCCGAACCGGAAATGGAGAAGAAAGGCACGCCTGCTTCGCCGGCCACAGCCTTGGCCAGCAAGGTCTTACCTGTACCCGGAGGGCCGACCAAGAGTACGCCTTTGGGGATTTTCCCACCCAGAGCCGTATATTTCTTAGGGTTTTTGAGGAAATCCACAACCTCCATAACTTCCTCTTTGGCTTCGTCCAGCCCGGCAACATCTTCAAATGTGATCGTCACCTTGCTGTTTTGGTCAAATAAAGTAGCCTTGGATTTGCCTATATTGAAAATTTGCGCCCCGGCCCCGCCGGCGCCCCCGCTGACCCGGCGCATAATAAATATCCAGATGGCCACTACGATGACAATGGGCAGCACCCATCCAAGCAGCGGAGTCAGCCAGTTCTGCTTGGTTTCGTATTTTGGGCTGATCTGTTCATCGCGGGGAATATCTGCATTGTCCTGAATTTCCTGCAACCAGTTTTCGAAAGATTCTACCGAGCCGATCTCCCTCCAATAGTGGTAGCGGCTTCCGCCAAAGCTACTCTTGGATGCATCCGAGTAGTAGTCTTTCCTCTGATCAAGCGCGCTTGGCTTGATGTGGATGTAGGCCCGTTTTTCATTGACGACGATCAGCCGCTCCACGTCCTGCCGCACGATCATATCTCCCAGGCGATTTCGGTCAACCTGTTCTTGCGTGCCTTCGGACATGCTGTAGAAATTCAAAGCCAGCAGGAACAAAGCTATGATCCCGTATATCCAATACGAGTTGAACTTTGGCCCTGATGGCTTTCCATTCTCGTTATTATTATTATTTGTGTTTTCCATCAAAAATTCCTCTTTTGTACTGCCAGTTATCTGGGATGGTCTTTAGAAAACAGTCTGGAAAATGAAGCTGCCGGTTTCGATTGAAGGGGATGAAAGGAGGGCAATCTTGCCGAAAAATGGAAGTTTACTTTCCTGAAATCCTTTCCAAACCGGGTTATTTTCCAAAAACTTACCCATACTAACGCAGCAACCGCCATTTCGTTGCTAAATATCGGCCAAGTATTGGCCAAAAGCTATAAAGTTTCGTATTCTGTGAAGCGAGCGTCACTCCAAAGCTGCTCCAAATCGTAAAAAGAGCGCGTGTCCCGATAGAATACATGAACTACGGTGGTAAAAAAATCAAGACAAATCCATAGGGCATTGCGTTCCCCTTCCACATGGGAGGGAAATACCCCTGCTTCCTCTTTTACTCGTTTCTGTATATTAT
>JAGQXQ010000458.1 GCA_020436535.1 Phaeodactylibacter sp.
ACCCAGTTGGAAAAGGCCCTGCTGAATGTTGTCAGCGAAAAGACCGGCTATCCCACCGAAATGCTCGATCTGAGCATGGATATGTAGGCCGACCTGGGCATCGATTCCATCAAAAGGGTGGAGATCTTCGGCGCCCTGACCGCCCAGTACCCGGAGATGGCCGGCATCAACCCCAACGAGTTGACCGAGCTGCGCACCCTGGGGCAGATCGTGGATTATGTAAGCAAAAACGGTAAAAAAAAACAACTAGCATAGCGGTTTCCAAAGCTCCGGCGCCCCAGGCAGGAAACGATTTTTCCCTGATACGAACGGGCGCTTTCCACGGTGTGGAGCGCAGTGAGGTGGGGCTGAAATTTTTACCGCAACCGGATCAATTGGCATTTTCCTTACCCGCAACACATATTACTTTGGTGACCAATGACGGTTCAGAACTGACTACCCAACTGCTGCAACAACTGAAAAATAGCGGCCAGCGGGCAGTAGTTCTGAACCTTCCTCATATCCAGAACCCGGTAGCTGAAAGGGCAGTCACCCTGGCCTCCGCATCGGATGAGGCGATTGGGGCCGCCATCGAAACCATCCGGGCTCAATACGGAACGGTAGGCAGTTTTATCCATCTCCACCCTCATTTTGAATTTCAGCAGGGCAACTTCACCCAGCACTTTCCCGCCGAACGGGAGATCGTCAAAATCCTCTTCTTTTTGGCTAAGCATTTGCAAAAACCACTGAATGCCCTTGGGCAACAGCAACGGGCCAGCTTCCTGGCCGTTACTCGTTTGGACGGGCAACTGGGGCAGGGAAGACGAGGCAATGTATCCGTCATCGGCGGTGGCGTCACTGGCCTGGTGAAGTGCCTCAACCTGGAGTGGCCCTCCGTATTTTGCCGGGCGCTCGATATTCAGCCGGAACTGCCTACGAAAGAAATAGCCGCTCAGATACTGGCTGAAATGCACGATGCGGATGTGTCTTACGTAGAAGTGGCTTTTTCTGAAGAAGGCAGAAGGACGACAAGCGTCCAACCGGTGGCCGTAGCGGAACACAGTGAGATCCGGGCTAAGGTGGCCTCCGATTCAGTTTTCCTGGTCAGTGGTGGAGCAAGGGGCGTTACCGCCACTTGCGTTATTGAAATGGCGAAGGCTTTCCAGTGCAAATTTATTTTGCTGGGCCGCTCTTCTAACCATTTTGAAGTGCCTGCCTTTGCCAAAACGGAACAGGAGGAAGGCGCGCTGAAGCGGCTTATCATGGAGGACATGAAGGCGAAGGGTGAAAAACCCAACCTGGCTACTGTTAAAAGCACCTACAACAATATCGTCGCCAAAAAGGAGATCGACGACACCATCGCTCAGATTAAAGCTTTTGGTGGGCAGGCCATTTACATACAGGGCGACGTCACGAACCCGGCGAGTTTCCGGCCGGAGTTAAATGCCGCAACCACTGCGCTCGGCAAGATCACCGGCATCATACATGGCGCCGGCCGCCTGGCGGACAAATACATTCAGGACAAGACGGAAGCTGATTTTGAAAATGTCCTTTCCGTAAAATTGGATGGCCTGCTGGCCCTGCTACAGAGCGTCGATATTCACCAACTTGATCACCTGATCCTGTTTTCCTCCGTAGCTGGCTTTTACGGCAATGTAGGGCAAACCGACTACGCTATCGCCAACGAAATTCTGAGCAAAGCAGCACACCTCTTCAAAACCAACCATTCCAACACCCATGTTTCCGCTATCAACTGGGGCGCCTGGGATAGCGGCATGGTCAGCGGGGAGCTGAAAGCACAGTTCGAAGCAGCTGGCGTCACCCTGGTTAACAGCGAGGGCGGAGCGGCCATGCTGGTCAACGAGCTGAATGTAGCCTACGCCGATCAGCCCCAGGTGGTCATCGGCGGAACTTTGCCGGCAGCCGTTAGTTATATTAGCGAAGACTTGCGCACCTACCGCATTCATCGCAAACTGGCTTTGGAGGCCAATCCTTTTTTAAACCATCACGTGATTCAGGGTAAAGCGGTGCTGCCGGTGGTAAACGCCGTGGGATGGATGGCCCACACCTGCGAAAAGGTATATCCCGATTTCAGTATCTTCAAAGTGGAGGATACGAAATTATTTAAGGGCATCGTCTTCGACGGAACGCAAAAGGAAGATTACATCATCGAACTAAAAGAGGTGGCAAAGAGCCCCGAGCAGATCGTTTTTGAGACGACGGTACTGAGCGAAGGGGAGAAACTGCCAACCTACCACTACAAGGCGACGGTAACGCTTTTGAACAGAAAGACGGATCGGAAGGCGCCGAAATTCGCGCACCAGTTGAGCGGAACCTATCAACCAACGAACGGAGCCGAGTTGTACGAAGATGGCTCTCTTTTCCATGGCCACTACTTTCAGGGCATCGAGCAGATTCTGGATCTTACCGAAAGCCAGATCGTCCTTTCCTGCAAAGCCCCTGAGGTGCCTCTTTCCGAACAAGGGCAGTTCCCGGTAGGGTCTGTCAATACCTTCTTTACAGATATTCAGTATCAGGGTATGGTGGTTTGGGTGCAAAAATTCATGGATGGGGCAAAGAGCCTGCCGCTACAGACTGATTCGGCGATTATTTACCAGCCTATTCCCTTTGGCCAAGCGTTATTCGTCCATGTCGGCATTCAGGAAGCGGCCGATTTTAAGATGGTGGCGGAGTGCACTGTATTTGACGCAGACGGTACTGTATACATGTTGACGAAGGGCGCGACGGTTACAGTGTCGAAGCAGTTGGTGTGGTAAAAAGAAGAAACATGAGCAAAATAGCCATCATAGGAACTTCCGGCCTCTTCCCCGGTTCCGCCACATTGGAGGAATTCTGGGATAACCTGATGCAGGGTAAGGACCTGACGGGCATGGCCACAGATGAAGATTTTAGTGCGGACCCGGAGCTATTCTTCCAATCCGGCAAGGGCGTGGTCGACAAATGCTACTCCCTGCGGGCCGGCTACATCCGCGATTTCAGTTTCGACCCCGAGGGGTATGAGCTGCCGGCCGAGCTGTTGGCCCGGCAGGACAAACTATATCAGTGGCCGCTCTACGTCGCCAGAGAAGCGTTACGGGAAGCCGGGTATTTCAACAATCAAGCAGCTCTGGATCGTTGTGGGCTCGTTATGGGCAATTTATCCTTTCCCACCAGTTCTTCGCACCGTCAGCTGGCCGGCATTTATACCCAAACTACTGAAAAGGCCTTGCAGGAACTCCTTCAAGAGGAGCCGTTCCGAATCTCGCCTACTAAAAAAGAAAAACCGGACAATGAAATACTCGATTGGACGGTTTCGCAGATAACCAGCCGGGCCGTGGGGCTCGGCGCCGGCCACTACACTTTGGATGCCGCTTGTGCTACCTCTCTCTACGCCATCAAGCTGGCCTGCGATGAGCTGCTCACCGGTAAGGCGGATATGATGCTGGCGGGCGCCGTCTGCGCATCCGACCAGCTATTTATCCACATGGGCTTTTCCATTTTCCATGCCTACGCCGGAGCCGATGATAAATTCGTCCCGTTGGATAAAGGTTCTGCCGGGCTGGTCTCTTCGGAAGGCGCCGGCATGGTGGTGCTCAAGCGGTTGGAAGACGCTGAGCGAGACCAGGACAATATCCTGGCGGTTATCGGCGGCATCGGCCTGTCGAATGACGGGCGGGGTAAATTCCTGCTCAGCCCTCACCCCAAGGGACAACGGCTCGCTTTCGAGCGCGCCTATTTCGGAAACGAAGTCTCTCCGGAAGAGACTTCCTACCTGGAGTGTCACGCCACCGGCACCCCGCTCGGCGACCAGACGGAGATGAACTCCATTGCAGATTTTTTCGCTGAGCATCAAACCAAACCGCTGCTCGGTTCGGTCAAGTCGAACATGGGCCACCTGCTGACAGCCGCCGGTATGACCGGCTTGTTGAAGGTGCTGCTGGCCATGCAAAAGGGAACTATACCGCCCAATATCAATCTCAAGGACGCGCTGGCCTCCAAAAATGGCTGGATGGGCGAAGAACAGATGATCCTGGAACCTACCGCCTGGAACGCCCCTCAAAAGCAAGCAGGTATCAATTCCTTCGGATTTGGTGGAACAAACGCCCACATGGTGGTTCAGAATTATTCCGCGGAACATACTCAACAAAGCCCCTGGCAACCTGTAAAATTGCAGCCCATGGCCATCATTGGCATGGACGCTCATTTTGGCGATTGCGCCGGGTTGGATGCATTCTATTCCACCATCTACAACGGGAAGCAGCATTTCAAAGACCTGCCCAAGGGGCGCTGGAAAGGCTTCGACGAAAATGAAACCTTGCTGAAGTCCTTCGGTTTTGCCGATGGGAAAGCACCCAGGGGCGCCTACATCGAGGACTTTGAGATCGACCTGCTGCGCTATAAGATCCAACCCAAAGAGGCAGAAACCCTGGAGCCTCAGCAGGCTCTCATCCTGAAAGTGGCCGATAAGGCCCTCGAGGATGCCGGCCTGGAAGAAAGCCGGAATGTGGCGGTGCTGATCGCGATGGAATCGGAACTGGCCATCCATCATTACCTGGCGCGCTGGGATGTGAGTTGGCAGTTGAAAGAAGCCTTACAGCAGAGCGACATCCTGCTTGACGAAGAACAAGAGGCCCTGCTGGAAGAATTGTGTAAAAATGGCGCTTACTATCGGGAAGGTTCCCAAACCCCGAGTCAGCACACCAGCTTTGTCGGCAACATCATGGCGAGCCGGGTGGCGGCCCTCTGGGATTTCTCAGGGCCGGCCTTTACGGTGTCCTGTGGAGAAAATTCCGTTTTTAAAGCCCTGGAGGTAGCGCAGAACCTGTTGTCTCTCGGAGAAGTAGAGGCTGTGGTGGTCGGAGGGGTTGACTTTTCCGGCGGTATGGAAAATGTCTTGCTGAGAAATAAAAAAGATAAGGTCAATGTCGTCTCCAGGCCCAGCCTTCCCCTCAATGAAGGGGAAGAAGGATGGCTGGTGGGCGAAGGCGCCGGCGCCGTGGTGCTGAAAAAACTGTCCGATGCAACAACGGATAATGTCTATGCTGTCATCGACGGGGCCGGGGAGGCCAGCCCACTGCCGGAAGGCGGCTATCTGGAGCTGGCCGCAACAGGTATCAAGCGGGAGGATGAAGCGGAACAACGACAGTTGTTGAAGCACCTGCCTCAAAGCCCGGTGGCTCTAGGAAGCATCAAAACCAACATCGGACACACCTACGCCGCTGCCGGTATTGCCAGCCTGATCAAAACGGCGCTTTGTCTGCACCATCGATTCATCCCTGGTATTCCCAACTGGAAAGGCCCCCGGGATGTGGCTGCCTTCGGCCATAGCGGCTATTACTTTCCCGGAAAATCTCGTCCCTGGATATTGGAAGGCGGCCAGCAAATGCGCCGCGCTGCGGTGAACGGCACGGATGGACTTCAGCTTCAACTATCGGAAGCCTCCTCTCATTTTGAACCCAAGCTTGAGTTTTTACAAAAAAACACCCCACAGCTCTTTACCCTGAAGGGCCAAACGGAAAAGGAACTGTTACAACAGCTGTCCGCACTGGAAATAGCGGCGGAAAGCCCGGCGCTTCTGGCAAACATAGCCAGGCAGTTCTACCATAATAATAAAACGAAGGAAGCCGCCTACTGCCTTGCGTTGATCGCAAAGGACAAAAAAGGCCTGCTCCAGGATACTCGTTTCTTCCTGAAGCATATAAGCGCTGCTTTACAAAATCAAAAAGTCCTGAAAACGCCGGGAGGCAGTTATTTTACGCCTGATCCGCTCGGCAAAAAAGGCAAAGTAGCTTTTGTCTACCCTGGTTCCTCTACGGCTTACACCCATCTGGGGCAGGATCTGTTCCAGTTGTTTCCACAGCTCCATCCCCACTTTGAAAAAATGCTGCCCCGGCTGGAGGAGTACATCTGGCCGAATTACCTTTTTCCTAAGAAAGTCAGATCTGGCGATAACCCGCAAAGCATCTACGACAACTCCATCGCCATGATGTCGGTGGGGGTATTCTTTTCTGCAGCATATACGCACATTCTACGAAGCTTCTTCAAGCTGGAGCCGGAGATCGCTTTCGGTTACAGTATGGGCGAGTGCAGCAGCATGTGGTACGCTCTGGGGATGTGGAGCGCGGATGAAACCAGAGAGTTTCAGGAGTCGCCCATTTTCAAGAACCGCTTTGCGGGCAACCTGGAGTTGTTGGCGGAGCACTGGGGCATCACTTCCGAAGAAGCAAAAGAGCGCTGGATAAGCCTGGTACTGTTGGCGCCAAAACAGGAGGTGGAAGCATTGGTGAAAGGACAGGAAAAGGTTTGGCTCACTTTCATCAACACCGAAAATGAAGTGGTCATTTCCGGCGACAAGGCCGCCTGCCTGGCAATAGCGGAACAGCTCAACTGCCAAA
>JAGQXQ010000459.1 GCA_020436535.1 Phaeodactylibacter sp.
ATAGGAAATCACCGCCTGAATTTTTCTGTTTAAGAGCATGTTTGGAGGTAGTCATTTAGGCTGCAAATGCCCGCTTTCGGAACCTCACTTCAGCTATTTTCCTGTCCGTAGCACTGCTATGCACAGGAAAATGAGCTTCGTGAGAACCCAAAATCTGACATTTTCGCCGCTAAAGCACTACCTCCGAACATACTCTAAGCGCAACCGCTCAGCAATCAGGCCTGGCCCATTTTGAAGGCGTCAACTCTTGTCGCTCCAAAGCCGATAACCCCAACCGGTCGGCGCCATCCATCCTATCGCATTAATTTTTTTTGGAAATCCATCTTGCATTTTCGTCAACACTTTAAAAAAAAAACATAACTTCCCATTGTCATCGGTGAGCCGATTCAATTAAGCTTGCCTGTTCTGTTAGTTTGACTGTTCACCGGATGCGCTGAAGGTCATTATTCTAACCCCACTTTTCTGACAAGTAAAAACGATGACTGCCCCTTCGCGCAGTACCGGGATTTCGGCAACGACACAATTGATTTTCGCTTTTCTGCTGTGCATGGCGGGGCTTCCGTCCCATTCCTTGTGCCAAAACTTACTAGAGGTTCCTACGTTTTTTCCAATCGCCGAGCATTCCTACGGTATCAAGGATGGCCTTCCAGATATGTGCATAGGTAAGGTGTTAGTGGATAGGCTGGGCCGTATACATTTTGCTGCCTGTGAAAATAACAATACCGGATTTTCAAAGGAGTTGTACAGTTATGATGGTGTACAGGTTTATCCCTCCGGGTTTAAAACCCGGCACAATTACCTCCATCTCTCTATTGTAGGGATTGATACGATGGGCCGGTTCTATGGGTTTTACGATTATCTGAAAGAGGACGGCAGCGGTGTGGGCCAGGTTGTTTTCAATTACGATCCCACTACGAGGGCCACTGAATACTACGGCCTAAGCGATATCACGGACGGAGGGATACAGGAGGTCGCCGCCGCCGAAGGGGCCTTGTTTGTTTTGGTGTATCATGAAGCCGCTCAGGCGTGCGAAATTTTGCGGATCAGCCGTGGCGCCATTACATCCCTACTTCAATTTGAGGTAGGGTCGGGCCCCAAGTATGAATACATGAGGCTGGCGGTTACTGAGAATGACTTTTGGGCCGTTATTTATTCTGGTTTCATTTATCGTATCAGCAGGAAGAATGGGGCGGTACATCATTACTCGCTACCTGGTCACGAAAAGCAGTTCAGGCCAGCCCTGGTATCTTCTCTGAATGAGGTGTGGTTAACCACCAACTGGATAAAACCGGACTGGAACAGCGTGTATTTATGGGATGCCCAAACAGACAGTTTTATCAGAAACCCCCATAAACCTCCTGCATGGAAGGATGGCGAGATCGTAACCGCCAAGGCCTTTAAAGATGCCCAGGGCAACATTTTGGTGGAATACTGGGATGAAAATGGCGTACCCAGTGCTACGCTGGTAGATAGCCGCCGTCGTTTATCTGATTTCACCGCCGTGATCAGCGAGCATCAATTGATTTCCGGCAGCGATTTTAAACAAGGCCTTATTTTTCACGACCCCGGCCTGCGGTTTGTGGAAGTGGCGTCCAGAATGGCAGTTAAAAAGAATACGGACACCAGGGGCGCCAGAGGTTTGGTGGAATTGGATGCCCAAACGCTTTATCTGAACAAAAAGGGCGTGCTTTCTTATGATAACGGAGCATGGGAATTTCAAAACAGCATTATCCCTTGCCTGGGCAGGGCTAATTTTGATAGTGATGTGGCCATGGACAGCAATGGTTACATCTGGTTCGCTACAGCCGGCCAGTCCGAGGAGCGTTATTTGATGCGATACCATTCCGGGCGGGAAGCCTGCGACACCTTCAGCCTGGGCCTGGACCTGGAAAGGTTTGCTTTCATGGAAAACGGACAAATGGCCCTGGCCACTAAGGATAACGTGTATCTTTGGGATCCACAAAGCGACCTTCCCAGGCTGCTCACCAAACAGCCTTTTCAAGGAATGCCCAACCAAATCTTCGAAGGCCGGGACGAGAGCATCTGGGTGGCTACCGAAAGTGGCCTGTTAAAAATTGCCCCCCGCACTGGCGCCCAAAAATGGATCAACCTGTTGGACGGCCAGTCCATCTCCGTGAAAAGGATACACGAGGACTCCCGTGGCCGCCTATGGTTGGGCACTCAGCTAAACGGCCTGTTGATTTATGACCCTGCTTCAGGCAGCGTCCAGGTGATCAACCAGGCTAAAGGTTTGTCGAATAATACGGTCGTGAGCCTTCTTGAAGACAAGGATGGAGACATCTGGGCCGGCACTTTCTATGGTATTACCCTCCTATCGCCGGAAGGAATGGTGATCGGGAAACTATACGAGGCGGATGGCCTTGCCAATAACGAATGCAATCGTTGGTCGGCATTGAAGATGCGGGACGGGCGGCTGTGTTTCGGTTCCGTTGGCGGCCTTACCGTTATTGACCCTGAATTGTGGAAAGCGCCGAGGGAAGCATACCGTCCGCCACAGATCTTTCTCACCGAATTATACAGCAACGCCAAGGGACAATCCTATAACACAATCAATCATCTGCCTGCATTCAGGCAACGCGAACGCATCATCCTGCCGGCGGATAACCGCAACCTGCAAGCTGTCTTTGTGCTCTCCAACTATGCTTCGCCGGAAAAAAGCCTTTTCGCCTACCAGATAGAAGGGGAAGGCAGGGAATGGCATTATATGGGCGCCCAGCGCCAGCTGTCATTGAATGCCTTGGCTGCTGGCAGCTATAATATTCTGATAAGAGGCACGGACGGCCGGGGGAAATGGTCGGAGCCCCCCATTGTTATCCCCGTAACCGTCAAGGCGTTTTTTTACCAACAATGGTGGTTCTTCGTGTTGTGTGCCCTGCCGTTTTTAGCCTTTTTTATCTTGTGGCAATACCGGCAGCGGGGGGAGCGTCAACGCCTGGAGTACGAGGTGCAAAATCGTACTGCCATCATCCGGGAACAGGCCGATAAGCTCCGTGAACTGGACCATGCCAAGACCCGCCTGTACACCAATATTACCCACGAGTTTCGTACACCGCTCACCGTTATTATGGGCATGGCCCGGCAAATAGGGGAGATGCCTCCGGCCAACGAAATAAAAAAGGGGGTGGAGGTTGTGTTGCGCAATAGCGGAAACCTGCTCAACCTGGTGAACCAGATGCTAGGCCTGAGCAAACTGGAGTCCGGCGCCATGCCGCTCCACCTGGCGCAGGATGACCTGGCTCGTTTCCTGCTCTACATCGCGGAGTCCTTTCGTTCGGTGGCCCATACCCGGTCTATCCGGTTCCGGTTTCTAACAGATGAGGAAAAGCTGTTCATGGACTTTGATGCGGAGAAAGTACGGCAGGTCGTGGCCAACCTGCTTTCCAATGCGATGAAATTTACTCCTGAAGGAGGCGAGGTTTATCTCCATTTGGACAAAATGGGCGATGAATCGGCCCCATTCGCCATTATCAAAGTGCAGGATACGGGGATCGGGATCTCAACAGAAAAACTACCGTATATCTTCGACCGTTTTTACCAGGTGGATGATAGCTCTACCCGTCGCGGCGAGGGGACCGGCATCGGGCTGACCCTGACTGCCGAGTTGGTTTCCTTCATGGGCGGGAAATTATCGGTGGCCAGCGAGCCGGGCCAGGGAAGCACCTTTACGGTCAAACTGCCGGTGCGCAACGAAGCGCCCCTGGCGAGCGATATCCTGCCTGTCGTTCCGGAATCCATGATCCTGTCCTGGAATGAAACGGCGGGCTCTTTGGTGCCCGGCTTGGCCACGGATACAGGGCAGCACCAGGCAGAGAAGCCATCCGTACTTATCGTGGAAGATAATGCTGATGTAGTCAATTACCTGGCGCTGTGCCTCAAAGGCCAGTATGAGTTGCAGGTGGCTATGAATGGACAGGAAGGCATTGATACTGCCATTGAAACGGTGCCGGATCTCATTGTAAGTGATGTGATGATGCCTATTCGGGATGGGTTTGAACTGTGCCAAACCCTCAAACTGGATGAACGCACCAGCCACATCCCCATCGTCCTGCTCACGGCCAAAGCAGACGCAGAATCCCGCCTGGCCGGCTTGCGCCGGGGGGCCGACGCCTACCTTTCCAAACCCTTTAATAAAGAGGAGTTGCTGGTCCGGCTGGAACAGTTGGTCGCCCTGCGGCGGAAGCTCCAGCTGCGATACCAGTCTTTAAGCCCTCTGGAACCTGCTGAAGAAGAGAACCTTCAAATAGAAGACGCTTTTGTTCAAAAATTGAGAACCGTTGTCCTGGATAACCTGGACAATGAAAAACTAGATATGTCCCTTCTGTGCCAGGCCCTCCGCCTAAGCCGTTCTCAACTGCACCGCAAGGTTAAAGCGCTCACCGAACAGTCTCCGATTGCCTTAGTCTGGAACATCCGCCTTCATAAATCCAAAGAGTTATTGTCGGACTCCAACCTGACCATTGCGCAGGTGGCCTATTCGGTAGGCTTTGGCTATCCCGAAAATTATTCCCGCGCTTTTCAGGATGCGTTTGGGCTGCCTCCGGCCAGGTGGCGGGAGGAACAGCGGGGGTAAAACACCTGCCCCTAAATTGAGGTGGAATACAAGGATGAATATTTGTTTGACTTCCCTCCCCCCATCGCACCCCGTTTCCCATCAAATGAGACTCTGAAACAGGCTTTTGGGATTCTGAAACAGGACACATTTTGGCCATCTTCCTTCTTTTGTGAATGAAGATGGCTCGTTCCTGTAAATATTGAAAACGCCAAAGGGCTTGTCTTCCTACTCTTTGAAATAATAAACTAAACCCATTATCATGAAAAGGATATTTCACCCCATGAGGCACTTTCTGGCAATCGTTGCACTAATGGCCTTTTGCTTACCGGCCTCTCTGTACAGCCAGTGTACGAATATTATTTATGTTGCGCCTTACGCCAACGGGGTAGGCACACACACTGACCCTGCGGGCCTGGTGACCTCCATTTATGGGGCTTCTTCCGGCGATGTGATCAGGATGGCCACCGGTACTTACAACATCACTAGCCCCATCACCAATATCCCGAGTGGAGTGACCCTGGAGGGGGGCTTTCAACGATACGCAAACTGGAGAAAGACAAGCGAGGCTGGCGCCACAACGATAAACCGGCAGGGTGGTTACATAGAAGATGCTTCCGGGAATCAGCCAAGGTTAGTAGCGATCTATATCGATGGCTCCAGTGATTTCCACATCATGGATTTGACGATCCAAACTGCCAACGTGGGCATTGGCCTTAATGCTGCCATATCCAACTATGGCGTGCACCTGACGAACTGCTCCAACTATTATTTTACCCGTGTGCAGATCCTGGCCGGAAATGGCGGGAGCGGGGTACAGGGTGTAGACGGCGAAGATGGGGTCCATGGCGGTTTAGGTGGTAATGGTAGCAATGGCAGTGTTGATGATGAATGCAACCCTGGTCGAGGCGGAAGAGGTGGATATGGTGGTGGGGGAGCGCCGGGTGGTGCAGGTGGGGTAACGGCCGGCTGCAATAGCACGGGAGCAAATGGCAGCCCTGGCGGCAGTGCGAGTGGCCGGACAGGTGGCGGCGGCGGCGGTGGTGGTGGCGGTGGTACCAGTAACCACGCTGGCGGCAATGGCGGCAATAGCGGTTATGTAAATAATGATCCTAATACTGCCGGTGCTGGCGGTGCCGGCGGTGGTGCAAACGGATGTAGCCGGGGGGGCAATGGCAGTGATGGAGCACCAGGGTCTTATGGTACTGACGGTGCGGATCAAGGCCTTGGCCCGGCAGGCACACATGTTGATGGTTTCTTTGTACCGGGAGCACAGGCGCCTAAGGGCGGAGATGGCATAGGCGGCGCCGGCGGCGCCGGCGGTGGCGGTGGCGCCGGGCAAGGTGGGACATTGTGTAATGACGGAGCTGGTTCCGGTGGAGCTGGCGGTGGCGGTGGTGGGCAGGGCGGCGAGGGCGGCGGCGGCGGTACCGGCGGCGGCGGTTCTTTTGCTGTCTACCTTTACAACAGTAGCTCAGGCGGGCATTTTCAACAATGCAAGCTGGTGGCTGGCGCCGCTGGGGCCGGCGGCGTCGGTGGGCAAGGTGGCAGGGGCGGACTAGGCTACTTTGGAGGGGATTATGGTACTGCGATTGGAGAAGTGGGTGATGGCGGTAGCGGTTCTCCTGGTAGGCCCGGCGGCGAGGGCGGTAATGGTGGCGACGGTTGGCCGGGGGACGCCCGGGCGGTGTACCCGGCTGCAAGTAGCCTTGCCCAATCCGAAATCAACTTCAACCTGGATGAGTACTCAACAGCAATCAACGCCACTTTTCCGGCTGATGGGAGCATTACTTTCTCTTCTTTTCCTCTAGGCAATTGGAACTTCGGGGATGGGGCTACTCCTCAAACCGGTTCAACTACGGGCGGTAGTTATGATATTTCCACTACCTATAGTACACTGGGCAGAAAAGATATTGTATTTAAAGGGAAAAGCTATCCCGGGTTTCTGCTGCTGAACGATTTGACCCCTCCCGTCCCTGTTTGTAGGCAGTTTGGTGACGCTTTCGCCAACGTATATCTCGGCAACAATGGCAGGCATACCCTTATTGGAAGAGAGGTTCTCCTAAACGGGACGGACAACTGTGGGGATATGGTTGCCTTTCAACAGGCAACACCTGCCTTCGTGGACTGCTCCCAGGCAAGCACGTGGGTTCCGGTCACAGTAACCGCCGTCGACGAGGATGGCAATACCGCTACCTGTACGGCTCAGGTCTTTGTCTGGGACAATATCCCTCCCAGTTCAGCTTGCAAAACATCAACATCGCTGGTCCAACTCAATGACAATGGATTTTATTCCCTTACAGGAGCGGATCTCTTGAATACCGATGCCGACAACTGCGGACAAGTGTATATGGCCTCCTGTACACCGGCCACTGTGAACTGTAGCCAGGAAGGCACGACTGTCCTGGTCACCGTTGTCGCCAACGACGGTAACGGCAACAGCACTACCTGTACATCTCGTGTCCATGTCGTGGATCTCTTACCGCCTACCTTATCCTGTAAAAATACGTCCGTCCAGCTCAACCCCAACGGTACCTATGCCCTTACGGCAGCCGATCTCCTGGACAGCTCGAACGATAACTGCGGGCAAGTGGATATTGTAAACATATATCCATCGACTTTGGTTAGCTCCAATCAATGCAGGACCATCCCGGTCACCGTTGTCGCAAATGATGGCAACGGCAATACAATGGGTTGCACAGCTCAGGTCTATGTCGAGGACAGCACTCCCCCAACCCCAATCTGCAAAAATACGACCGTCGAACTGGGACCCGATGGCACTCATGCCCTCACGGAAATCGAGGTCTTCAGAGGAGGAAACGACAACTGTTTGAGTTTTGGTGGTTCCGTGACTTTTGTAGAAACGACGCCGGCCTTCGTGGATTGTTCCCAGGAGGGCGCCACCGTCCCGGTTACCGTCACGGCTACGGATGCCAGTGGTAATACGGGTAGCTGCATAGCCCAAATAACTGTCGAAGACAATACGCCCCCACTCAGTTCGGCCTGTAAAAATTCAACCCTTAATCTCGACGGTGTTGATGTGTTTTCCATTGGAGCCTCTACGGTCGTGAACAGTGGAGCTGACAACTGTGGACAAGTGAATGTCGAGTCTATATCTCCTGGAGATTTATCCGGAGGACAGGAATGCCAGACCGTACCGATTACCGTCGTGGTCAACGACGGCAACGGCAACACCTCCACCTGTACCGCCTATATCACTATTGAGGACGTTACCCCACCCGTCCCAACCTGTAGAAATACCACCATTAATCTCGGCGCCGGGCCCCATGATCTTCTTGTGAACGAAGTCTTCGATGGGGGTTCCGATAACTGCGGAGGAGTGGTGTCCTTTCAGTCTATGGCGCCTACCTCTGTGAATTGCGCTCAGGCAGGCACTACCGTCCCGGTCACTGTTACTGCCAGCGACGCTACCGGCAATACCGCTACCTGTACGGCCAATATTACCGTCATAGATAATATCCCTCCACCCAGCTCAGCCTGCAAAAACTCCACTGTCTTCCTCGGGGCCAACGGCCGTCATACCCTTACAGCAACCGATCTCCTGGACACAGGGGCTGACAACTGCGGGCAAGTTTATATGACGTCCAGCACCCCTGCCTTCGTAACCTGTGGGGAAGTAAATACAACTGTCCCGGTCACCGTCATCGTCCATGATGGCAACGGCAATACGAGTACTTGTACGTCTAATGTAACCGTCCAGGATAATATCCCGCCCACTCTTTTTTGTAGAAATACAACTGTCTTTCTCGATGCGAATGGCAGTCATACCCTTACGGAAAATGAAGTCTTTTTCGGCGGAAATGACAACTGTGGGCAGGTGAATTTTGTCTCAACATCTATTTCGACTGTAACCTGCGCACTGGCAGGCAGTACCTTTTCGGTCATCGTCACTGCCAACGACGGCAATGGCAATACACGTAATTGTGTGGCCAATATTACAGTTAGAGACAACACCCCCCCGACTCCCGCCTGTAAGAACTCCACCGTCCAGCTTGGCAGTAGCATTCGTTACCTTGCTTTATCCGAAGTCTTCAACGGAGGGACGGACAACTGTGGGCAAGTGTTTTATACAGGGATGACTCCCACCTATGTAACCTGCGCCCAAGCAGGCTCGACCGTTCCAATCACCGTTACTGCCCGAGACGGCAGTGGCAATACTGCTACCTGTACGGCCAATATTACCGTCGAGGACAACGTTTTACCCACGGTTTTTTGTAGAAATTCGACCGTCTATCTCAATGCGAATGGCAGTCATACCCTTACGGAAAATGAAGTCTTTAACGGTGGGTCTGACAACTGCGGAACAGTGAATTTTGTTTCAGCATCTCCTTCGACTGTGACTTGCGCCCAGGCAAACAGCTACGTTAGTGTCACTGTTACCGGTAGCGACGGCAATGGCAATACACGTAATTGTGTGGCTCGAGTCTATGTCCGGGACAATACCCCCCCCGTCCCGGTCTGTAAAAACTCCACCGTCCAGCTTGTTGGTAGCGTTCGTTACCTTGCTTCATCCGAAGTCTTCAACGGAGGGACGGACAACTGTGGGCAAGTGTTTTATACAGGGATGACTCCCAACCTTGTAACCTGCGCCCAGGCCGGCACGGCCGTTCCGGTCACCGTCACTGCCCGAGACGGCAGCGGCAATACTGCTACCTGTACGGCCAATATTACCGTCGAGGATAATACAACGCCCACGGCGATCTGCCAGAATATCACTGTAAACCTTGATGAAACCGGCCAGGCTATCATTGCTCCGGATGCCCTCAATAACAATTCTTATAGTGTCTGTGGCGGCGGTAGTATGACTTTCTCTATGGGCGTCACTAGCTTTGATTGTGGATCTGTGGGTAGCGATTCGTATGAGATGACGGTTACCAACGCCAATGGCAATAGCAGCAACTGTTCAGCTATTGTTACTGTAGTAGACAATGTGCCGCCTGTTATCAGTTGTCCGATGGATATTACGGTAGACAACGATGCAGGCACGTGTGGGGCCGTAGTGTCTTATACTGCCCCGGTAGGTACGGATAACTGCTCCGGTGCTACGACGGCACAGACGGCCGGGCTGGGCAGCAGCGCTACCTTCCCGGTGGGCGCTACCACTGAAACCTATACGGTGACGGATGGGGCTGGCCGTACCGCCAGCTGCAGTTTCACCGTTACAGTATCCGATGTACAAGATCCTGCAATTGCCTGCCCGGCGGATATTACGGTAGACAACGATGCAGGCGAGTGCGGGGCCGTAGTGTCTTACACTGCCCCGGTAGGTACGGATAACTGCTCCGGCGCTATGACGGCACTGACGGCCGGCCTGGGCAGCGGCTCCACCTTTTCAGTGGGCGCTAACACCGAAACTTATACGGTGACGGATGGTGCAGGCCGTACCGCCAGTTGCAGCTTAACTGTCACAGTTTCCGACGCGGAGCTTCCCTTTGCTGCCGTAATCCCCTCATCTACGGTTGAGATAATCCAGCGGGGGCGCAGCTCCACCTACACGAATATTAACCTGAATGGCGCCGGTTCTACCCTGGCCTATGTCGACCCGGGGGCGACGGTGACCCTGGCTGCTAATTGGTCCAGCGCCCTTGTGCCTGGTGGTGCTTGTCCTGGGTGTATTACCCAGCATTATATCGGCCTGGGTGATATTTTCTCCGATTGCCACAGGGCAGATTTCGGCTCTGGAACGATCAATGAAACCTTCACGGCGCCTGCCACTCCCGGGGTGTACTACATCAGCCAGGTGTCGACCTGGTGGTACAGTTGTAACCAAAATGGAGTACCCACCCATCCCAATGATCCCGATGCGGCTATTGCTGTGCTGGTCGTAGGTGGCGGGGGCGGGCAAGCCTGCCGGAGCGATATCGTGGTAAAGAACGAATCGGGCCAGTGTGGAGCGGAGGTCTCCTTCACCGACTTTTTGGCCATGGATAACTGCCCGGGTGCGACGGTTACCCAAACGGGCGGCCTTTCCAGCGGATCGTTTTTCCCGGTAGGTACGGCCACCAACACCTACTTTATTGCCGACGCGGCGGGCAATTCATCCTCCTGCTCCTTCAACGTCACGGTGGAGGACAGGGAGAACCCTTCGATCAGCTGCCCGGCGGATATTATGGCAGACAGTGATGTCGGCTCATGCGGTGCAGTAGTGGAGTACACCGTTCCGGCTGGTACGGATAACTGCCCTGGAGTGACAACGGCACTGACGGCCGGCCTGGGCAGCGGCTCCACCTTCCCGGTAGGGGTAACGACAGAAACCTATGAGGTGACGGATGCGGTAGGCCGTACCGCCAGCTGTAGCTTCACCGTCACGGTGGCCGATGCCGAAGCCCCAACCATTGCCTGCCCGCCCGATATAACGGTAAACAACGATGCGAACCTTTGCAGTGCAGTAGTGAATTATACCGCTCCCGAAGGCAAGGACGACTGCCCTGGCGCGACAACGGCACTGACGGCGGGCCTGGGTAGCGGCGCTACCTTCCCGGTAGGGGCAACGAGCGAAACCTATGAGGTGACGGACGGGGCTGGGCTTACCGCCAGTTGCAGCTTCACGGTCACGGTGCTCG
>JAGQXQ010000460.1:0-2423 GCA_020436535.1 Phaeodactylibacter sp.
CCGCTAACCGCCAAAAGCTAACTGCAATAGTTACCTATTTACACCAATAACACAATAAAAATGCGATTTGATGAAGCCGCCGCCACCTGGGATGAAAGCCCCGCCCGCCAGGAACGTTCCCGCGCTCTGGCCGATGAGCTCATCCCCATTATCCAAACCAACAGGCTGAAAACCGGGCTGGACTTCGGCGCCGCCACCGGCCTGCTCAGTGTTTACCTTACTGAATATCTGGAGCAGATCGTGCTAGTGGATGTTTCCGAAGGCATGATCCGCGAAGCTCGCCGAAAGATCGAACAGCTCGGGGCCGCCAATATGGAAGTTCGCTGCCAGGACCTCCTTACTGTACCGTTGAACAAGCAGTTCGACATACTCTACACCCTGATGACCCTGCACCATATTAAAGATGTCGAAGGGGCATTAAAAGCCTTTCACCACCACCTCCGTCCCGGCGGCTATTGCTGTATAGCCGACCTCGACCAGGAAGATGGCAGCTTTCATGTTGAATTTCCCGACTTCGACGGGCACAATGGATTTGACCAGCGGGAGTTGAAGGTGTTGATGGAAAAGGCAGGTTTTACGGCGGTGCAGTCGCATATTTTTTATTCGATCGAGCATGAGGGGAGAGGGTACCCCTTGTTTTTGATGGGGGGAAAAAAGGAATAACTCCTGGATTTTCCAGATTTTGGAAATCTGGAAAATCTATTGACAAACCTCATTGCCCGTTCCGCCAAAAGGACGCAAATTGAATGGCGAATTAAAATTCACTACCTATGACTTCTCTCTCCTGGCGGTTCTTCTTTACTACCCTCACCGTCGACCTCCCTCTGGAAGAGATCGTCGACGAAGTGCGTGACTTTGACGAACGCTTCGGTATTATCCTGCAAAAGCACCTGGCCATACTGGGCTGGTGGTGTTTCATCAACCTGGCCGTTGGCGTACCCGGAATGTTCCTGTTCAAGGAGTGGCTGTGGTACTTTATGCTTATGAACATGACGTGGGGCGTCATCAACTTTGCCGTTGTACTCTGGGTTTTCGACCATGTTTTCCTTAAGCGCTTCGTGGAAGGCAACGTTTTCCAGCGGTTCGAAGTACAACGTCACGTCGAAAAGATGCTGCTTTTTAACATCGGGCTCGACAGTGCCTACTTCTTCGCCGGCCTGTGGCTGAAGGCTCTGGCAGCTATCCCCGGCATGCCCTACCCCGAATTATGGCTGGGCTTTGGCTGGGCGGTCATCCTGCAGGGCGCGTTTCTGTTTATCCATGACAATATTTTCCACTATCTGCACCGGGCCAATTTCCGCAAATGCAAGCCTTTTTTGGAGGATGTGATGGAGACACAGATGGAGGTGCGAAGAATGGGAGGATAGGAAGGGGAAGTGAGAGGTGGATTTTTGTTTTTTAACAATATCTGGAAAAAGCAGGCTCCACAGCCAACCTTGGCCGGGTTTTATACCTTTACAACATGGGTTGCGATTCGGAAAGCATAACTTTTTTCATCTAATTCTTTTATTCTGATCAACCAAACACCCAATGAAGATCAACATCCCCGAAACAGACAAAAAGCGTATTGTTATCGTCGGTGGCGGATTCGCCGGGCTGAAGCTGGCCCTGAAGGTGGCCCGCCGCAAAGAGTACCAGGTGGTGCTGCTGGACAAGAACAATTACCATCAGTTTCAGCCCCTCTTTTACCAGGTGGCTATGTCAGGCCTGGAGCCCAGTTCCATCGTATTTCCATTGCGCAAGGCTTTCCGTAAAAAACAGGACGTCTACATCCGTGTCACGGAAGTATTGGCGGTGGATACAGTCAATAAGCAGCTAGAAACTTCGTTGGGGATTTGTAACTATGACTACCTGGTGCTGGCGATCGGCGCGGACACCAACTTCTTCGGCAATCAGAAAATGGCCGAACTGGCTATCCCGATGAAGTCGGTCTCCGAAGCCCTGTTTCTACGCAACCGCATCTTGTCCGATTTTGAAAGAGCGCTCTCTACTACCGATTACGATGAGCGGCAGGGGTTGATGGACATCGTGGTGGTGGGCGGCGGCCCAACCGGGGTAGAGGTTTCCGGCGCGTTGGCAGAAATGAAACGCTATGTCTTTCCCAAGGACTATCCCGAATTGAATACCGATGAGATCGACATCTACCTGGTGCAAGGCGGCGGCCAGTTGCTGGTAGGTATGTCGGAGGAATCATCAAAAAAGTCGCTGGAATTTCTCACCCAGTTGGGGGTTAAAGTACGCCTCAATACCATGGTGACGGATTTCGACGGAGAATATGTGCATATGAACGATGGGGAAACCATCCGCGCCCGCAAGGTGATCTGGGCAGCAGGCATCACCGGGGCCAAACTGAAAGGTTTGCCGGCCTCTTCCCTTACCCACGGTAATCGCATCAAGGTGAACCGCTTCAATCAGGTGGAAGA
>JAGQXQ010000460.1:2478-3362 GCA_020436535.1 Phaeodactylibacter sp.
AAAGGGCACCCTCAGGTGGCACAAGTGGCTATGCAGCAGGGCCAAACGCTGGCACAGAATTTTCATTTGCGCCATCAGGGAAAAGAGTTGATTCCATTTTCCTATCACGACCTGGGCTCAATGGCCACCATCGGGCGAAACCGCGCGGTGGTTGACCTGCCGCGCTTCAAATTCCAGGGCGCCTTCGCCTGGCTGGTTTGGTTGTTTGTCCATCTCTTCCAGATACTGGGTGTTAAAAACAAAATCTTTGTATTCTTGAACTGGGTCTGGAATTATGTTACCTACGACCAGTCGCTACGCCTTATCATCCGCCCCCGGGTGCCCAAAAGCGGGGATATGGAGGTGGAATCTTAGTTTCATTATGTTTTACCCACCCCCGTCTCCGGCGGGCCGTAGTACGGCCTACGACGGACGGAGGCCGTGGGCCAAAGCCAATTTGGCCTCCGGCGGCCAAAGCCTATGGCGACGGACGCGGGCGAAGGCCCGGCTGAAGCCCGAATATAAGCGGGGGGCAGTAATCGAACAACGAAAAACAACAAACCTGCACACATGAATAAACTACTGTTCCTTTTATCATTTTTGATTACCACGCCGGCTTTCAGCCAACAACGGATAAAAGCCAACCAGGCTGACGTTGAGTCCGTAGACGCCATCATAACCGCACTGTACGATGTCATCTCAGGGCCCGCGGGGCAGGAGCGCGACTGGGACCGGCTGCGAAGCCTTTTTACCCGGGAGGCGCGGTTGATGAACGTTTATCAAAACCAGGACGGCCTGACCGGTATGCTAACCATGACGGTAGAAGATTATATCAAACGGGTAGAACGGCCTTTCCAGGAGAAAGGCTTCTTTGAGCGGGAGCTTAGCCGGCAAACCGACCAGTT
>JAGQXQ010000460.1:3422-4151 GCA_020436535.1 Phaeodactylibacter sp.
GCGGGGGATCAACAGCATACAACTGGCGCTGCACAGTAATCGTTTCTGGATCGCCAATATTCTCTGGAACAGCGAGACGGAGGAGCACCCCATCCCTGCCGAATACTTACCGCGCCTCAACCAACAGGTAACCAACCATGAAGGAGAGCGCATCCTGGTGGGCAAGGCCAACCGCATCGGGCTGCAACAAGAACCCTTTGGTTTCTGGTTCACCAATGGCTATGCGGATTATGAAGTGGATATGGCCAGCCTGAAAGGGGTGAAAGATGCTTTGAAGGATGTCGAGATACTTACCTTCTTCGGTACCTGGTGTTCTGACAGCCATCGCGAAGTGCCGCACTTTTTCAAGATACTGGACCAATTGGGTTATGACATGAGTAACCTCCAGCTCATAGCCTTGAGCAACCATCCGGATAACTATAAACAGAGCCCTCAACACGAAGAAAAGGGCTGGAATGTCGAGTACGTACCGACTTTTATCTTCCTGAAAAACGGAAAGGAACTAGGACGCATCGAGGAATCACCGGATGCCAGCCTGGAAAAGGATATGAAGAGAATATTGGTGGGTAAGTAAGTGGGGCTCCTTGGGCTGGACAGATTTGCAGTTCGCAGTTCGGAAGGACGGCCCGGGAGCGGCGGTGTTCGGAATTCGGTAGAATGCTCTGCTGCCTGTCTTCCAGGCGTACACCAAGCGGGCCAACGCTTTCCAGCGTTCGACTGAGCGTTCGA
>JAGQXQ010000461.1 GCA_020436535.1 Phaeodactylibacter sp.
GTGGATGGAGCAATATCATTAGCAAAACACTCACCGTGGGACAAGGCTTTTCTTTCGTTTCAGAACCCTTTACATCCGATTTTGAATTCAACGGTGCTTTCCATGGCGAGCTAAGCGTTTCTATCAATAAAAAGGATTTTGACTATACGGTTCTCGTATTTGAGCAAACACCCGAGGGGGAATTCTTTGCGTTAACCCTTGCTACGGTAGGTAGAGCCAGTCTTGTCCGGAATCCGGAGAAAAGAGAATTATTAACCCCGGACGAAAAAACCAAAATCCCCTTTTACAAAGCGCGCATGACCAGTAAGAAAATCAGCAAAGGAAGCCGGCTGGTGGTACTAATAAATGGCATCAAAGAACCCTTTACGGAAATCAATTACGGCACTGGCAAAAATGTAAGCGAAGAGACCATTGCCGATGCTACCCAACCACTAATGATCAAATGGTACAACGATAGCTACATTAACATCCCTGTGAAGAAATAATTGAGTTGATATAATGATCTTTTAACCATAATAACATAATAATGATGACAAAGAAGATTTTCGTGTACGTGACAATATTGATCTCCTTGAGTTCTTGTGCTTCACTAACGACCCAACAGCCAACTGTAAATGACTTTAGAATTGGAGAAAAGTGGACTTGGAAGTGGTCGCGTACAGTAGAAGGAGAGGTGAAGGCAGAAGGAGTAGACTTATTAGAAATAGTAGGCTATAATGGTGGCTTAGGCTTCTGGAATGGTGTTGATACTGTTCAAGTTTGGGATGCTTTAGTTCAAAAAAAGAGTGCTACGCCTTTTCGCGACTGGCCGTTGAAAGTTGGGAAAAAATGGAAGTTTGAGGATAAATGGGAAAACAATGAAGGTACTACTGGAACCACAAGTCAAGAGGTTGAAGTGGTGTCTTTTGGAGAAATAACTGTGGCAGCCGGAAAATTTATGGCGTTTAAAATTGAATACAGAGGAACTGTTGTCAATTCAAGGGGTTTCAATGGCAAAATGAATGATGATTGGTGGTATGCACCAGCATTAAAAACGTACGTCAAACATGTAAATGATGACAACTATGGCTTATATGTAAATGAGCTAATTGACTATGCAAGTGCTCAATAAAAAACACATGAATAAATTATTTGCTTGTTCTCGTCTCACCAACACTTCTCCGACAGGCTCTTAGTCAAAACAATCTAACAATTTCGCCCTGTAACAATAGGGGCAGAACCCCAGGGAAAATGCGATTAGTGACGAGCGATTAATAACTGTCGGGTTTAGTAGGTTAGTGATTTTGGTTTTAACCAAGGCAAAGGCTCCCGACCTGAGCGTATGTTTGGAGGTCGGATTTGATAGCGAAAAGTGTCAGTTTTTTGATGAGGCAAGGCGTCTTTTTTGGCGAAGCCATGCCTTTGGCAGAAGAGCGTACCCATAGGTACGGTCAAAAAAAGCAACGCAGGGTCATCAAAAAAGTGGCCTTTGCAGCTCAAAGTTTGACCTCCAAACATACTCTGAGCCATCGCTAAGGGAGGCGGTTCTTTAACGAAGGGTAAAGCCAAAACAGTTATTGATCGCTCGTCGCTTAGCACTTTGCTTTCAAAGCAGTATAAATTCGGCTAATATTGTCCAAGCACGTGCCTCCTCCTCTCCTGATCAAAATCAGCCTTTTTCCTGATCCTTGTCATTCCCAATGAGCGGCCCATCAACTAACTTATGGTTGTTGAACAAAACCAAACCGCATTACTATGTTCAAACTGAGGATCCATATCCTGATACTGCGGTATTACCTGATGATGCTGATCGCTATCATTGCCGTTTATACGGATCAGGCATGGTTGATTGCCGTGGCGATGGCCGTGGCCATCAGCGCCGTCCTGGGTTACCGCTTTGGAGGAACCGAAGAGAAAGGCAAAGTGGTCCGCATGGAAACTTCGACGGAAAAACCCGCACGGAAAGCGGGCTAAAGGCTTTCTCTTCCTTTCGTTTCATATCCCCGTTCTTATTGCGAAGAAGGAAAAGAGAGGTGTTTTTCGTCCTTATCACACCATTCCTGGCAACTCAGGCATGCCTATTGTTTTATTTTTTATATAAAAATTGGTACCTTCCTGTATCGTCAAGTAGAGAATTTCTTATTGCATAGGAGTTCAACAGCCTGAAACCAATGAAGTATACACACCTAAGCCTGATTGCCTGCCTGCCTTTTTTGCTCTCCAGCTGCCTTCAATGGGATTTGGATGAGAAAGCATTTCCCACCGTTTCCATCAATGAGATAGAGCGTACTTCCTGTATTTCCGCAATTGCCCATGGATCCATTAACGATCAAAGTTTGGCTTCTATTACCACCGTTGGCCACGTATGGTCTTCTACAAATCCCAGTCCGACTTTAGAAATTAATGAAGGTATGGTGGAGCAACCCGTATCGGACGAAAACTTTTCTTCAAGCCTGGAATTCCCTCAGCCCTTTACTACCTATTACATTGCCGCATTTATCGTTACAGAGTTCGGGGTAATATATAGTGATAATGTACTTACCGTAAATACGAGTTGGTATCAGCATCCGGGCTTTCCCGGAGGTGGAAAAAATAATGGGGTGGCTTTTGTCATTGGCAATTATGCCTATGTCGGGCTGGGAGATAATGATATATCCAGAATTTTCAGAAGGTATAATGCGCTTACCGGCGCCTGGGATAAGATCATCGGAGAGCCTTTTCCCGGAACTCCTCGCTGTTGTGCCACTGCTTTTTCGATTGGAGGCAAAGGTTACGTTGGCGCAGGCGGCACTAACATTTACACTCCCAACCCAACCTATTATTCCGATTTTTATAAATTTGACCCGACTCTGGAAGATAGTAACCCATGGCAGCGAATCGATTCGCTGCCAGCAGGCGAAGGGCGGTATTGGGCCGTCACTTTCATAATTGAAGACAGGGCTTATATTGGAGGCGGGCCCAGTGAATCTGCCGGGCTTTCCACCTCATTTTTCAGGCTAGGCCAAAATGGCGTTAGCTGGGAGCCAATTGAGTCTTTGCCCATTCAGGTTGTAGATAGCGGAGAAACTATGATTGCCGCATTCTCTGCACAGAACAACGGCTATATCATTTTAAGAAAAAAAGATGTTTGGCAATACCTGCCGGAATTAAGAACCTGGGAAAAGCGTCCGGAAATGAAGTTTCCAGGAGAAGGAAGCAGAACACGTATGTTTGCCTGGCCTTTCCCTGACAAAGCCTACGTAGGTTTTGGTTTGGACGATGAAGGAGACTTTTTTTATTATGGGGATCTTTGGGAGTTCGACCCGGAAAACCCCAATTACTGGACGGAAGTAGAAATGGCTTACCCGGAAGGGCGAAATGCAAGTATGACGTTTACCATTGACGGTAAGGGCTATATGGTGGGAGGGTGCTTTTTAGGTAACTGTTTGGTTGATGAATTTTGGGAATTTTGTAGCAGATAATCCTCGGCATATGAAAATAATATTCACACTCTTATTGAGCAGCAGTTTCACCTTTGCCCTTGCCCAACAATACCTTCCTCAATTGTTGAACAGTTCCTCCGGCAAGGTTACCGGCAACATTGAGGTTCTTAACGGGGCATTTAAAATAACAGGTTCTTCTTTCTCCCAAGTGAACGATGGCCGGTTTTTAGACGCATCCATTCATCTCAGGAATGCCGACCTGGCCATCAATTATCGGCTGGAGCCGGTATTGACCAATCAGGAATACAGGATCTTTCTGGCGGCCAATACCGAACATAGTGGCCAACTTGTAATACCTCCGGAACACCTGGAAGGAATTGTTGAGGGGATAAGGCCGGCGGAAGAAAGCTTACTGCAGCTGGTTTGGACGGATTTTCTGGAACAAGTTTTCGACCCAACAGGAAAAATTGAGATAACGATCCGGGCAGAGCTATGGGGGAGGTACAGCCCTATCGATTGCAGCCAGCCCCCACTTTTTGGCAGCAGGGAAAAATGGCCCCACCTGATAGGCGCCGGCGCCGGCCTGGCCATGATCGGGGCCGCTGTCTTATTCAAACAAAAATCCAACCAGATTTACGATAATGACTACCTCCCGGAACTGAACCAGGACATTGCACAGCCTTTTTATGATGATGCCAATAGTAAGCATCACGCATTTGTCATTTTAACTTACACTGGTATTACAGTACTGGCAGCAGATGCTCTTTGGTATTTATTACACCGTTCCAGATTCAACCAGCAATTGAAACTCTACCGGCAGTTCTGCTCCGGCAACTCACTGTCCCTTCAACCCCATTTTGAAATAGCACCGGCAAATCAAAGCTCTGCCGGCGCTCGCCTGGTGTACAACTTTTAAACCAAAGTCCATGAGAAGCCTACTGCTAGCCTCCGCCCTTTTGCTGTCAGTCCATGCCGGCGCCCAGGACGATTGTTTCAGCCGGTACATTAACCGGGGAAGGGATTTCCTGAAAAAGGAACAATTCAACGATGCCATACGGCAATTCAACCTGGCCAGGAACTGCCCTAATGTTTCCAGCCGCCAACAGGAAGAGGCAATAGACTGGATTGAAGAGGCCAATCAGCAAAACATCGAGCTATTGGAGTACTACCGCGAACAGGCTTATGCCAAGCGGGATAGCGCTCTTGCCGAAGCCCAACAAGCACGCGACCGCGCTATGGCGCTTCTGCATGCCTCCGGCGCCCTGCAGGCCAATGAGCGCGGTGACGTACAGGACGGCCTGGCCCTGGCCTTCCGCGCCTTGAAACTCAGCCCCGAAACACCCCCGCCCTTTGTCCTTCGTGCCTTTGGGGAGTCGGCCTATTTATCCCATTTGGAAACCAGAAGCGGTTTTGACCGAGAAGTAGTATTTGCCAATTTCGCCATGGATGAGAAACAGTATATCACGGTTTCCAGAGATTCTACCATGAGGATCTGGAATCGGGATGGCAGCGCTGCTGCTGCCGCTCCGATTCGCCATGAGGGGTACATTCTTTCCACTACCCTTTCCCCATCCGGGGAGCAGGTCCTGACGACTTCAACAGATCAGACTGCCTGGGTGTGGGATCTGAAAAGCAAAGCTTTTACTCATTTCATTGGCCATGAGGATGAGGTGACCTCAGGCAATTTCTCTCCCGATGGCACCAAGGTTGTAACCTGTTCGCGCGACCAGACTGCGATACTTTGGGGCCGTAAAGGGCAAATGATGGCTACACTCAAAGGGCATAAGGGCCCCGTTTATGAGGCTCATTTTTCACCGGACGGGACAAAAGTACTCACCCGGAGCGCTGACCAGACAGCTAAGTTGTGGAATATGGCGGGCACTTTGCTGGCTGATCTTGATGCACATAGTGTCTACCTTTATGATGCCTCTTTTTCAGCAGATGGCCAATTCATCCTCACCGCTGGAGGAGATGGTTTTCTCCGCATCTGGGATGCAGAAGGGAAGCTGGTTCAGTCCATGCCACATGGAGAATCGCTGGTGCGTTCCGCTTTTTTCTCGCCGCCTTGCCCCGAGGGCTTGGAATGCCCATTCGGGGATGGACAAACTATCCTGGCCCTCAGCACAGATGGTGTTGTCAGGCTGTGGGATCTACAGGGAAGATTACTGGTAAATATGCAATCTGCTTCTCCAGCGCATTGGGCCGGCTTCAGCCCTGACGGCAATTACATCCTGGCCGCCTGTGAGGACAAAGTGACAAGGCTATGGAAAACCAATGGCCAATTGATGGCGGAGATGGAACAGAAGGCAAAAATACTCAGCTGCCGCTTTAACCCGCGAAAAGAGCAGTTCATTACCATTTCCGCAGATAATACTGCCAGCCTCTGGAACTACAAAGGCGAATTGCTCATGGAGCTTAATGGGCATAAAGCCCCGATCCTGAACGTTCAATTTTCTTCGGATGGTAATTACATAATCAGTTGTAGCGAAGACCGAACCGTCCTGTTGTCACCAACACCGGACGTGGTACTGGCAAGCCTGGAAGCCGCTCCCCCTCCTCCTTTACCGGCCGAAAAACTTGTCAAATATGGTATTTCCCAATGAGGAGTAAAGTCCTTTTACTAACTTTAGTGAAAATATTGCTCTAGATACTGAACATCAATGCCTGTTTTAACAACTAACATCAACTGGGATTTTATCGTAGACAAGATCATGGAGGAGAAGTGCGTCCTGGTTCTAGGCCCTAACGCTATGACCAGAGGTAATGGCAAGACAATTCAGGAAGACATGCTTGAATTCCTCGATATCGATAATAATTCCAATATTCTGAAATACTATCCCAATGACGATTTTTTCCTTTTCGACGATGCGGGCGGCAGCACCCTGACCTGCCATCGGATCAAGCGCTTTTTCGACCAGCAGCAACCGCCCGAAATATTAAAAAAAATTGCTCGTATTCCCTTTCATGTCATACTGAATTTCACGCCCGACCAATTACTGCCCCAGGCATTCAACCAACAACAGATCCAGCATCAGTTCGACTTTTACAAACGTCATCTTGAACCTAGTTCGATCGTTACTCCTTCCAAAAGCCTGCCTCTGGTTTACAATATGCTAGGTTCGATCGCCGATGAGGAATCCGTCGTCCTGACTTACGATGACTTGTTTGATTATTTTTCCTCGGTTTTTTCCCGGAAAAGCATGCCCGACAAGCTGAAGGTAGAACTCAAAGGAGCTAAGAATTTCATTTTCCTGGGCGTACCGTTCGATAAGTGGTATGTGCAGCTTCTGTTGCGCATCCTGGATATCAACCGCCAGCAATATGCTTTTAAGCGCTACGCCTCCAACCAGGCGCTAAGCAATGAAGTACAGACCTTCTGCATCGAGCAATTCAAGATCGACTTTGTCAGCAAACGCATACCCGAATTTATCGATAAGATCTATCAGCTCTGTGAAAACAAACAATTGCTGAGAATGGAAAGCAGCCAACACGAATCTGAACTGGATAAGATCAAGTTTCTCATCGCCACCGGCAACCTGGAGCAGCCCATATTGTTGCTGCAGGATTATTTAAAGGGTAAAAACAACGAACTCTACAATGAAATACTGGGCGTGGGCGGCCGCTACCGGCGACTGCAGCGAAAAGTGCAGGTAGGTGCGATTGACCCCAAAGAAGAAGCCACCAACCTCAATCAGATAACGGACAACCTTTTGGAGCTCGTAGATGAAACCAAAGCTTTGGAATAAAACGGGCCCCCACAACCGACAAACTCAAAATGAAACAGTATCGATATCCTGGCGCACAACCATTTTCCACTTCCCAGAGAGGAATTTTCTTCGGGCGGGATAAGGATATCGAAGCGCTGTTCGAACTGATCTCTCTAGAGCAGTTGGTGGTATTTTATTCTAAATCCGGCCTGGGGAAAAGTTCCCTGATCAATGCCGGCCTTCTTCCCAAAGCCCGGGAAAGTTCGGCAATGTACCCATTAGCAATCCGTTTTGGAGCGTATATGCCTGGGATAACGAATGAGATGCCTTTGGATATGCTCACTGCAAGGGCCGCCGGGGATGGATCAATATTGCTCGACCGCATTCTTTCCAAGGAGAACTCCATCTGGTACCACCTCAAAAGCCACCTCCTGCAAAATCCCGGACAGGATGGCTTCCTTCTGATCTTCGACCAGTTCGAAGAACTGTTCACCTATCCCGATGAACAAATAGCAGCTATCAGCCAGACTCTGGCCGAGTTGTTTTTTAAAACCATCCCTCAGCGCTTCCGCAAAGCTATTGAGGAAAAGCTCGCCACTGACCCCAAATATTTCAGCAGTTCGGACCTTAAGGCCCTTCATCAGCAGGTGCCCGTTAAAGTACTGTTAGCTATCCGTTCCGACCGAATGAGCGAACTCAATAAACTTAAAGATTATTTACCTCAGATCCTTCAAAACTGTTATGAATTAGATGCCCTAAGTGAAGAAAGAGCAGAGGATGCCATTATGTTGCCTGCCTATTTAAAAGAAGATCACTTCATTTCCAATCCTTTTGATTATTCGGAAGGCGCTATGGAAAAGATTCTTGGCTTTCTGACCCAGGACAGAAGCCAGAAAGTAGAATCCTTCCAGTTACAGGTCCTCTGCCAGGCTATTGAGCGAAGAGTCATCAACCAACAACTGACGGTTGTTCGTGGCGAAGATCTGGGAGATCTAAATAGCATTTATAAAAACTATTACGACGACCAGATTGACCTCATAGGCGATGAAAAAGCGAAGCTTGCTGCCCGCCGCCTGATCGAGGAAGGCCTGATATTTGAGGAAGAAGAACGGCGGATTAACCTGTATGAGGGTCAGATATTTAAATCCTTCGGCGTCCCCTCACAATTGTTGAGCCAGCTGGTAGACAGCCACCTTTTACGGGCAGAACCCAGCCTGCAAGGTGGCTTTACTTATGAATTGGCCCACGATTCCCTGGTTGCCCCCATTCTGGCATCCAAGGAAAAGAGAAAACGCGAAGAAGAAAAAAGGCAGGCAGAACAACAACTACAACAAGAGAAAGAACGGCTGCAAAAAGAACAAAAGAAACGCAATCAGGCCAGGTTAGCTGCTATCCTGGGATTCCTGCTTTTCCTGGTAGCTGGAGCAGGGCTGGTTTTTGCGGTGCAGTCCCAACAAGAGGCCAAGAAAAGTGAGGCCAGAGCGAATCGCGCCCTTTCTGTGGCCGATTCCCAACGCATAGAACTCCAGAAATTGTATAAAAACCAGGACAGCCTGCTTCAGTCGCTATATGAGTCTTTCATTGTGAGTGGTAAAAACTACATGGCTAACAACCAATTTTCCGAGGCAGTAGATGAGTTCTCTAATGCCCTGCAATTGAGACCCGAATCGGAAGAAGCCAGGGCGTTGATCGAGGAGTGCAAAAAAACGGCCGGCAATAAATTGGTTTTCGACCGCCTGATCAAAAGCGGAGACCTGGCACTTCAGAAAAAAGAAATATTGCTGGCTTTACGGGAATTTTCTGCTGCCCGCAACCTGAACATTAACTTCAACACCAATCAACAGGCAGAGGGCAAGCTGAACCAGGCCAGAGGAATGGCGCTGCCTGTAATACAGGACCGGCTCAACAGGGCATTACAATTCATTGATGAAGGGGATTGTACTACTGCCAAAACTTTTTTAACTGAAATAGATTCGCTCCTGCCTTATTTCCCAAGCGGGCAGGCTTCTGAAGAACGGCAAAAGCTCACCGGCCTGAAGAAGCGTTGTGGTTAGGTAAATCAGGCCTATCCTATTTACAAAGTTGATTGGAAAGCCTGGTCATCCCACGCTACTCAATCTTCCGGGCCAACCACCTCCCGCACACACCGGCATGACCTCCCATGCGACTTTGGATTGCTGAACCGATAAATCTTTCCGCTTGGCTGGTCGAATGTATAGTTCCATGCCTGGCTGGCATTTTCCTCGGTACTGCTCCAGTAGCTTCCCACATTTCCCAGCGAATAATAGACGCCTTCTGCCAGCCTGTATCCTCCCATCAGGGCATCAAAACCACTACTGCCTCCTTTTAACAATTGCCCAAAGGCCTTTTCTGGTTGCCCTTCCTCCTTTCCCGTCCCCCAGTCGAAGTATCCTCCAAAGTTCCGGGCTAATGCTTTCCATTCCTCATCGGTGGGTATTCGCCAGCCGGGAGGGCAAGCCTTCAGGGTTTCCTCCCAACTGTAAAGCCGGCCGAATCGATGTCCATTATCCGACTGTCCATCATAAAACCAAGACTTTTCAGATCCAAAGTTCAGGTTGTCAGCAAACCAGATGAGGCCATTGAATTCTATAGTCCGGTATTGCTGTCCATCGCGAGAATCGGTGAAAAGGCCAGCCCGGGCTTTCGATGGCCTTCTTCCCTTTTGCTCAACCTGGATGGGCTGCAGTTCAACCTCACTTGCAAGGCGGAAAACGTATTGCCCCCCTTTATGGCCCACTCCAAACAAAGGATTGCCTTCCGGCAATTGCTCGTAGTTCGCGCGCGTTTGTTCGACAACCCTATCTATCAATTTTACTACGTTTAGCGCAGGTTGGCGGTTCGTACGAAGTACCTCCGCAATACTCGCGGCAAACGGGCTGTTTTGGCCAGGTTCCCCATCGTATACCGCTTCATCATGTCTTCCCGAACAAAGTGCCCAGCGGGAGGGGATCGCCTCCAGTTCTTCCAGAGCTGTAGTAGAACGGATGCCTCCTCTTACAAACAATGATCCGGAAAAACAGGAATCCGAGATCAGCAGCGTGTGCAAAGCGTTAATGTCTTCAATATAACCCAGAATGGTGGAATTGCGTATATACTGAGCGGTATGGTGTTTTTCTGCATTATAAGGGATCCAGTATCCTTTACCCGTTTTGGGGTGCAAATGGCCATGGCCGGAGTAATAGATCAACACTTTTTCAGTTGGCCCTGCCTGGTCCACCAATTCGTCGAGCCGGGCAATAATATTATCACGGGTAGCCTCTTCATCCAAAAGGATCCGGGTATTGGACGCTTTCAGCCCATAACGCTGCTGAAGTAATGCCGCAATATCCTGCACATCCTTTACGGCATTGTACAGCGGAGAGAAGTGTAAATACCGGTTGATGCCGATACCCAGGAACCAATACCTGCCGATGGACACAGCCTGCCTTTCCCGCCCGAATCCTTCATAGAAGACGTCGCGTTTCCCATTATTCCCTTCCTCCGCCATATAAGGTCAAATTAATTTTGGCTTTACTTACCCAAAAATAATAAAAGAACGGTAGAGTTTATGGAAGTGAGTTTTGTATAGAGATGCTTGTTTGGAGATTTTTTCAAATCAAGGAACGCCCAGAACCTGATAACAGTCCTGTCAAATCGATGACGCGAGGCCAATAAGGTACATCCGAATCGATGGTTCGCTCCTGGACAGCGTTAACATAACAATATCCGCCTTCGCTTACAGCTATGGCAGACGGAGAAACCATGAAGCCATTGAACCGTGAGAGCATGTTTGGAGGTGGTGCTTT
>JAGQXQ010000462.1:0-2059 GCA_020436535.1 Phaeodactylibacter sp.
CAAACGCCGCCAACTGCAACGCCCCTCCCAACTCCGAAAACGCCGGCCGCTGAAAACCACCAAAGAACTTCTCCCCCGCCTGTTCTTTCAGCTTGGCGCCCAGAATGAAGAGGAGTAGGGATTCAAAGTCGGGAAACTGCCCTGTTTTGTGCGTCTGCCCACTACTTTGTTAACATAAGAAAATGGAAATATGAAGTCTCCGATTTTCCTCCCCCTCCCTGCGGTCGACCCCTCCCGAGGGGTATATTCGGGGTCATCCCGCTTTGGCAGTCCGACCGCTCCGGGACTTTCACATTGTAAAATAGTTTAACTTAATGACATTGAGTAGTACTACTTCCCCTTTCTGATCAACTCCTCCAGCCTCAATTTCCGATACGCCTCCGGATAGTTCTCCTTCAGTTCTTCGGCGACCTCTTCCAGTTTCTGGACGAGCAGGCGGTTGAGGAGTTCCGGGCTAGGTGGGGCAGAAGTGTTTTGGGAAGGGCTTTGTTCAGGAATGACCCCTTCTTTTTCAAGATCTTTATTGACCAGGTCTTCCAGGTTGATCTGAAAGAGCGCACACATTTTCAGCAAAATATCCAGGGGGGGCAGGCTTTTGCCCTTCTCGTAATCGCTTACCGTAGCCTTCGTTTTGCCCAGCTCTTTAGACAAGCTTTCCTGGGTGTACCCCTGCTTTTTTCTTAATGCCTTGATATTGTTGCTTAAATACATCCGACATAAATAAATGTCAAGTTGTTTAGTAAAAAAGTATGATTAAACTTGACAGTAAGATTATTCTTTACTTACATTTGCTTCTGGTTAGTCAACCAACTTTCGCAAGTTATAAAAACTATACCCTACAAATGCCATTTGCAGGGCCTGAAAATCATTTGCCTTCACCAAAAACCGTACTCCTATGATCCAAAGCACCTCCACTTCCGGTAATACAGTACTCGCCGGAGGCCTCCTCCTCCTGGCGCTTCTGGCCGGCACGCTGCTCTATTTCTCCGGGCCGCCCGTTGGGCAGGCCCCGCCTCCCACCGTCCAGGCCTCGAATCCCGTCATTGACCACGAAGTCACGGCTTCCGACCTCACCGTCGACTGGGCGGCCGGCGGCGGCGATTTCGACCCGCGCGACAAATGCCCACCGGATTTCTTCGGGAACGGCTTCGTGCTGCTATGCAAGAAGCTGGACAATGGGGTTTACGCCAGGTTCTTCTACCATAAGGGTAAAAAGCGGCTCTACCGCATCGACAAGGAGGTGATCAGTGGTAAGGCTCGCATCGGCCTGCACTGGGTGGAGAGCACCAAATCCAGCTCTCGTTACCGCATCGCCGACCCCGCTTTCAAAGGAGGCAAGGCGGTAAAAGTACCCAACGCCAAAGGAGGAAGGGATACCAAAGTGTTCCACTACGGCCAGGCGGTTTCCAAGAGAAGGTCGCAGTTTCACCGCGAGCTTTTCCGGGAAACGCACATCAGGCCCGAGCAGTGCCCGGAATGGTGGGATATTTTTAACTTTATGCCTTGAGGAATATAGACTTGACAAGTTTTTCTACCAGGGGCCTTCCGCTAAACTTAATGGACATCGGACTTAGAAGCAAAAAAGACTCCACAACATGAAATACGCTTTTCAAAAAATGCACCTCGAAGCTAACAGCTTTTACGCCCTGATCAACAACTGGGTGGAAACGCAACTCGTTGTCACCGACAGCAGTGCCTGCATCATTGGCTACGGCTATGCCTACGAGATCGCCGGCGCCTTCTCCGATTTGGTGCTCGACTGGGAGGCCACCATCCTCCTTCCCCGGCAGGCGCTTGGCCTGGAAACCGGAGAATACGATCTGTCTATGCTGGAGGAAGGGCTCTTTGCGTTCAAGGATCAGCAGCGCTTCCCGCTGGCCGACCGGCGGGTGGTGGTGGAAGTGGTTGCGGTAGAGGAGGAGGATTAGTAAATTCAATAAGGGGCCGGAAAAAAATAAGTTCCTCATTTCAGGCGAGCTATTTTTTCGCCAGGCAAGGCGCGGGGAGGGAGTATAGCGGCGCTACATGACCGATCCCGCAACGCAGCCTGGCGGAAAAA
>JAGQXQ010000462.1:2080-3441 GCA_020436535.1 Phaeodactylibacter sp.
TTATTCTTCTCCGGGCCCTAAGTAAGCGCTCCCCGCCAGCGCACAGAGTTCACCCTCGCCCTGCTTTGCAAAGTAACTTTAGCTCTTATCCTTTAGGGCATTCACTTGCTCCTCACGGCTCAACGTTTTGTATTTTTAAAACCAAAAAGTGCAAACAAATTGGTTTTAAGGAATGAAATGTTTATTTTGGCACAACGTTTACCCTATAATATTTTCCACCAAAGCCCAAATTACAAATGGATGCCTATCAACAATTGCTCTCTCAGATAAAAGCCACCATACAGGCGGAGCGCACCCGTGCCATTCAGCAAGTGACCCGCTCACTGATAACGGCCTATTGGGAAATCGGACGCCAGATCGTAGAAAGCCAGGAGCGCCATGGCTGGGGCAAAAGCATTGTGGAGCAACTCTCTGAAGACCTGCGACGTGACTTCCCTGGGCAATCCGGATTTTCAGCTCGCAACCTATGGGAAATGAGGCGTTTTTACGAAACATATAAGGATTTTTCAAATCTGCAACAAGCTGTTGCAGAAATTCCATGGGGGCATCATCGGCTTATCATGCAAAAGTGCCGGAACCCGGCGGAACGTGAGTATTATATTAGAGCCAGTGCAGCTATGGGTTGGAGTCGCAATGTACTGCGCAATCAGATCAAAGCGAAAGCCTTTGAGCGGCAAGCCAGCCTGCCAAAAGCTACAAATTTCAAACAAACCTTGCCCGAACACCTGGCCGAACAGGCCAATGAAGCCATGAAAAGTAGCTATAGCCTGGAGTTTCTCAACATCAACGAGCCGATTTTAGAACGTGAACTGGAAAAGCAATTGTTGCAAAACTTAAGAGACTTCCTTCTCGAGTTGGGGTATGGTTTCACCTTCATAGGTAGCCAGTATTCCATTTCACTGGGGGATAAATCTTACCGTATCGACCTGCTGTTTTTCCATCGGAAACTCCGTTCCCTGGTGGCAATAGACCTGAAAATGGGCGCTTTCCAACCGGAATATGCGGGCAAAATGAATTTTTACCTGGAACTGTTGGATGAGCGAGTAAAGCTTCAGGAGGAGAACCCTTCCATCGGCATTATTTTGTGCGCGGAAAAGGATAACCTGGAAGTGGAATATGCGCTTCGGACAGGTACTAAACCTATGGGTGTTGCCGAATATCAACTCAGTTCTCATCTTCCGAAAGAGCTGAGCGGCCAGCTGCCTTCTCCGGAAGAGATCAGCCGGGAACTCCAGAAGCGTTCTGGAAAAGAAAACCGCAAAAAAGACTCCACAACATGAAATACGCCTTCCAAAAAATGCGCCTCGAAGCTGACAGCTTTTACGCCCTGATCAACAACTAGTGCGCCGGGCATGAAGTAA
>JAGQXQ010000463.1:0-189 GCA_020436535.1 Phaeodactylibacter sp.
TTTTTTGTCCACGGCTGTGGCAGGAAAGAGCAGTACGGAATAGGGCGTGTTCGGAATTCGCAGTTCGAAAATCACGGAAACCCAAGGGGCGTTCTTTAAAAGATACAGAAAATCGACCTATCTCGCAGAATAAAAGTAAGCAGGTGGATAAAATTATTTAATGTGCCGGGAACCGATACCCACATCCAT
>JAGQXQ010000463.1:269-3691 GCA_020436535.1 Phaeodactylibacter sp.
GATTGCAGGTAGATCACGATGTTGCTGATCTCCTTTTTGACCTCTTCATCACTACCCAGGTTTTCCGAAACCTTGAAAGTGATGCCCCAGATCGGCATATCGCCGCTGCCGTGGCCTTCCACCGGATCGGTGCCGTCGATGATCTTGCGGATCTCTTCCGCCGGGAAGGCACCATCGCGGCGGGCGGCGATCAGGGTGAGGTCCGGAGGTTGTATCTTCAGCAGTTCGGCCATGGCGCCATCGCCGTTCTCGCCGTGGCAGATCTGGCAGTAGGACATATACAGCTCCTTGCCTCGGGCCATGGGGTCCACTTCTTTGTGGACCGGTATTTCTTCGGAGGCCGTTTCTTCGGCGGGCGCCGCATTGTTACAACTCGTAATGAGTTGAGCCATTCCAGACAGGAAAAATACAAAACAGGCAGCGTAAACAATTTTGTTGAGTTTAGTAATTCGTTTCATTTTAATGATTTTTTTTATGAGACGGAAAAAACAAAACAGAAAATCTGCACATTCTTATCGTTTGACAAAATCGTAGGGCAGAAATTCGATGAAGTCATTGACCCAAAGGGTGCAGCCCTTCACTTGCCTGCCCTCAATTTGGAAAGGCCATACTTTTACGCCGTAAAGCGGGTTATTATAGGTACAGAGAAAGCGGTTGCCCCCCATGGGTTCCAACGTAGCGTTCAGGCCAGGATGATGCTCAAAAGACACCTGGAGCATATTTTCCTGCGTTTTGATCTCGATGGAACCATACACTTCATGTTCGTAACGGCCGGTAAAAGCTTCTGCCGGCAGAGCTGGTTTCAAGTTCATCGCCACGGTATCTCTCCATTTTTCTATGCCGGCCTCCTGTTCGGCCGTCATCGTTTTCCAGTAACCATTGTACGCCTGGCTGTAGTTCCGATAGGGCAGTTCCAGGTAGGCGTCTAATATCTCCCACTTCAGCGCTTCGTAGAAGTAGTTCTGGTCCGTATTGGTCAGTACCACAATGCCCAGGTTCTCCTCAGGAAGCAGGGTGACGGAAGTGACAAAGCCGTGAATGCCCCCCGTGTGAGAGACGATCTCGCGCCCTTCGTAGTCTTCCAGCTTCCAGCCCATTGCGTACAACTGGTAATGACGCCGGTTGAACGGATGCCCGGCCCGGCCAATGATGGATTCGGGCTTTCGGGTTCGGCTGATCACATCGGCGGGGATGACTTCCACTTCTTTGTACTTTCCGTTACTGAGCTGCGCCAGCAGCCAGTGGCTCATGTCGTGGATAGATGAAGAGATGGACCCCGCCGGCGCCACCGGGTCGATCTCCCCGTAAGGGATCACCTTCAGCGCTCCATGGTGCAGGGTATGGGCGACAGCCCTATTGTCAGCGCCTGCTATCTCGGAAGAAAGTGCCAGGGTGCGGGTCATTTCCAGCGGCTCGAAGATGCGCTTGCGCAGCGTTTCGGCCCAGCTGTCACCGCTGATGCGCTCTATGCACTCTCCGGCGATAAGGAAGCCGGCGTTGCAATAGCCCCACTTCGTCCGGAAATCGTACAGAGGCTTGAGTTTACCGAAGTTCCGGATGATCTCTTCTGTGGTGAAATCGGAATCGAAATACATAAAGTCCCCCTGGAAGGTCTCCATTCCCAGGCGGTGGGTAACCAGGTCGGCCAGTATGGCGTTTTCCTCCACCCAGGGGTCGTGCATCCGGAACTCCGGCAGCCATTTTTTCACCTTGTCGCTGAGAGCGCATTGCTCTTCATGCGCTAACATAGCCAGCGCCGTACCGGTAAAGGCCTTGGTGTTGGAGCCGATCATGAAAAGGGTGTTTTCATCCACCTTATCGGCTTTGCCCAGCTCGCGCAGGCCATAGCCTTTTTGCAGCACCACCGCTCCGTCTTTCACAACGCAAACTGCAACGCCCGGAATCTGCCAACTGGCTAGAGCCCGTTCTACGTAAGTATCCAGGCTATCGGTGAGAAAGGCCGGCAATGGGGCGGAAGGTTGGGCATAGGCGATCTCAACCCAAAAAAGGAACAGCAGGGAAACTTTCAGGAATGTTTTCATGGAAGTGAGCTATATTAAAATAATATGCCCCACCAAGTTACAAAACTCCCGATAAAGAACCTACCGCCTTACTGATGCTGACACACTCTTAGTTTTTCCCTAAGGCATGCATCATTCATCCACCAGTCTTACATCAATGGCAATATCCTGGCCGGTTTCCTCATTGACTCCGATGCTAAAACTGACCGGATCGCCGATCCGAAGATCATTGAAATCGATGTTTTCAACTTCCGAGTAGTGGAAAAAGAGGTTGTTGGGCGGGTAGGTGATAAAACCGTAGCCCTCTTTTAAAGAGAAGATCGTACTATTCTGGTAACCGTTTTCATCCTTGGCCCTGGTTTCGGCTTCCTGGCCCTCGCCTTCGTCTTCATCCTGAGTTTTACCCGCAGAAGCCTTAGGTACGAACAGGTTATTGATCACGTAGGTATCCCGGGTAACCCTGTTGTTGATCAGGGTGTGCATAGCGATGGGATAGGTCACCTCTTCCAGCAAGCCCTGGGAAGTGCGGGTAGAGCGATTGTTGCCAAAATCATCGACGAATTCAAACTCCCAGGAAAGGATCATCACGCGAGTGCCCAGAGAATTGACTTTTCGGATGAGCGGAACATAGTCGCCATCGGCAGCGATCAGGACGAGTACGTCGAATTTTTTATACATGCACTGCTCGAAGGCCTCCAGCGCCAGCCAAACATCGACCCCCTTTTCGGTCTTTTTGGGGCCAAAGCCCCGCAGGGGCAGATAATGAGTGGTAACGCCCTCCGACATGAGGATATCATCAAAAACGCGGTCATAATATAGCTGGTTGCTTTTGTTGCTGGCTTCAGCCGCGCTCAGGCGCCCCCGGAAATAGTGGGCGTCTACGATCTGGCAGTAGGTAATATTAGCGCCGCCACCTTCCAGCTCGGAGACTTTGTAACGAACAAAGTCGTGCAGGCCTTTGATGCTGACCCGTGCTTTGCGCTCGTGAACGTAGTTGTAATAATTGCTGACGTGATAGAAGTAGTTGCCGTCATAAAATACACCTATCTTGGTTAGAGAATTACTTTTATTTTTAGACATAGTATAGACAGGATTCTGGAATTTACAAGGTTAACAGGACAAGGGCATTTCCCTACGGAAATTATTAGAATAAAGCCATTTGTTAACGCTCTTGATTGATATTATTTTATACTTATTGCTTTTAGCACAAATTTACAGTTTTAAATCATAACCCGGCTTCTTATCTTCGCTTCAAAGCAATGGACCATGAGTAAAACACTGATCGCCTTTATCGCTCTTCTTTTATTGTCCTGCAACAGTAAGGAAAAGCCGGGCCGGGCGCCTGAGGAGAAACAGGAAGAAGGTATGCAAGCCTCCTCCGGGCAGGAGCTTACCCTCAAT
>JAGQXQ010000463.1:3772-5519 GCA_020436535.1 Phaeodactylibacter sp.
GCGCCGCTGGTCCAGCGCCTCGAGCCTCCATTTGAGGTCAAGGAAGCCGGCCAATCCATCGAAGGGCGCAGCATCTACCTGGCCAAGATCGGCAGCGGCCCCAAGACGGTGCTGCTGTGGTCGCAGATGCACGGCGATGAGCCTACCGCCACTATGGCCCTGTTGGATATTTTCAACTTCCTCAGCGCCAGCGACGCGTTCGATCCTTTGCGGCAACGGCTCTTTTCAGAACTTACCCTCTATTTCATACCCATGCTTAACCCCGACGGCGCCGAAAAATTTCAGCGCCGCAATGCGTTGGATATTGACCTCAACCGCGATGCGATGCGCCTGGCCACCCCGGAGGCTAAGATACTAAAGCGCGTCCGCGATGAAACCCAGGCTCAGTGGGGGTTCAACCTGCACGACCAAAACGCCTATTACGGCGCCGGCAATACACCCAATACTGCTTCGGCCTCCTTCCTGGCGCCGGCCTACAACGTCGACAAGGAGATAAACGACATACGGGGCAATGCCATGCGCCTGATCGTCCTGCTGGACCAGCTGCTTCAGGAGTACATCCCGGGGAAAGTGGCGAAATACGACGACACTTTCGAACCCCGGGCTTTCGGCGACAACATCCAGAAATGGGGCACCAGCACCATCCTCATCGAAAGTGGAGGACTGGAGGGCGACCCCGAAAAGCAGGAACTGCGCAAACTACACTTCACTATGCTCCTGGCTGCTTTTGACGCTATTGCTTCCGGCGACTACCAGAATGCCGAGATCCAGGATTATGAGCGCATCCCCTTTAACAACAGCTATGCTTTTCACGACCTTATCCTCCGGGAAACGCAGGTAGAAAAAAATGAGCAGTGGTATACCGTAGACCTGGGTTTCCGGCGTATCGAAATAGAATACAACGAATTCAAGGACCACTATCACCGAGGCTCCTTGTCCGACATCGGCGACTTGTCGACTTTCTATGCGTACGAACAGCTCGACGCCCGCGGCTATCAGGTAGTACCCGGCAAAACCTACCCCTCGCCCTTTGCCAGCCTCGACGCCCTGCGGCAGCAGGACATATCCGCGCTGCTGCGCCAGGGATACACCACATTTCAGTTCACCAAGCTGCCCTTCCGCAGCCAGTGGGCCGAACTGCCTATAGAGGCTACTGATGCCGGCAAGATTCTCGAAAATGAGATCCGCCTCAATGGCAATCCGTCTTTTCTGCTTCAGAAGGAGGGCCGCTACCACTACGCCGTCATCAATGGCTATTTGTACGACCTGAACAACGAGGAGGGGATCAGGGAAAGGATGAAGTGAGGAAAGCGGTTTTTGGGTGTACGGTTTAAGGGCAATGTGGAGCTTGGTGGTGCACAGCTGCCATTCTAACGCTGGACAAACTGGCTGTTCTACGTTGTCAGTTGATGGTTGTGAGTAGTGCCAACCTGTTGACTGCCAACAAACTGCGGCACGGCGCAACGAACAACCGGCAACCTTAGACGGGTAGCCTGGATAAGCTTATATTGTTAGCATGAAAACAGATACACCGTACTATATAGGTATCGATATTGGCACTACCTCCACTAAGGCCATTGCCCTCACGCTGCCGGGAAAGGTGCTGGCATTAGAGCGAGCCTCCTACCCTACTCTCAGCCCTCAGCCCGGCTTTCAGGAACAGGAGCCGGAAGCACTCCTGAAAGCGGTTGCAGAGGTTTTGGGAAAACTTGCCCGGCAGTTGGAATCTCCCCCGGCAGCCATCGGC
>JAGQXQ010000464.1 GCA_020436535.1 Phaeodactylibacter sp.
TGGTCTCCGTCACCCCGGACCCGCTGAAATTGTGCGTGGGCGGTACCGCCTGCCTGACGGCAAGCGTGAGCCCGAGTGATTTAATGGCGAGCCTTCGTTGGTTCGACTTGAGCGGTATGGAAGTAGGTACGGGCAGCGAGCTGTGCGTGAGCCATGATGCTCCCGGCGAATACCAATATATAGCGATGGTAGACAATGGTTGTTCAATGGATAGTGACACCGCCACCGTGATTGTAATTGCGGATAGCACGAAGATTGAGATCGTTCCTGATTCGGTGGTATTGTGCCAGCCCGAAGAAGTGTGCCTGAGAGCCACTGCGCCCGCCCCGGAATGTGTGGTGTGGACCACATTGGAAGGTGATACCCTGGGACTTGGCTCTGAGTTGTGTGTCACACCGGATCCCGGCGATAATTATTACATCGCCAGCATTCCCGGATTGGATTGCGTGACTCCTGATACCGCCATTATCCAGTTGGCAACGCAGGACCTGGAAATTTCTGTAACTCCTGATACCGCTAAGCTATGTGTTGGAGATACGGTAATACTTACCGCAACGCTTATTCCGGACACCGCTATGGCAATGATCACCTGGGTCGATGATAATGACAATATTGTTGGAACGGGCAACATGTTCGTTTTTGTAGCAACGCAAGTAGGCGTATTCAAATACAGTGCTACGGCGGATAATGGCTGTACCACTGATACAGATGCAGTTTTGATCAATGTATTTGCCGAAGACACCAAGCTGGAGATCGAACCCGGGATGCAAGTAGTTTGTACGCCGGATACCGTCTGTCTTACCGTACAGACGATTGCTCCGGAATGTGTGGTATGGACTACTTTGGACGGTACCGTTGTGGGAACCGGTACTAAATTGTGCATTGTGCCGGAACCAGGAGAGAATACTTATATCGCTGACATTCCCGGGGTGGCCTGTATCGAAGCGGATACGGCTGTTATAAGGTTTACTCCGGAGGATATTTCCATTACAGTCGTTCCGGATACCACGAAATTGTGTGTAGGGGATACTGCGAAATTGACAGCGGTACTGAGCCCACCCGATCCATTGGCTACTATTACCTGGTCGGACGGTACGAATCCGGTAGGAGATGGCTCTATGATTTCTGTGACTCCGAATGCCCCGGGAACTTATAAGTATTTGGCAACTGTAAACAATGGTTGTACTACAGCAAGTGACCTGGGCTGGGTTATTGTGGTAGCGGACGATTCGAAGATCGAGATCATACCCAGCGATACGCTTCTCTGCGAGGCGGATACGGTTTGCCTCACGGCTACCGGCCCTGTACCCGACTGTGTGGTGTGGACAAATATGGCAGGAGACAGCATCGGTTCCGGAGCGGAGCTCTGTGTGGTGCCGGCCGAGGGAATGAATTTCTATATAGCATCCGTTCCAGGCCTGGACTGTGTAATCGGTGATACCGCAACCATAAAACTGTCGGTTCAGGAACTGGCCGTGGAGGTCTTGCCTTCTGATACCATTGTCTGCCAGGGCGACTCGGTCAAGTTGACCGCAAACGTCGTACCGGATGACGCCATGGCTGATATAACCTGGTATGATGAGAATGGCGAATCCATTGCTACAGGGATGATGATCACCGTTAGCCCGGATACGACAGGAAGATTTACCTTCATCGCCATTGCCGATAACGGCTGTGTGGCTGATACGGCCCAGGCAACCATTACCGTGGTGGATACTATGAAACTTGTGATCACGCCAGGTGATACGATATTGTGCGCCCCTGATACCCTCAAGCTTTCGGTTGAAGGTGCGGGCAGCGACTTCGTCGTTTGGTATGATGAGAATGGCAACTCCATTGATACAGGTATGATGATCACCGTTGTTCCGGATTATGGCATTCATACCTACATTGCTCAAATTCCGGAGACGGATTGTGTGGAAGGAGACACGATTATGGTGAAGGTGCTGCCAGACAACCTGGAGTTAGCGCTCATGCCTTCCGATACGCTAGTCTGTGTGGGTGATTCGGTCGTCATTGTTGGCCAGCTTGAACCCAATTGGACCATGGCACAGATTACCTGGTATGATGAGTTCTTTACCCCAATAGCTACAACTGACACCTTGGTTGACTTCCCATTTGCCGGCATCAATACTTACTTTGCGATTGCCGACAATGGCTGTGTAATGGATACGGCCCAGGTGTCTGTCTTCGGCGAGCAGTTGGAATTGAGTATTACCGGTGCGGAAGGTAATATTTGCCCGGGTGAAGAGGTGCAGTTATTGGTTACAGGTTGTGACGATTGTACCTATATCTGGGAGCCTGCCGGGTCTTTGGACGATCCAACGGTTTCAGATCCGATAGCGACTCCTCAGGAGACTACAGATTATACCGTTTCGGTAATGGGGCAGGCTTGCGTGGAAGAGTTGAGTACCACGGTTGCTGTTGAGTGTCTCGAATGCCCGATCAACAGGCTCTTTATGCCGTCGGCATTTACCCCTAATGGAGATGGCAACAACGAGTTTGTTTGCCTGCGCAGCGAGGACTTTGACCGGTTCGATGAAATTTCACTCATGTACTACAACCGTTGGGGGCAGGAAGTCTATCGCAAACAATGGGTCGGAAATCCGAATAACCCAAATGACAAGCCGGATCCGGACTTTTTCTGTTGGGATGGCCGGTTAGATGGCGAAATTCTGCCGCCGGATGTTTATGGTTACCATATAGATGTCATTTGCCCTAGCGATCCAAACGGTGAGAAGAAAAGAGTACGGATATCCGGTAACTTTACCCTCCTGCAGCGATAAACGTACGAAAGGAATACAGATGAGGTAGAGGCCATCCCCAATTGGGATGGCCTTTGCTTTGGGGTTATTTTAGTTCGCTAAGAATCTTGATCGGACTGTTCAGCGTCTTGTGCACCGGGCATTTATTGGCGATTTCCAACAGCCTTTGGCGTTGTTCCTCATCTAGGTCTCCGTCCAACTCAATCGTTCGATTGAAATAGTCGATCTTGCTTTTAGGATTTTCAGCATTTTCAGAATCCTCGGCGTGGTCTTTGAAATGATTCAGGTGTACGCGCACTTCCTTCAGTGGCCATTTTTTCCGACGGGCATACATCTGCAGAGTCATGGCGGTGCAGGCGCCCAGGCCCGCCGTGACGAGTTCGTAAGGGGAAGGGCCATAGTCGGTGCCTCCAAAAGATTCCGGTTCGTCGGCGGTCAGGCTGTGGCGGCGCACCATTACGTCCGTGGTAAATCCTTCCTTACCCAGGCGAACAGCTACCTCTTTTTCCACTTTTAGCGCCTCTTTTTTCGGCCGGGGAACGTAGCGGCTCATCCAGGTAGCGATCACCTCTCCCGTATAGCGGGAATCCTCTTTATCAGAAAGCAGATGGTCGGCGCCATCGAGGGAGACAAAACTCTTGGGATGGCGGGCGGCGCGGTACATCCTGGCAGCATTACTGATCTCTACGGTTAAGTCTTGCGGAGCGTGTAGAATGAGCAGGGCACGGCCGAGTGTTTCCAGCTTCTTTTCCAGGTTTTTCTCCCGAATGTCTTCCAGGAACTGCCGTTTGACGGTGAAGGGCCGGCCACCGATATTGACCCTCGCCACGCCCTCTGTCTCTATCGCCTCTATATTTTCAGCTATCAGATGGCTTATATGGTTGGGGGAATAAGGCGCGCCAATGGTAGCCACCGCCTTAACCGAGGGCAGTTCATGGGCGGCGCAGATCACGGCTGCTCCCCCCAGTGCATGGCCCACCAATAAAGCAGGCGCCTCATGGTGCGTTTCCAGATAGCGGGCGGCCCATACCAGGTCTTCCACGTTGGAAGAGAAATTGGTGTCGGCGAAATTGCCTTCGCTTTCCCCCAGCCCGGTAAAGTCAAAACGGAGAACGGCGATGCCCTTCATATTTAACGCCCGGCTGATATTGCGGACGGCGGACAGGTTCTTATTACAGGTAAAACAATGGGCAAAGAGTGCATAGGCGTAGGGACGTTGGTCGACAGGTAGCTCCAACCGGGCAGCCAGCTTCTCTCCTTTGCCGTTCTGAAATTCGATCTTTTGTGAAGGCATAAATCTTTATTTTGAATGATGATCGCTGCAAAATAAGGTATTCCATAACAGACATATCACCTAAGCCATGGAAAATTGAAGGAGCCACCTCAATGTGGCTCTTCCCGAAACGCCCACTGCAGGAAATCCGGCATCACCTTTCCCCAGGTGGCGGGGTTGTGCTGTCCGCCGATCACCTCCACGTACCTGATGTCACGCCCCTCGTGATACCCCAGTTTTTTCAGCTCTTCGACCAGGTCCAGGGTATCGTCGATAGCGTCGATGATACCGTTGTTGTTGCGATCTTCCTGCTCATCCTCGGTGCCCGCCTGTAGCCAGAATCGCAGTCCTTCGCGTTTAGCGCTGCCAGCCACCATTTCGTGGACGATGCGGCATGCGTCGGGGTCGGCAGGGGTGAAAGCCTTGGAGCGCCACCAGAGAGAGCCGGAAAAGACGCCCACCTTTCCAAAGAAGGCGGGCTGGTTCCAGGCCAGGTCGAAGGCGGAAAGGCCGCCGAGGGAAAACCCGGCAATGGCTGTTTGGTGGTTTGTTGTTGCAATCCGGTAGCGTTGCTGTAATGCGGGCAGGAGCTCCCGAAGTAGAAAATCAGAATAGGCCCGCGCTTTACTTCCGCGCTTTTTATAGTCTAGCCGGCCAGCCGTACCGTATTCCTGCATGCGGTTTTCATTCGCGTGAATGGCCACTACAATTATTTGAGGGATTTTGTTTTTGGCGTACAATCGTTCCAGGGTATCGGCCAGGCCAATGGCGGGCATATCCTGGCCGTCATTCAGAAAAAGGGTAGGATAAGAGGCTGGAGCTGCTTCTAAGAAGTGGCCGGGAGGCAAAAATACGTCTATATGTACTGTACGCTGCAGGGCTTGGGAAAAGAAGTTGGAGAGGCTGTGTATTTCCAGGGAATGTTCCGGATGGAAATTTATTTTATTGAAAAACCTGATTTTTTCCGGAAACTGCTTTTTTAGAAAATGCATATGGCGCTGGAATTTACGGTAATACAGAGGCGTTTGTGCAGAATAAGTTTTGGTAAATTAATTAGCATACTAAATATTAGTTTATACAGTAAATTTGCTGGATGCTGTAAAAGTTTGATCATCAGTT
>JAGQXQ010000082.1:0-13569 GCA_020436535.1 Phaeodactylibacter sp.
AAATCTTTCATAGGATTATAATAGCATTCGTGGGATTACACATTTTGTAGTAAGTCGTTTTTTGTCCTTCTCTTCTGAAGGAACCTGCCAACTGTCGTTCTTCTTCGTTGACAATACAAATATCTATAATCATTTGGGGTTAGTGAAGTACAATCTGCGGGATTAATGTATTTTTATCATTTTTTTTAAATAATTTAATATTTTGATTGTCAATTTATTATGTTTTATTTTAATTAACTTTACTGTATTTTAAAGAGGTGAATTTTGATGATTAGCCCTGTTTTTTTCTTTTTCTCAGCAATTTTTTCTTTTTCAGTAATCATTTAGGCGGGCCGGATGCTTTCTGCCACGAAAGCACCAGGGATACCAAATCCCACAAAATTTAGTGCGGATTGAGTGCTTTACTCCTCCTGGATCGCCAAATTTATTTGGCATTGGGGACACACATCAAAAATTTCAGCTAACTCGATAGAGAGGATTCCACATCAAACATCCTCACCCCCTCAATCGCGGGTCCAGCGCATCCGTGAGGCCTTCTCCCAGAAGGTTAAAGATAGTGACGGTGAGGAAAATGGCGAAGCCGGGGAAGATGGCCAGCCACCAGGCGGAAACCTGTGAGCGGGCCAGCCGCAGCAAAGACCCCCAGGTGACCTGTTCGGGAGGGACGCCCACGCTGAGGAAGGAAAGGAATGCTTCGAGTAGAATAGCGCTGGCCACCCCGAAGGCGATGGTGATCAGCACGGGTGTCAGGGCGTTGGGAATGGCGTGTCGGGAGATAATTCTCCATTCGCTGTAGCCCAGCGCCTGGGCCGCCTCGATGTATTCCAGGCTACGGATGCGGAGCAATTCCGCACGAATAAAGCGGGCGATGCCCGTCCACCGGATGAGCCCGATGATGGCCATTACGTATAAGATGGAAGGTTGTTCGATCACCGCCAGTATACTCAACACGAGCAATAAAGCCGGAACCGAGCTGATGACCTCGATCAGCCTCATGACCATGATGTCGAGAGGCAGGGTGATGGCCTTGCCCAGGAAAGGGATCCGCTTCAGCGCCCGGGCCAACAGATTCATCAGTAGCATGATGCCGGCGAAAATGCCAAGGCTTTTTAAGAGTTCTACACTGAAAGTACCTTCGCTGAAGGCGTAGGAACGGGCCGTGAAAGCATAGAAGATACTGGCCAGAATACCGAGGATGTTGAGGGCAAGCCCGATCCGGGAGGCTTGAAAGCGGTCATCGCCAAAGTACCCGGCCAGGGCGCCAAAGAAGACGCCAATGATGGCCGCGATCGACATGGAGACTACCCCCACGAGCATGGCGATGCGCGTTCCGGAGATCATACCTGCTGCTACGTCCCGGCCGAGCTGATCGGTGCCCAGCCAATGGCGAAAGCGAGTGGATTCTACATTTTGTTCGTCACCCGGCGCCCGGTAATTGTTGTTTTTCCGGTCGATGGTAGTGGCGGAGTAGGGGATGGGCGCCCAGATCACTTTTTCATAATCGTGTTCCCGCCAGCCTTTCTGAAAAAACTGAGCTTCCCAGGTAGACAATCCAAGTGCTACGGCATATTGTTTGAAAACCGGGAAGTAAGTTTCGCCTTCAATCTGGCAATAAAGAGGCCGCTCATTGGCGATAAAATCAGCGGATAGCGCGGTAAAGAGGAGGAGGTACAACAAACGGAGGGACCATACCGCCAGGCGGTTTTTTCGGAACTGCCGCCGCACAATTGCCCAGTAGCTTTCCCCCATGGCCTGCCGCCGGCTGATCCCTTCTGCTATGTCCTTCTCTTTTTTTACTCCAATCAGCATAAGTTATTGCTTGTTGCGGCTGTAAGATACCCGGGGGTCGGCCCAGGCGTATAAAAAATCGGCAACCAGTATTCCCGCCATTGTCAGAATGGCGGAGAGCATCAGCACGGTATACACCACGGGCCAGTCGCGCTGAGTAATTGCGTCAATAGTGAGCTTGCCCATACCGGGGATATTGAAAATGACTTCTATCGCTACCGAGCCGGCAAAGACGGCCGGGAAAATATTGGCAAACAAGGTGATGATGGGAAAGAGGGCGTTTCGAAAAGCGTGTTTCCAGATCACCGACCGGCTGCTCAGCCCCTTGGCCCAGGCGGTGCGGATGTAATCCTGACGGATGACATTCAGCATGCCGCCCCGCATCTGCCGGGAGATAAAGGCCAGCGCACCATAGGCCAGGCAGAAAACAGGCAGGCCCAGGTGAGAGGCTGTTTCCCAAAAACGGCTCCAGAAGGGGGCCTCCCGTGGCAGGTTGCCCAGCCCAATGGAAGGGAACCAGTCCATCCCGTATTCCGGAGTAGTGAAAAAGACCAGTAACATCGTGCCGATCCAAAAACTCGGCAGAGAGTAAAGGATGAACAGCAGGATGGTGGAGGAACGGTCGAAAAAAGACCCTTTCCAGATGGCGGAGAAAACGCCCAACGGTATAGAAAGCAGATAGGCCAGGAGGATGGCCATTCCGTTGATGAGTATGGTCCAGAACAGGGCGTCGTTCATCTTATCGGCCACCGGCCGGCTGTCGTAATAGGAAAGGCCAAAATCCAGTTGCAGGAAACCGGCCAACCAGTTGTGGTACTGATTGTCCAATCCGTACCATTTAATATCGGGTACATACAGCAGTTCCGGCCTGGCTTTTTCTTTGATGGCTTCATAGCTGCTGTGCAGTTTAAGGATGGGCCCCTGCAGAGCGCTCTGCAGGGTGCTGTCCTGGAGCGCCAGAGTCTCCGCCTCTTCCAGCAGGCTGGTAATCCTGATGTCGGAATAAGCGAGGAGGAGCTGTTGCATAGAGGAACGAATAGAGCGGAAATTGTTATTTTCCAGCTGATCGGAGGTTTTTTGCAGGAGGTAGTTCATCTCCAGGAGCTGTTGGTAGTAAGCGGATATCTGCTCCCAGTTGCCATACTGAGCGATGAGCTTTGACAGGTTCTCGCGGTGGTCTCTCTTGAGGATGTTGTATAAGGTATCCGGATAAGCCGCTGAAGAGAGGCCTATATAAAAAGCCGGCTTGTTGAGCCCCAGGAAAGCTGCAGTTTCCCTATAGATCCGCTCGGCGTTGACCACGTTTTGCTGATCGCTCCCGAAGCCCCGCAGTTTCAGCTCCACGGGGTCACCGGGGGCTACCTTGCTCAGGCCGAAGGCCAGCAAGGAGATCACCAGCAGGGTGGGGATGAAAATGAGTATGCGTTTGAGCAGATATTGTAACATGGGATATTTGCTTGGAAGGGACAAAACCACCGGCTGCCGGCTTTGTCCCTTCTTTTAATACCTGCGCTAATGTACGCAAAAAAAAACGCCAGGTTCCGGCCAGCTCCTGTTTTTGGAGCGGCTATTTTTTCCGGAGTTTCATCTGGCTGGGAGAATAGCCCGGGTATATTGGCGAGGGCCGCGCCTCAAAACGTTTGTGGATGGCAATGCGGCTGGTCGGTACAAGGAGGTAGATCAACGGCATTTCATCGTAGAGCATGGCCTGCAGTTGCATATACAACTTATTGCGCTCCTGCTCATCCAGGGTTATCTGGATCTTGTCGATCAGGGCATCGGATTCGGCAGAGGCAAAGCCGGTGCGGTCGTCGCCCTCGGAATGGAAGTCCTGCTTGGGTTCCCAAAGGGTAGGTTGGATGGTTTTGCCCCAGGGGACGAGCTCGTAATCCCGTCGTTTGAAGTCATCGGCCAGCACCGCAAACTCCTTGGCTTCAATCTGGATATCGATCCCTGCTCTTTTGGCTGACTCCTGGATCAACAGCGCCACATTCTGCAGGTTGTCCCTGCCGGCAATAACCTTGTAGTTGAGCGACAGTTCTTCCTTTTTGCCGTTGATCACTTTATCGACAATACCATTGTTGTCGGTATCTGTCCATCCGGCTTCTTCCAGCAGCTGCCGCGCTTTTTCCGGGTCGTAGGGAATGGGCTGAAGATCGTTGTTGTAGTAAGGAAAAGAGGGGTGCACCGGGCTGGCGTAGGGCGAGCCCAGGCCGTTGTAGACGGTGCTGATAATCTCTTCCACATCGATGGCGTAAGCCAGTGCCTTTCGCACTCTTTTGTCCGACAACTTGGGGATGCGGGTGTTGACGTAGATGAAGGTGTTGCCCAGCAGAGGAGGGCTGTATAAGTTATATCGTTCGGCGGTGAACTCATTTTTTTCCAGGTCCCTGAAATCGTTGGGAGGGATATTGGCCATGGCATCGATCTGCCCGTCTTTCAGGGCGGTGATGGCGGCGTTAGGGTCGGGAATGGGCCTGAATACGATCTTGTCCGGGTAGCCGGCCAGGGCGGGATATTCCTCCATGAGCTCTTCCGCCCAGTAATTTTCTTTTTTAGAGACGATGATACGCTGCCCGGTCTCCCAGCTTTCAAAGCGGTAGGGGCCGCTTCCGGAGATACCATCTTTCTCCCGGCTGTATTTGGGGCTGGTAAAAAGGGTGGCGAATTGCGCCAGGCGCTCATCTGTTGCCGCCAGCTCTTTGGCTTTGGTTTCATCCGTCAGGCTAGTGAGCGGAATATCTTTCAGCAGCCCGTCGGGGTCATAATGATACGCGGGCATGATCGGCAGGGCGGAACCAATGGCTTCCTCTCCAATGATATATTTTTGGTCGGTAAGCACAGTAAACAGGCGGGGGTTATCGGCGTCCACCTGTATATCTTTTATAAAAGAAAGATACGCCCGGTAGGCTGGGGCGGGAACCTGCGGATTCAGGGCGGCCTTCATGGTGAAAATGAAATCTTCGGCAGTCACCGGGCTGCCGTTATCCCAGATGGCCTGGTTGTGGATTTCAAAAGTATAAGCCATCCCTCCGGCATAAGGGCCTTCTGTAATAGGCGTAGTTTTCGGCCGGGATATGGCCAGTTGCGGGATGATCTCCAGGCTTTCCGGGTCGATGGAGAGCAGGTTTTGGAAAATGGCGTTGCTCACAAGCCGGGCGAAGGCGCTGGTGGAGAGGGGGATATTCAGGCGGTCCGGTTCTGCATCCAGTTGGATAACCGCCTCATTGAGCGGCCGGCTGAGAGAAAAAATGACATCCTTATCTTTGGAATCGGGGTCAGATTTACAACCTGCCCACAACAGCAAGATGAGGGCAAGAAGAGTGTAGCTCGCATTAAAATGTTTCATTCGATCTGGATTGTTGGTTGATAATATGGGTTTCACATTGTGGCCTGAAGGGCCACATCCGGAGCACCCAAGTATTGAGCCTCAGTTTTCGGTGTAAGGTAGTTAATTCGGTACTGCTTCGCGCTTGACAAAACTGTTCACTAAGAAGCCGGGCCGTCGGGTCGAAGGCGTCGTTTCGAAACGCTTGGAAATAGCGATGCGTTCCAGTGGTGCAAACAGGAAGATATAGGGTTGTTCCTCGTATATCAGTTCCTGAAACTCTTTGTACAGTTGGTTGCGTTTGGTTTCGTCCAGGGTCACTCGTATTTCTTCGATCAGGCGATCTGCTTCGGTATTGGTAAAACTCACCCGGTTGCCTCCATCCGGGGTATCACTTTCCGAATGCCACAGCTGTTTGGGATCATCGATCGTAGGATCCTGGGCCCAGGCGCCGGAATAGATCTCGTAGTCGCGTTTTTTCGTATCGTCGATCATAACGGTAAACTCCTTGGGGACGATATTGACCTTAACCCCGGCCTTTTTGGCGTTATCCTGGAAAAGCAGTGCCTGGCTGTTGGCAAACTTACTGGCGGCGCTGATTTTGTACTCCAGTTCCATCTCTACCCGTTCTCCATTGATCTCTTTATCTGCAATGCCATTGCCATTGGTATCTTCCCAGCCTGCTTCCGCCAGCAGGGCGCGCGCTTTTTCCGGGTCGTATTCAATAGGGCTGAGCCCTTTGTGGTAGTAAGATTTAGCCGGGTGGAAAGGCCCTACGGTGCGTTCGGCCAGGCCATAATAGAGGTCTTGTATCAAGGCCGGCACATCCACCAGGTGAGCCAGGGCCCGGCGCACTCGCTTGTCGGCGAGTTTGGGGTTCTTATTGTTCAGCCCAATGTAATAATACCCCAGAGAAGAGGGCGTATATAGATTGTACAGCTGATTGATCAGCTCATTGTCTTTCAGGTCGACAAAGTCTTTGGCGTCTATCTGTCCGGTAACGTCGATCTGTTGATCCTTAAGGGCCACCACGGCGGCATTCTGGTCGGGAATGATGAGGAAAATCAGCTTGTCAGGATAAGCCTTAAGCATGGGGTATTGTTCCGACACCTGATCGCCCCACCAGTCTTTTTTTCGATTTAGTACGACGCGCTGCCCGGTCACCCATTCCTCAAATTCATAAGGGCCGGCGCCTGCAATAAAGGCTTTTTCCCTGGAGTACCGGGGCGAATTGAAAGCGTCGGCAAAATCCTGAATGGCTTTCCGCTCCTGATTTAGCTGGGCATCCTGCCCTGCCGCACTGTTGAGCCGATTGACATAGTCCGGGTCGCACAGGCTGGCCAGAGAAATATCCTTCAGCAGGCCATTGGGGTCATAAACGTATTCTGGCAAGACCGGAATGTTGCTCACCGCCGTCTCGCCGATGATGTATTTCTTGTCGGAGAAGACCGTAAACCGCCGTGGATTGTCCGGGTCGATGGTTATTGCTTTGATGTAATCGAGGTAGGCGCGTATATGAGCCGCGTTGACTTTCGGGTTGAAAAGGGCCTTGAGGGTAAACTCAAAATCTTTCCCGGTGATGGGTTGCCCATTATCCCAGGTGGCTTCCTCTATGATCTCGAAGGTGTAGGCCATCCCACCCTGATACGGGCCATCAGTGACCTCCTCAATTTGAGGGCGGGATTTGGCCAGTTGAGGCTTGAGCTCCAGTGTTTTGGAATCAAAGTGCAGGAGGTAGATGAATATCTGTTCATTGACTACCCGGCCATAGACATTGGTGGAGAGCAGTAGGTTGAGGCGGTCGGGTTCTGCCGGCAGACGGGCATAGACCGTGTTGTCCTGGTTTTTAAATAGCATGCTATCAAGCCCTTCTTCCTGTGGCGGATCCCCTTTACAAGCGGCTAACAGAAGGGTAAGAATAGCAAAAATGCATATACATCGGAGGTTGATCATACCTGTTTGGGATTTTCTGGTGTCTGGTAGTGTTGGCAATTGAGCGCTCCAAATTACAGGATTTGGGCAGCAAATTCAAAAAAAATGTCAAGGGATGATACTCTTGCTGTTTAAACCTTGCCGACATCTCATTGTTTTGTAACTAAAACAATAGCAAGTATATGTCAACAGTCCTTATTGCCGGTGGTAGCGGCCTGATCGGAAGCCGCCTCAGCCAGCTTCTGCGGGAGCGGGGCGACGAAGTGTTGCATCTCAGCCGCCGCAGCCGGCCGGACGCTCCATATCCTACATACCGTTGGGGGCCCGGCGATTCTTACATTGACGATGAAGCGATCCTGCGCACCGATTATGTGGTCAACCTTGCCGGAGCTGGTATTGCCGATAAACCCTGGACCAAAGCCCGCAAACAGCTGATCATCGACAGCCGTGTAGATAGCACGCATTTATTACTTTCAGCTTTCGAACGGTTACAGCATTTCCCCAAAGCTTATCTCTCCAGTGCGGCGATCGGTTATTATGGTGACCGGAATAATGAATGGCTGGACGAAAACGCTGCTCCCGGGCAAGGTTTTTTGCCGGAAAGCTGCATTGCCTGGGAAGAAGCTATCGGTGAAGTGGCTCAAGCCGGCATACGTACCGTCGCCGTCCGGGTTGGCATAGTTTTGTCTACCCGGGGAGGGGCGATGGAAAAGATGCTGCTGCCTTTCCACTTTCGCCTCGGCGCTTATTTTGGAGACGGCAGCCAGTGGTACAGCTGGATACATATCGACGACTTGTGCCGGATGTTCATCAAAGCCATGGAAGATGACAGCATGCAGGGGGTTTACAACGGCGTGGCCCCTAATCCGGCCACGAATAAGGAGTTGACCGAAGCGATTAAGGATGCGTTGGGTAAACCAGCCCTGGCCTTACCGGCGCCAGCCCTGGCCTTGCGGCTGGCTATGGGCGAGATGGCCGATGTGGTCCTGTCAAGTGCCCGGGTGCGTTCCCAAAAGATCGAAGCGGCAGGTTTCGAATACGCCTTCCCTACCCTCGACAAAGCCTTGCCTGACCTGTTGCAGCGGAAGGTTTAGTTGATCGGTTGAGGAGGTTGATGGAGGGGCACCAAACCAATCAACGAATTTCAACCGAGTCCCCAAACACTCAATCTACGGCTTAAACACCTCGATCTCGTGGTTGCGGACAACCAGGTCGGTAAATTTCCCCTTAAAACGGGTGGCCTTCACAATGTGGTTATCTACCCAGTGATAGTTGCCGCCGCGGGGTTTGTTCATGATCATATTATGGTATTTGAAGGCGTTTTTTCGGAGCCACTTTTCCGTTACCTCCCGGTGTTCTTCTGTGCGGGAAGTAAAGAAAGTAATGATATGGCCCTCATCGTACCACTTGTTAATGATCTTCAGAGCATCGGGATAGGGGAGGACGGTCAGCATTCGCTCGGGCTCTTCATTAGGGATATCGTCACAAATAGTCCCGTCGATATCGATCATGAAGTTTTTTATCCCTCCAGGTAGGAGAGGGCTGATCTTTTCTCCTTTTTGATTATAGGTAGTCTGTAAATTTGCATTCTTCTGTGTACTCATGGACAACTGGTTTTAAAGTAAAGGGAACCTTTATTCTTGCCAACTTTGGTTTAAAGAGGGTAGTGGGAGGTAAGCAGATAGTTGAATAGCAGGCCTGAAACAAATAGTTAGGAGAGAGAAAAGCATCTCTAAAGCACACTGTTTGTCAAGGCATCACTAAGGAGAGTGATGTTCAAAATTTGATCATACTCTAAAACTTTATGTAGTCTCTGGGATCAACCGGATTCCCTTTGTGCCAAAGCTCAAAATGAAGGTGAGGCCCGTCAGAAAGGGTGCCGGTGTTGCCAATGATGGCGACCGCCTCTCCCGCTTTGACAAAGCTGCCCGCTTTTTTGAGGAGGGCGGAATTGTGCTTGTAAAAGGTGATGGTATTATTGGCATGTTGAATACCTATCGTATTACCTGTTTCCAGGGTCCAGTCAGAGAAGAAAATGTAACCGTCCATCGCAGCCTGTACGGCTGTGTTTTTAGGAGCGAGTACATCGAGCCCGAAGTGTTTCTTATCGGGCATGAAGCCTGCTGAGATTTCACCTCTCACCGGCGAGTTGAAGTACATTTGTTCCAGGGGGACATCCCGGGGGGAGAAGTTGGCCGTCCGGGGGCGCTGAGCGGCCTGTCCTACTTTTTGTAGTTCCACCTCCTGCCGGAGTTGTTCTTCTTCTTCCGACCGCTCCACCCCATCCGTCGTATCGGCCGGGTTGGCCTTGATGATGTCTTTAGCGGTTTCCACCTCCCCGACCAACACCTTGCGGATATTGGTGGAATATTTTTCCTGGGCCGCCAGTTCTTTTTTCAAACCTTGTACTTCCCGGTAGAGCTGCTCCACTTGATCCCGGTTTTCACCTCCGTCGCCGTATCCGGGTACATATCTTTTTAGAGGGGTGAAAGCTACGGCGAATACCACCAGCGCGGCCACCACCACCAATACCGTACTGATGAAAATATAGACATTGAGCAAGGTAAGGCGATAAGAACCTACTTCTTCGAAGGTCTCGTTGTTCATGACAACCAGCCGATAAGTATGTCTCATCTGCTTCTTAATCCTTTCCCACCTGCTTTTTGCATTTTCGTTCTCCGCTGCCATGGGGATTGCTCGGTTTCTTCAATAGTGGCATGCCTTCAGCCCACTGTAGATATCCAATATTTTCAAAAAATATGCGCTGAAGGTTTAAATACGCGCTTTGAAGTCTTTAAATAATAAAATAATTTTGCCTTTCGACGTTTATATAACGATGCGGCCACTCAAATGGATCACTATGGCCCGTCAAAAGTTCCCGGCCTAATAACCGGACAGACTGTAAAGTTATATCGACAATACTTAGGTTTGCAAGAAAAATAACATTTTCTTTTTTTTCCTGTACCAATCTGCCCATTGTATTTAGTTGCCAGGGCAGCCGGGAACGCAGGTGTTGCCATATTGGTTAGGAGTGATAAAAAACAACTTGATTTGAAACAAATAAATAAGGTATCGCTGGTTTTGATCATACTCTCCCTACTTTCTGCCTGCACTACTCAGAAGAGCAGAAGCGACATGTCGGCTCTTGGAGAGCTCTATCACAATACGACGGCTCACTATAATGGCTACTTCAATGCGGAAGAGTTACTGGCCGCCAGTATTGAGTCCCTGAACGCACAGCATCAGGACAATTATACTAAACTGCTGCCCATGTACGAGTATGTGGCGGTGGAGAACCCTCAGTCGGAGGCCCCCAATCTGGATGAGGCCACCAAGAAAGTCACCGTGGTAGTCAACCTGCACCGCTTCAGTAAGTGGGCCGATGATTGCTACCTGTTGGTAGGCAAAGCCCAATACCTGAAACAGGATTATGAAGCGGCCGAAGAAACCTTACGCTATCTGGTGGCGGAATACAGCCCGGAAAAGATGAAGGAACGCGAAAAAGTGAGCAAGCAGGATAAAAAGGTCAAGAAGAAAAAGAAGAAAAAGAAAAGCCGGCGGGGAAAGAAAGGGAAAAAGGGCGGAAAAAAAACCAAGCTCGACAAGGAAAAAGCGCGCGCCCTCGCCCAATACAAAAAAGCGGTCAAGAAGGCCAAGAAAAAAGGAGTGAAAGCTCCGCCCCGTCCGGATATTCTCAAGCGCAAGGCCGATACGGAAGAAGAGGCCAAACAAGAGGAAATGGCTTCCACCGAAGAAGAGGAGGATAAGAAGGACGATACGCCGGATAACAACGACAACTTCCTCAAGCATCGCCCTGCCTACCAGGAAGGCCTGCTCTGGCTGGCGCGCACCATGATAGAACGCGACAACTATGATGCTGCGGTCGCTTATATGGCCGAGTTGGAAAATAGCATGGATACTTATTCGGATATCCGCGGCCAGATGGAAGCGGTAAAAGCCTATTATCATATTCATCGCCAGGACTACATACAGGCTCTGCCCGCTCTGGAAAATGCCATCGCTTCCGAAAAAGATAAAAAGCAACGGGCCCGCTATATGTTTATCATGGCCCAGATATTCCAGATGAATGGCAACGCCACCGAGGCGTATGCTTCCTTTGAGCAGGCCCGGAAACTAAAGCCTGGCTATGAGATGGAATTCAACTGTAAACTCAACATAGCTCAAAATGCCTGGGCCAGTGGCAGCGGGTCGATTTATGATGCCAGGGAAAACCTGACAAAGTTACTCAAGGACCCCAAGAACGCCGATTATCTGGACCAGGTCTACTTTGCTCTGGCGCACATCGCCCTGAAAAACGGAGAACGGGAAGAGGCCATCACCAACCTGGAACTGTCCTTGCTAAATAGCCGCCAAAACCAGGCTCAGCGGGTGGAGTCCTACCTGACCCTGGCCGACCTCTACTATGAAACAGAGGAATATGTGTCGGCAAAGAGTTATTACGACAGTACGTTGCAGGTAATGGCTGCTACTGATAGCCGCCATCCCCGGGTGAACAACCTGAGTAACAACCTGACCGAGATTGCCGCCAACATTCAAGTTATAGCGCTGCAGGATAGCCTGCTGCGGATCAGCCGGATGAGTAAAAAGGAACAGGAAGAGCTGGCCCTGGCCATCAAGAAGGAGCAGGACGAATTGCGTCGCCAGCAGATTGCGGCCAAAGCTGGTGCGCCTGCCGGCCTGGCGGCCATCCCCCGCCGCGCCATCGGTGGCGCTGGCGCTCTGCAAAAAGAGAGTAGCTTTTTTGCCTACGACGACCGGTCTGTCAAGCGGGGGCTCCGCGAGTTTGAACGCAAGTGGGGCAGCCGCCCCCTGGAGGATAACTGGCGCCGTTCCAGTAAGCGGGACGCTACTGCTTTCGAAGAGGAAGGAGAAGAGGAATATGTTGATACTTCTTCGGATATCCTCACCGAAGAAGAGATCAATCAACTATTGGGCAATGTGCCTCAAACAGAAGGTGAAGTGGCGGTGGCCAACCTGAAGATACAGGAAGCAATGTTCAAGCTTGGCTCTCTCTACCGCGAACGCCTGCAAAACCTACCCAAAGCAATCGAAATGTTCGAGACGCTCGATAGCCGTTACCCAAGTAACAACTATGAACTGGAATCCTGGTATCAGCTGTATATCATCTACAATGGCCAGGGTAATGAGCCCAAAGCACAGGAGTATGCCAACAAGATCCTGGAAAAATACCAAACTTCGAAGTACGCTATGGTGATAAAAAACCCGGCCTATATCGAGGAACTGGCCCGGGAAGACCGCCTGCTCAACACCTACTACAACGACACTTATGCCGCCTTCACTTCAGGCAATTACCGCGAGGCCTATGATAAAAGTTTATCCGCGAAGGATAAATTCGGCGCCGCCAACCCCTACCAACCCAAATTTGCCCTGCTGGCGGCTATGAGCACCGGCAACCTGGAAGGAAAAGAGGCTTATGTGGCTGCTTTACAGGGCGTAGTGGCCCGCTATCCGGATACCGATGAACAACGGCGCGCCAAAGAGATCCTGCGCCTGCTCGGTGCATCTTCCGCCAGCCTGCCCGGTGGCGCCAAAGAGGAGATCGAACAATTTAAGGTGGAAGAAGACGCCCTCCACTATGTTATCGTCGTCTTTAACAATAAGGATATCGACCTCAACAAGAATAAGATCATCGTTTCGGACTACAACGATAAATACCATAAGCTGGACCGCCTGCGTATCTCCAATATCTACCTCGGTACGGACGCTGATTCGCGCCTGCCCATCCTGGTGTTGCGACGCTTTAAGGACAAGGCGGAGGCCATGAAATACTATACGGGGATCCAGAAGAATTCATCCGATTTTATTTCTCCGGCTGAAAACTACGAGGTCTTTCCCGTTACACAGAATAACTACCGCGAAGTACTGAAGGAGAAATCAGTGGAGAACTACCGGGCTTTCTTCCAGTTGAACTACCTGAAATAGGAATGGCGGGGAGGTTTCTGGATTTCGGCAGAGGCGTACCATTTTGGGCCCTCCGGCTATTTTTCGGGGTTCGATCCCCAACTCCATATTTGCCGAAAAAGCCCCCGGGGAAATATCCGGAAAAAGCCTCCCGGAGCGGTTTCTGCATCGAAATAAAACCGCACGTTTTCGGGGCCGGGTTAAGAGTGTGTTTCGAAAGAGAGAGCATGGGCCATGCCCGCCTGGCCTCATATCAGGGAAGCCGTGGGCATTCAGCCGGGCAGGTGTTTTCTCAGGGCCATCATATAGCCGAAGTGCAGCCCTTCGTGGACGTTGTTGAATTGAATGGCTTCCCTGATATTTGTCAACTCCATACCGTAGCTGGTTGAGTACGTTTTAAACTCCTGGAAGAGCCCTCGCTCGTAATCCAATGCTGCTTGCTGAACAGTGGGCAGGAGCTTTTCTTTTAGGAAGTCTATATCCTTGGCCTCATAAGTGCCTTCTGGCCGGGTTCCTTTCCGGAAACTGTCGATGAAGCTACCCGGCAATAACATATCCTGGCCCGACAAACCGTAGAG
>JAGQXQ010000082.1:13682-19312 GCA_020436535.1 Phaeodactylibacter sp.
TGAAAAACGTTGTCGCGGGTAGTTTGCAGGATCTGGAACTGATAAAACATGATACGTTGGTTTAGATTGGTTAAAAATACTCGAAAACCATCGGAATATGGCAAATAAAGAAAATCTGGATTTTATTTACACCACTATTGATGAGATATTCCGGCTGAGTATGGGCGAAACCGGAGATTTTAGTGGCGCCTTTTATAATGGAGATTATTCCTTGCCGGTGAGCAATTGGCCATTAGCTTTTGGCGCTCAAATACCTCCCCCGTTATTTTACGGACGAGGAATTCAGGCATCGGGTGGCTGTTTTCCGGATCAATCCCAACAAGGCCTGCTTGGAACGGGAAGTGATGGATCACTACCGAATGGTTTTTGAGAAAGTGTGAGGTAATAATTTTATTTTAGGGCCTGAAAAACTCAAAATAATACTATGAGATACTTTTCTCTTCTTGGGTTGTGGGCCCTGCTGGTGCTGTTCAGCGCCTGCGATACGTCCCGTCCGGCACTAACGATTGATCCATTTGCAAATGTAACTTTCACGGTCCTCCAGTTCAACGACGTCTATGAGATCTCTCCACTGGAGGGAGGTAAGGCCGGCGGCCTGGCGCGGGTGGCCACCGTGAAGAAAGAACTGATGCGCGAAAACCCCAACACCATCGCTGTTCTGGCGGGCGATTTCCTCAGCCCCTCCGTGATCGGCACGCTGAAGAAAGAAGACGGCGAGCGAATTGCCGGCCAGCAGATGGTGGAAGTGCTCAATGCTATGGGGTTGGACTATGCCACCTTCGGCAACCACGAGTTTGACCTAAAAGACGCGGCACTGCTGCAGAAGCGCATCGACCTAAGCACCTTCGAATATACCGTATGCAATGTAGCGCGCGCCGATGGCGACAGCCTTCGGCCTTTCATGCAGGTGAAAAACGGGCAGGAGGGCCCTATTCCCAAGTATGTCATCCATGAATTTTCCAACGGCCAGGGGCTAAACCTCCGCGTGGGCATCATCGGGGTGGTGCTGCCCTTTAACAAGGCGGATTATGTTGCTTACGAACCTGTTACCGAGGCGTTCCGCGAAACCTACAACGAGCTGAAGCCCCAGGTGGATCTCGTTCTGGGCCTGACCCATTTGAATGTAAGGGAGGACGTGGAACTGGCCCGGGAGGTGCCCGGGGTATTGCTTTTTATGGGGGGGCACGACCATGTGAATATGAGCCGGTATTCGGAGGAAACCATTATCACCAAGGCCGACGCTAATGTGAAGTCGGTTTACATCCACCGCATTACTTACAACCCTGCTTCTGGCTTTTCCAAAGTACGATCCAGCCTGAAAAAGATCGACGATAGTATTCCGGAGGACCCCGCCACCCAGGCCGTAGTTGAAAAATGGCAGGGCCGTGTCAACGCGATTATGGAAGACATGGGCTACAACCCCAATGAAAAACTCATGGTTACCGAAATTCCTTTGGAGTGCAAGGAAGCGGATATCCGCAGCCGTCCCACCAACTACGGCCGCCTTACAGTAGATGCCTTCGCCTCCGCCTGGCCCGGCGCTGATGTGTATATGATCAACGGCGGTTCTATGCGCATGGATGATGATGTGGAGGGGGTGGTTACCCAGTACGATGTGCTGCGAACGTTCCCCTTTGGCGGTAAGATCGTTCGGATGGAATTACCTGGCAATATGCTGGAAAAACTGCTGGTTACCGGGCTTGTCACCAATCGGGGGGACGGGGGTTATTTGCAGGTTAAAAATGTTGAACGAAACGGCAGTCAATGGCTGGTTAATGGAGTCCCGGTCGATGCAGAGCAGGCGTACACTGTAGTGCTTCCGGAGTTCGTAGCCAGGGGCAATGAACAAAACCTGGAGTTCCTGGCAGACTTTAAGTATATAACACAGGAATCACTCCGCATCGGCGGCCAGCCGGTGCGAAACGACGTGCGGGATTTGGTGATTGCGTATATGAAGTCGTTGTAATATTACCAAAATTACGCTACTGTGCAAAGACCACCGGCCCGTTTCCTGAACAACCTGATCATACTGGCCTGTTTAGCCTTATCGGGCTGCAAGGCTCCTCCAACCATCTTCTATGCCTTCGCCGACCTGCCCTACAGCCCGGCGGAAGTAGAAAAACTCCGGTTGGGGGCCCAGGTGATCAATCAGGATGGTAACCACGCTTTTTCTGTTCACCTGGGAGACATCAAGGCAGGTAAGGCGCCCTGCGAACGGTTGTATTACGAGCAAGCTTCTTCGCTTCTGAAAAGCCTGGACAAAACAACATTCATCATTCCGGGTGACAATGAATGGAACGATTGCGTGGCGCCGGATTCGGCCTGGGCACTCTGGGAAGAATACTTCATGGGTTTTGAGGACAACTGGGCTGCTCCGCCGTTTCGGATTGATCACCAACCGGCCCACAAGGAAAATTTTGCCTTCGTCTACCGGAAATGCCTCTACATCGGCCTCAATCTGGTGGGCGGCCGGGTACACGATGCAGCAGAATGGAAAAAGCGGCTGGCCGATAATGGCCAGTGGTTGGCGCAGCAGTTTGCGGCCTACCGGAAAAAGGTGAAGTGCGCGGTGGTCTTTGGCCACGCCCAGCCTGCTGCCGGTTCACCGGACCCTAATCAGGCCTTCTTCGACGCTCTCCAGGCCGCCGCCCTCAATCTGGATAAGCCCGTCCTGTTCCTGCACGGCGATGGCCATGTTCTGGAACAGGAGCGCTTTCTTGTGGATAACCTGCTTCGCTTCGAACTGAACGGCGGTAAGGAAACAGACTGGCTGATGAAGGTGGTAGTGGCGCCGGGGCGCAAGCAGCCGTTTGTTTTTCAGTTGCCGGAGCCATTAAAAGTAAACGGAAATAAACCTACAGATCAATGAAGTTAAAAAATATGAGGAACAAGTAAAGGTCACGGACCAATTTCTAAAAGAAGCCTGTATTTTTTTCGTTGGGCTCCAGCAGGTCCCATAAATTTCCGTACAGGTCCTCAAAGACGGCGACGGTTCCATAGTCTTCTTCTTGGGGCGGCCTTACGAATTTGATGTTCCGTGCGCTCATTTTTTCGTAGTCCCTCTGAAAGTCGTCAGTGAAAAGAAAAAGGAAAACGCGCCCTCCTGTTTGATTCCCGATGCTTTCTGACTGCTTCTCATTTGCTGCTTTTGCTAGCAGCAAAGTACATTCCTGGGCGCCTGGCGGGGCGACCACAACCCATCGTTTATCGTCACTGATCCGGGTATCTTCAACCAGCCTGAAATCCAGCTTTTTCGTATAGAATGCAATGGCTTCGTCGTAATCTCTTACCACTAATGCGATGTGTGCTATTCGCTGTTTTATTGGACGTAACATCCCTGTCCGGTTCATAATTCAAAAATTGTTTTATAACCCCGTCGACTTCTCTATCGTCTCCGTATAGAGGCCGGGGAACTTTGTTTCTGGCAGACTAACGTTCCTTCCACTCCCAGGCCTTCATCATATCCTTCCCAATAACACTTTCCCATTTTTTCTCCGGATGGGCCTTCATCTGATTTGCCAGTTCAACCTGCCGGGGAGACAATACCCCTTCCGGCGACATCCCCTGCCCGATCAGCGCATTGGCGCGGGCGGCTTGGAGGGGGAACATGGGCACGAAGCGGTAGTGGGTTTTGGAAAGATAGTATTTGGGCTCGCGATCCGGGTGGAAGGAGGTAGCAGCGCCGGTTTTTCCCTGTCCCAGCAGAGCAGCGGCGGCAACTTTCTGGGATTCGTTGTGGGCGTATACCCGGTCGGCGCACTGTGCCTGCCGGCTCGCTTTCACCACTTCCTCAAAGGAGATGGCTTTGGGATTATAAGCTACCTGTACTACCTCATGGCCATCCATGAAGCCAGCTTCGGTGGCGACCACGCCGTTGAGTTGTCCCAGTGCCTTTTCGCCTGTCCAGAAGCAATACATGGAGAGCGTGGTGGTTTCCAGGCCCTGCTGTCGCGCCAGCAGATCCTCGTAGAGTAATTGCAGGTAGGCGGGAATGGCTTTACTGCGGCGTTCCAGCGCGAATACCATGGCCTGCACCACTCCCAGTTGGGAATAATTGCCGCTCACCCTGGGAACGACGTCTAGCCTATCGTAATCGACGATGCGCACCACCGGGTTATTCCAGGCCGGTTCGTTGTAGTATTGCAGTACTTCGGCGTCTTTGCCCCCTTTGTTGTTGAAAATGGCTACCGGTACGAAGAGCGTCTCGATGGCCTCAACGATGAGGGGGTGGCTTAGCACCATGTTGCCGTAGCTGCGGCAGGTGGCGCATCCGGGCACTTCCTGGAAGAGCAGGAAAATGGGTTTGTTTTCTAAAGAGGCTCTTTCAAGGCCTTTTTCAAAGTCTCGTTGCCATTCAACCTGGCCGAGTTCTTCCGGAGGATTGGAAAGGGCGGTACGGCTGCAGCAAAAGCATAACAATAAGGCGGGGAATAATATGGATAGACGCATAATGACAATGAATTTGAGTTACAAAGTTACCGGGTGGTAAATTACGGAATTGAAGTGCGGCGGACAAGATCGCAATCGGCACTTTTTATGATCGTTGTAAAAGTAATTATCATAAAAATAATAATAACTTTTATAATTATTATGAAAGTAACGATTGAATTTGCCTTCATTTTCAGGCCATCGCCCTGCTTTCCCGTCCTATCTTTCACTATTTGAAAACGAGCTTGCAAACGTACATCTGATTTTTCCTTATTTTCATGCCCGTTCTCAATTTCACTTCAAGAAATTTATCAAATCCCTAATTCTTATGCGAATCCTCCTTCTGGCCGTATTGATGAGCGCCTGTTGTCAGGCCTCATTTGCTCAATTGCCGACAATAACCGAAAAGACGAAAGGCTTACAGCCTTATGAAGGTTTCTTCAAATTTTACTACGACGATAAAGCGGGTAAGATCTGGCTGGAGGTTGACAAGTGGGAGGAAGCGTTCCTCTACGTCAATTCCCTGGCCGGTGGCCTGGGCTCCAACGACATCGGCCTGGACCGCAACCAGTTGGGGGAGAGCCGGGTGGTGCAATTCCTGCGATCCGGCCCCAGGGTGTTGTTGCTGGAGCTCAACCTCAAGTTTCGGGCAGAGACAGATAATGCTGAAGAGCGGCGAGCAGTGGAGGAGGCCTTTGCCCAATCGGCGCTCGGCGGGTTCAAAGTGGAGGCGGAGGAAGAGGGGCGCGCCCTGATCGACCTGACGCCATTCCTCCTGCGCGATGCTCACGGCGTGGTTCAACGGCTGAAAGAACGCAAACAGGGAACATACAAACTGGATGAAAACCGGTCGGCTCTCTGGCTGGCCCGCACCAAAAACTTCCCGAAGAACAGCGAGTTCGAAGCGCTGCTCACTTTTGAAGGCAACCCGGAAGGCGATGAGGTACGGTCAGTAGCGCCGACGCCGGAGGCACTGAGCCTGCGTATGCACCACAGCTTTGTGGAGCTGCCCGGCGCCAACTACCGGCCCCGGGCTTTTGACCCGCGCTCAGGCTATTATCCCCTTAGTTTTCAGGATTATGGCGCCCCTATCGGCCAGCCGCTTATCCGGCGTTTCATCTATCGCCACCGCCTGGAAAAGAAAAACCCGGGCGCCAAAATGAGTGAGCCTGTGGAGCCCATCGTTTATTACCTCGACCGCG
>JAGQXQ010000465.1:0-2531 GCA_020436535.1 Phaeodactylibacter sp.
CCGCATCCGGCTGCAAAATTTGCCTTGTCTGAAATAAAATTTCCTCGCTTTCGACTCATCATCGAAATTTGAACACACTCTAAAAACAAAAATCATGTTAAGATCTATAGTAAAATCGAGCCTCCGGTTTCGATTCCTGGTGATCGCAGCCGCGATGGCTATGATGTACTTTGGCATCAAGCAGATCCAGGATATGCCGGTGGACGTCTTTCCTGAATTTGCTCCGCCCATCGTTGAAGTCCAGACTATCTGCCTGGGATTGGAATCTTCCGATGTGGAAGCCCTGGTTACGGTTCCTCTGGAGCAGGCCTTCAACGGGATTCCCGGGCTGGATATTTTGCGGTCCAAATCGGTTTCTCAATTGTCCGCCATCCGGATGATCTTTGAGCCAGGCACAGACCTCATGCGCGCCCGGCAGGAGGTGTCGGAAAAAATGGCCGCCGCCACGCCCACCCTTCCCACCTGGGCGGCGCCGCCGCTGATGCTGCAGCCCTTGTCGGCCACCAGCCGTTGTATGAAGATCGGGATTTCCTCCGACAGCCTGTCGGTGATCGACCTGTCCATGCTGACGTACTGGAAGCTCAATGACGCCATTTTGGCGGTACCCGGGGTGGCCAACGTTGCCATCTGGGGCGAGCGGATCCGGCTGCAGGCCGTGGAAGTGGTGCCGGAAAGAATGGTTGAATATGGAGTCAGCCTAGATGAGGTCATGGAAGCCACTGCCGACGCGCTCGACGCCGGATTGTTGTTTTATTCTCCAGGCGCCATGATCGGTACCGGCGGATGGATCGAAACCGACGACCGGAGATTAGGCGTCCGCAACATCCTGCCCATTAATAAGCCGGAGGACCTGGGTAAGGTCGTGGTAGGAACTAAAAATGGGGTTAAGGTGCGCCTGAGTGATGTGGCGGAGGTGGTGGAAGACCACCAGCAAATGGCTGGAGACGCCATCATCAACGACTCCATCGGCCTGATGCTCATTGTAGAAAAACTGCCATGGGGCAATACCAAGGATATTACGGAGGGTGTAGAAGCCGCCCTTGCCAAATTGGCGCCCGGCCTGCCCGGAGTGGACATTGATACTGAGATCTTCCGGCCAGCCACCTACATCGACATGTCCGTTGATAATTTGAGTGAGGCGCTGCTTATTGCCTGTGTGCTCGTAATTGTCATTCTCTTTGTCTTCCTCTTCGAGTGGAGGGTCACTCTGATCAGCGCCGTCGCCATTCCGTTATCGCTGATGGCGGGCGCCCTGGTGCTCTACTTACAGGGGGCCACCATCAACACCATGATCCTCGCAGGATTCGTGATCGCGTTGGGGGCGGTGGTGGATGACGCCATCATCGACGTAGAGAATATCATGCGGCGCCTGCGCCTGGCGCGGGCGGAAGGCAGCACCCTATCTACCTTCCGGATCATCCTCGATGCTTCGATCGAGGTGCGGGGCGCTATCATTTTCGCGACTTTGATCGAAGTGGTGGCTTTGCTTCCCGTATTTTTCATGAAGGGGTTGTCCGGCGCCTTTTTCCAACCGCTGGCCATGTCTTACGCAATTGCGATCCTTGCTTCACTGGTCGTGGCCTTGACGGTTACGCCGGCCATGAGTTATATCCTGCTGCGCAATGCACCGCTCCACAAACGCGAACCGGCAATTTTAAGGTGGCTGCACCGGGTTTACAATTCCGTTCTCGCCGGCATCGTCGAAAAACCCAGGCGGGCGTACGTCGTAGTTGGCATTACGGTATTAGCTGGCTTGTTAGTGCTGCCCCAGCTCGGGCAGTCGCTATTGCCTTCCTTCAAGGAGCGGGATTTCCTGATGCACTGGGTAACCAAGCCGGGCACTTCCTGGCCGGAAATGAACCGCATTACGATACAGGGTAGTAAAGAACTGCGTTCTATTGAAGGGGTGCGCAACTTCGGGGCCCATATCGGGCAAGCCTTCTACATGGATGAGGTGGTCGGGATCAATTTCGGTGAGAACTGGATCAGCGTCAGCCCTGACGTTGACTATGACGAAACCCTGAATAAAATCCAGACACTGGTAGACGGCTACCCGGGGCTTTACCGCGATGTGCTCACCTATCTGAAAGAAAGGATACGGGAAGTGCTGACCGGAACATCCGAATCTATAGTCATCCGGCTTTACGGCCCCGAGCTCGAGATACTTCGCTCCAAAGCCCGGGAAGTCAGGGATAATCTGGAAGGCATCGAAGGCCTGATCGACCTGCACGTGGAACTGAATGAGGAGATACCGCAGGTTCAGGTCAGAGTTGACCTGGAAAGGGCCAAAAAATACGGGCTCAAGCCCGGCGATGTGCGCCGCGCCGCCTCCACATTAGTGGCCGGCGAGGAAGTAGGCGACATCTTCCGGGAAGGAAAAGCCTACGACGTCAATGTATGGAGTGTGCCCGAAGCACGCGCCAGCTTTACCGATATCGAAAACCTGCTGATCGATGTACCTGGCGGCGGCCATGTGCGCATGAAGGACGTGGCGGATATTACCATTCAACCTACTCCGAATGTAATCAAGC
>JAGQXQ010000465.1:2567-7563 GCA_020436535.1 Phaeodactylibacter sp.
CCAACGTAAGAGGGCGCGACCTCGGAGCCGTTCAGGCCGATGTAGAAGCCGCTCTGGCGAAAGTCAGCTTCCCCCATGAGTACCATCCGGAAGTCCTGGGAGAACATGTGGAACGGCAGAAGGTAAAGCGAGGCATGTATATGTTTGTATTATTATCCTTGCTGGGCATCTTCCTCCTTCTGCATACTTCTTTCAAGAGCACCCGCCTGGCGATGCTCTCCTTCCTGTGCCTGCCCATGGCCCTGGTCGGTGGTGTTCTGGCGGCTTACTTCGGCAGCGGTATCATTTCACTGGGTTCGATGGTTGGCTTCCTGACCATTCTGGGGATTGCCGCCCGCAACGGAATTATGATGATCAACCACTTCCAGCACCTCGAACAACAGGAAGGCATGGCATTCGGCCGCGAGTTGGTCCTGCGGGGCGCTCAGGAACGATTGGCGCCCATCCTGATGACGGCCGCCACCACCGGGCTGGCCCTGGTCCCTCTGGTTTGGGCCGGCAATGTTCCCGGCCATGAGATTGAACTGCCCATGGCCATTGTCATTCTGGGCGGGCTGGTTACTTCCACCCTGCTCAATCTGCTGGTGATCCCATCTCTCTACCTGCGTTTTGCAGCATTGGACCACCATCGCCTAAGTGAAACGATACAATAGTCCCTGGAATAGTAAAAACGAACGAACAGATTGACGAATAACCAGCGTGTTGGGGATAGGAATATCCCCAACACGCTACCTGAACAGACTGGAAAGGGTTCTGAAATGACACCCTGACTCGCGGCTATTCTTTTGCTTATTTGTAAACGACAAATGAGCAAAAAGCCTGCGAAAACGTACGAAAAAGCCTGAATTAGGTGGTTTTCCTCCATGATCCTGTGCTTGGTTGCTCATGGCGCCGAGGCCAATTGCCCACGCCAATGCCACAGCGCCGGTGGGAGCAGTGCAGTGCGGGATATCCCTCGCCGAATGCTTTTGCCGGGCCGGTGGAAGCCTCGGCGCAGGGATAGGAGGAAAGAAAACAGATCGTAAACTTTATTAATAAAACCTTCGGCAATACAAAAACCTTCGATCATGAAAAACATCAACAAACCTCAGAATAAGTATTACTGCAACGGCATTTATATGCTGCTAATAGCCATGGCCTTTCTATGGACATCCCCCCACTTGCATGCTCAGTCCCAGCATGTGACGCCCGACGGAAAAGGGAACCTGACCTTTATACCAGGAGTGCGCATGCAGGTTCGGTATGAGAACAACCAGATCGATAAGAACAACGATTTTTATATTAAAAGAATGCGCTTTAAGGGCAAGGGCAGCATTTATGGCATAGCCTCTTACAATTTCGAATTGAAAGTGGACGGCACCGGCCAATTTAATAAAGCACCGGTCATGCAATTGGAGCATGCCTGGTTTACTTTTCCGCTGGTTGAGAACAATTTAACTTTACGCGTAGGATTGGAAGACGACGTCTATTCCAGAAACGCACTAACATCCGATTCCAAATTATTGCTGATGGACCGCAGCCAGATCAAAGAAGCCTTAACGAGGTTGGGGATCACCGATAATACTATTGGTGCGCTCATCTACGGACGGCCTATGGACGGCCGCATAACATATTCGGCCGGCGTTTTTGACAATTTAGGGTTTAACTTCGCCAATAATCCGGACGCTGCATTAGCCAGAAAATCCGACGGCGCTATGTGGGTAGGACGCATAGCCTACGATTTTTTTGAACTGGCTAATCCGGCTGGTTCTTACGATGACTACAGGTCCTCTTATTTAGACGGTAAAACCAGGTTGACATTGGGTACGAATGTCGCCCACTTATCGCAAGCGGAAATTGGCGATGAAATATTTTCTGTTAGTGCTTACGGGGCCGACCTGTTTTTTGGTGTTGGCCCGATGTCCTTTGAGGCAGAGTATGATAAATATTCAGAAAAATTATCATCCAACGGCCAGGGAACCATAGACGGCGACGGCTGGTATGTCCAAGGTGGAGTACTGGTCACCCCCAAATTAGAACTCGCTCTTCGGTATCAGACGCTCGACCAAATGTCGGACGAACATCCGGAAAGTATTGGTGACAAAATAGACTGGACCTCTATTGGCGCCAATTACTACTTCAAAGGGCATGATTTTAAAATTCAGGCGGAATATACGATCAAAAATGAGGAAAGTATTTCGATCGACAATAATGTATTTGTCGTGCAATTGCAGCTCTCCTTCTAGCTTTGGTTGAGACTGCCTCAAAAAACTTTATTATTGTCGCTTTATCTCTTTTTAGCCATAGTGCAGCTTCGAGCTTTGCTATGGCTAATTTTGTACCTTTGCCTTTCTTTTTGAATACAAACCGGCTTTAGACCAGACATGAAGTACACTTATCTCTTTTTTTTCAGCCTGGGGGCAGCCTTTATTGCCGCTATGTTTCTGTATCTGTCTTTTACTTCAGATAATACTCAAACTGCCGACCCTTACCCTCCCCAACCCACTCCCGACCGCATAATCCTGAGTTGGAGCGAAGATCCCGCCACCACTCAATCTGTCACCTGGAGAACCGATGTTTCAGTCAAGAAAGCCTACGCAGAAATTGCCGTAGCAGATCCTTCTCCGGATTTTCAGGAACAAAAACAAAAGATCGAGGCGGCTACCGAGCTATTGGTCACCAACAATAATGCCGCCAACTTCCACAGTGCCACCTTTACGGGCCTGCAGCCGGAAACGATGTATGCCTACCGGGTAGGCAGCGAGGAAAACTGGAGCGAGTGGTTCCAGTTTAAAACGGCTTCTGATGAAGCAAAACCTTTTTCCTTCCTCTACTTTGGCGATGCGCAAAACGACATCAAATCCCTGTGGTCGCGCTGCATCCGGCAGGCCTACAGCACGATTCCGGATGTAGACTTCCTCCTCCACGCCGGCGACCTGATCAACCGGGCCAACAACGATGAAGAATGGGGTGAGTGGTTCTACGCCGGCGGATGGGTTTACGGCATGAAACCCAACATTGCCACTCCGGGTAATCACGAATACGGCCGTAACGAAGAGGGCCAGCGCGTACTGTCCAGGCATTGGCAACCCACTTTTACCCTGCCGCTCAACGGCCCCCAAGGCCTGGAAGAAACAGTATACTACACCGATTATCAGGGCACCCGCCTGATCAGCCTCAATACCCAGGCCATGTACGCCGATTCGACCACCATACAGCCGCAGGTAGCCTGGCTGGAAGGCATTTTAGAGAATAACCCCAACCGATGGACGATCGTTACCCACCACCACCCGATCTACTCTACCGCCAAAGGCAGGGATAATGAGGAGGTCCGGGAAGCGTTTCAGCCTCTGTATGAAAAATACGGGGTGGATCTGATCCTCCAGGGCCACGACCACAGCTATGGCCGGGGCTACAACCTGCTATTCGGCGCCAGCCGCAAAGATAAAGGGCCCATCTACGTCGTCTCGGTTAGCGGCCCCAAGATGTACAACCTGAATTTCGAATCCTGGATGGAGCGCGCCGCCTCCAACACCCAACTCTACCAGATCATCAAAGTAGAAAACGAGCGGTTGGTTTACGAAGCTTTTACTGCCACCGGCGCCCTCTATGATGCATTCGAACTACACAAAAGAAAGGATGGCTCCAATAAATTCATTGATAAAGCGCCCAAAGATGTACCCGAAATCATCAATATTCCGGAAAGGCTTCAGGTAAAAATGAGCGAAGAGGAGATCCAGGAATACCGGCAACGCTTTGAAGAATATAAAGCCAGAAATAAGGGGAGAAAAACACTCCAGATAGAGGGGTTGGAGGAAGGAGAATGAAATAGGCTCGGCTAGCGCCTGATTGACCTTCCCCGAAAGCCCCGTTCCGGGAATACACTCGTCACGTCGTCCTGAACGCCTTACTCCATCCGTAGCGGATGACCAGCAACAAGCCGATAAAGATAAGGATCACATACTGGAAGGGCAGGTAGGAGAAAACGATGATGCGGGTGCGGTCGACAAACCACATGATGATGAGAGCAGCGCTGATGACCGTCACCAGGCCGGAAAGCTTATCGAAGCCGGGAATATAATCCAGGCTCACATTGCGGCGGATGAGCAGCAGCGTCACTACCATAGAGATAATGGGCAGCACCTGGGCAAAGACGTCGGCATCCATGATGCTGCCACGGCTGAAAAGGAAGTTGTACACACTTAGCGTAATGGAAAAGATACCCGGCACACAGACAAAGTAGATCAACGCAGAATACAGGTATCGCCACGGAGAAAGGTGGCCTTCGCCCTTGCCAAGAATGCCCGCCAGAAAGGCCATAATAGGGATGATGGCAAAATAAAAGATGATGTATTCCGGATGTTCGGCAAGCAGTTGAAACGATTCTCGTAAGGTCATACCGGGTTATCCATTTTTTTGAGGATGGGTGCTACAGCGGCTATCTGAAAGAAAAGGCGCAGGGAGGGGGGAAGGCCCTGCCCGGATAAGCTTTTGTCCTGGCCTCACCAAGCCGAAAGCGTATCCGGGCAAACAACCTATAAGTCCATCAGCATGGCCACCGGGTCTTCCAGCAGTTCCTTTACTTTCACCAGGAAGGTCACTGAAGTACTGCCGTCGATCACTCGGTGGTCGTAAGATAAGGCCAGGTACATCATGGGGCGGATCTTGATTTCGCCATCGATCACCATAGCCCGTTCCTTGATGCCGTGCATGCCCAGAATGGCCGATTGCGGCTCATTGAGGATGGGGGTGCTGAGCAGGGATCCAAACACACCGCCATTGGTAATTGTAAAGGTACCGCCTTGCATCTCTTCCAGAGTCAGGTTGCCGTTGCGGGCTTTTTCGGCCAATTCGGAGATCTTGTATTCAATTTCCGCAAAGTTGAGCGATTCCACATTGTGCACCGGAGGCACCACCAGGCCGGAAGGGGTGGAGATAGCGATCGAGATGTCGGCATATTCATGGTAGACCAGTTCCTCCCCGTCGAGGCTGGCGTTCACATCGGGCATATCCATCA
>JAGQXQ010000465.1:7630-10311 GCA_020436535.1 Phaeodactylibacter sp.
CGGTCCTGGTAAGTTTTGCGCAGCTGCATCACCTCGGTGAGGTCCACCTCGTTGAAGGTGGTCAGCATGGCCGTTTCATTTTTGGCGCTCACCAGGCGCTTGGCGATAGTCCGGCGCATACGGCTCATCTTCTTGCGGCTGGTCTCACGGCTGAAATTATCCTGCGAGGTGAATACTACCTGCTGTTTCGGCGTTTCTTTCTTTTCGGGTTGGGGCTCCGGTTTAGCCGCTTGCGATTTTTTGGATTCAACTGCTTTCATCGCATCCTCTTTAGTGATACGGCCGTCTCTGCCACTACCGGCCACTTCTGCAGGTTGAATATCCGCCTCTTTCAGTATCTTGCCGGCTGCCGGTGAAGGATGGCCGGCGGCGTAACTTTCCTCCGCCTCTGGTTCTTCACTCGCCGGCGCCGGCGCTGGTTTTTCTTCTTTGATCTCCGCTTCTTTTTCAGGAGCGCCGTTGCCGCCGCCGCCGCCATCTTCTTTGGCAACGCTGGTATCGATTTTAGCCACCAGGGCGCCTATCTCGAGGTCATCCCCTTCGGCTGCAACGTGGATCAGCTTACCGGCTGCCTCGGCAGGAAACTCAAGGGTTGCTTTATCCGATTCAAACTCGCAAATGGGATCGTCCAGTTCGACGTAATCTCCGTCTTTTTTCAACCATTGGGACAAGGTCACCTCCGTTATGGATTCGCCAATGGTGGGGACCTTCATTTCTACTACGCTCATATAGTGTGGGTAAATGGGTTAAACAGTTCTAATTCCCCGCAATTATCAGGGAATTGGGGTAATAAAGCAAAATTAATACTTTTTTTTTGCTATGGGTTTTTGACCCATCTGGGAAACAACAAATATACACCCCTGGTTCGGAGGCTTTGCCCACTATCAGCAAAAGAACTAATCTACTCTCCCCGGCTTATAATTGAACCGGTAGATCAGGCCGTCATCCCCTTTGCCTTCATTGGAAATATAGAGGGTTCCGATAGGATCGAAGGAAAGGCCCTCTGGTTGAGGGTGTACTTTTTTGCTCAATTTCTCGATGTGTATAACCTGGCCCTGCGGGCTGAGCACCAGCAGCATTTTTCCTACCGAAGAAGTGACATAGATATTTCCGGTTATGGGGTGGACGGCGATGGCCGAAGGGCTAAAGTCAAAATCCTCTTCGGAGTCGAAGAATTCGACTACCTTTTCCAGCTTGTGAATGGCCGGGTCTTTATCCAGGTAGTTGTTGATGGAGTCGAGACTGATAAAATAGACGGGGGTTTCGCTCAGCGTTTTTGATTCCAGGTTGAAGGCATAAATGCCTTTCTTGTGTTTGAAACGCTTCTCATGGCCCGCTTTTGCTTTACAGGCCAGCAGCAGGCGGTTTTGAGCTTTGTCGTAGCCCAGGCCTTCTACATCGTTGCCGTCATCGAGGAAAAAATTATATTTTTCCACTTCCTGCTTTGGCATACCAGGATGCTGTATCTCATAGATCGTACCTGAACTTTTCACCACGTAGGCGGTGCTGCCCACCATTTCCACTCCTTCATAGTCTCCATCCTTCCAGAACTCTATCTCGGCAGAGACCTCGCCGGTGTAGCGGTTGATGAAAAACAAGATCCCGTCTTCATCCTGAATAGCCACCAGGGTTTCTCCATCCTCGGAAATGCCCAGGCCGGATATCTCTTCCAGTTCCTTGGGCATCTTGAAGGTTTGGTCCGGCTCCTTGAGGCTATAACAAAAATGATACCCTTCCACCAGTGTTATGCTGGCAGTGCTTCCCTCCGTGTCAGCCGGGGCATTACAAAAAAAAAGGCTCATCAAGAGCAGGCAAAAAGTAGGCATCATGTATTTGGTATTTATAATTTTCATTTCACAGGTATCCAGGAAATGGATTCGCCGTACAAGCAGCGCAATTGCGAACAAAAGATAAAAAAAAGTCAACAAAAGGTTATACCCTCGCCGACAATGTACTAGTTTTTCGGTTTTTTATACCTTCAATTCATCATTAACGCTTATTACATTGGATAATTCTTAAATAGCTCTCTGATGTCTCCACAAAACGTACTCTTGATACTTTTTATTTTTGCCGCCGGCCTGGCCGGCGCCCAATCCGATTCTTTCAACCTTAGTAGCTACCGGGCGCGCTATGAGCGCCGGCCAGCCATGTCATTCAATGGACAAGCCAATTTCCAAGGAAATTACCGCAACTACAGGGAGGCGGAAAATTCCGGCAGCGCCAGCGCCCGGCTTTACTGGCAGGAACTCCGCAATACAGATGCGCTGATTTCCAGCTGGGGGCTGTCCGGTAGCCTTCAGGGGGCGTTTGGCCAATCCTCCGGGCTGTCCAGCGGCCGTTACAATTCAGGCTACTTCTCCGCAACCATCCAAAGGGAGCAAAGCCATTACTACCGGGAAAACCGCTTTTGGGGCTGGGGCGGCACCCTTCATTCTGACGGCAGCCTTACTTCTTTGAACAATATCAACCGCAACCTGGACTTCAGGCTCGCTCCTAAGATTTTCCGGGGACTGGGGCGCATCGAGTTCGCTGAGGACGCCCTGCTGGCCCATTGGATGATCGAAGATCTTCAGGAGGCAGGAGTCGTAACTGATTTCACCCCGGAAGATATCACTGCCCTGGCGCGAACCATTACGGATCTCATCGGCAACCGTACCTTCGACTTCCGGCGGCGGCGTATC
>JAGQXQ010000466.1:0-2364 GCA_020436535.1 Phaeodactylibacter sp.
GCCGGTCCTCACTCAATTTATAGATGGGCCAATCCTCGATATTGGGGAAAACGTGTTCGTGACGTTTTGGCTCTTCTTTCATAACTATAGTGTATTAAAATAATGCGTATTCACCTCACTGATGAATTGCAGTATCCCTTCCTGCCCTTCGTTCTTTACCGCCGAGGTAATGAATTGCTGTGGCAATTCATTCCAGTGCTCGAGCAAAGCCTGCTGTATTTCCCGGACATTGGCTTCCAGCTCTTCTGGTTTGAGCCGGTCTGTTTTGGTGTAAACGATGACAAAGGGGATAGCGGCCTTACCCAACCAATTGATGAAATCGATATCGATCTGCTGAGGAGGGACATTGGCGTCCAGCAGGATAAAAGCACACTGCAGCGTCTGCCGTTTCTGCAGGTAGCCCTCGATCATACGCCGCCACTCCCGGCGCTTGCTTTTGGAAATCCGGGCGTACCCGTAGCCCGGCAGGTCCACCAGGTACCATTCACCATTGACCAGGTAATAGTTAATCAGCTGGGTCTTGCCCGGGGTCCGGGAGATATGAGCGATATTTTTCCGGCCCGTCAGCATATTAACCAGAGATGATTTTCCTACATTAGACCGCCCGATGAAGGCGTATTCCGGTTTTCCATCCGTTGGGCATTGCGGTTCCGAAGGGTAACTCCCGGCAAAAGCCGTGTGCTTAATATCCATACTTCCTCTTGCTCATTTTGAAAATAACAATTATACCGTTTTCACCGTTAAATCTTGCATATTTGCGGCAATCCGTACCTAAAAAAATTCGGATATGAAAAAGGCATTGCTACTTTTTTTATTGGTAACCGTTTCTATTCCCGCGTTGGCCCAGCTGAAACTCGGCCTGAAACTGGGGCTTAGCAGCACCCAATTAGATGCGAATGAGATAAATATCTCGGATCCCGGCGGCAATCCTTTCCTGAAGCTTAACCTGGAAGAGGCTCGCTTTGGTATTCACGCCGGGGCGGTGATACAGGCCCAGCTGGGCGCTTTCCTGCTGCAGCCAGAAATCCTGTTCAACTCCAACCGGGTAGATTATCGGGTGGAAGACCTAAGCGGCCCCATGGCGGTTAGTTCCATCCGAACAGAGAAGTACCAATATCTGGATATCCCATTCCTGCTTGGGATTAGGGCCAAACCCTTCCGGTTTCAGGCCGGGCCGGAGGCTCATATCTTTATTAACAGCAGCTCGGAATTATTTGATTTCAGCGGCTACGAACAAAAATTTGAGCAAGCTACCTTCGGCTGGCTCGCCAGCCTGGGACTCGACGTATGGAACCTCATGCTGGACATCCGCTACGAAGGCAACTTCTCCAAATTCGGCGACCACCTCACCTTCAACGGCCAGCAGTATTCATTCGACAAAAGCCGGTCCCGCATTTTAGTATCGGCGGGCATTTTATTTGGTAAATAAAATTATTAATCAGGTAATACAACCTTATGGCCTGAAGCGGTACTCCTTATTACAACAAAAAAGGAATCCCGGCCTCATGGTCTACGCTACAAGCAGGATGACGGAAGACGAACTGATAGACGGCTGCCTTGCCAACGACCGGCGGGCGCAAAAGGAACTGTACAGCCGCTACAGCCGGGCGATGTATACGGTGGCCTATCGCATTACCAACGACTTTGAGCTGGCCAACGACGTACTACAGGAAGCTTTTCTCAAAGTTTTTCGCGCCCTGGCGGGCTTCCGCCGGGAATCCACCCTGGGCGCCTGGATCAAAACCATCGTCCTGCGCACCGCCCTCAGCAAGGTGAAGCGGCAGCCTAATTTCGAACCCCTCGATCAACATGCAACAGAACAGGCCATCGACTGGGGCCATGATATAGATATTGATTATCTGGAGCGAGCCATTCAGGCCCTGCCCGAGGGCTACCGTATGGTGTTTGTGCTCATCGAAGTTGAAGGCTATTCCCATAAAGAGGTGGCGGACCTGATGAGCATCTCGGTTGGCACCTCCAAATCACAACTCTTTTATGCTAAAAAAAGATTGCGGCAGGCACTGGAAAAATATGTGGACAGATGAACGATACCGAATACAACCGGAATACACTTAAGGAGGCCCTGGGCCGGCTGCCACAGTATCAGCCGCCGGGCAATCTCTGGGGACAAATCGAAGCGGAACTGGCCCGGGAGGAAAAGGAGCAGGTGTTGAAAGACGCCCTGCACCGGCTGCCTTCCTACGCCCCACCTCCCACCATTTGGGAGGCAGTTGAAGCCGGGCTGGAAAAAGAACAGGAAAGGCAGGCGCCCCGTTTTCGCCTGCGCCGCCTCATCTGGCCGGCGGCCGCCGCCAGTATCGCGGCCTTGGTAGCCTGGTTCGTGTTTTATCCATCCGAAGATGC
>JAGQXQ010000466.1:2478-2792 GCA_020436535.1 Phaeodactylibacter sp.
GTGGTAGAACAGTTCTCCCGGGACCCACTGGCTAAGCGGCAGGATCAGTACAAAGACATCCTGGAAGACTGGCGGGAACTGCAGGAAGCCAAAGCCGAGATCAGGGAAATGATGGAGATGTACGGCAAAGACGCCCGGCTGGTTCGCCAAATGGGCGAGATCGAACGGGAACGGTCTAAACTGGCCCGGGCCATGGCGACGGCGATTTGATTGAGTACGTAGTCGGACACACTTATTTTACACTTGGAATAACTCGCACGCCAATGGGACACGAGCGTAGCGACTGATGGAATGAAATGGAATAAATTGGCGCC
>JAGQXQ010000467.1 GCA_020436535.1 Phaeodactylibacter sp.
CCCCTCAACCTTCCTCCCCAGCCTGGCGTTTCTAATCTCTGTGCATCCCTACAAACCCTCAACCACACTATGGAAAAGAACAAAGTAACTCTCAAACAGGCCTTCCAGGCCTTCATCTGGCCGCGAAGAGGCCTGGTAGCGCTGGGCCTGGTGCTCATCGTCATCAGCCGCCTGGCCGGCTTGGTATTACCCGGAGCGAGCAAATACCTGATCGACAACGTGATTGTCAACAAGGATATGCAAATGCTGAAGATCCTACTGGCAGTAGTGGCCGGCTCCATTGTGGTGCAGGCGGTGACCTCCTTCTGGCTCACCCAACTGCTGAGTGTAGAGGCGCAATTGCTGATCTCCAAGCTACGAGCAAGGGTACAGCGAAAGATCCTCTCATTGCCGATCAGCTATTTTGATAATAATAAATCCGGCGCGCTGGTGTCCCGCATCATGACCGATGTGGAAGGGGTGCGCAACCTGGTGGGCACCGGGCTGGTACAGTTGGTAGGCGGCACGCTGACCTCGGTAGTTTCCCTGATCCTGCTCATCCGCATCAGCCCGATGATGACGCTTTATGTGCTGGCGCCGGTCTCCATCTTTGCTTTTATTGCGCTGAAGGCCTTCGGCTATATCCGCCCCATCTTCCGGGAGCGGGGAGTACTGAACGCGCAGGTCACCGGCCGGCTGGTGGAAACACTGAATGGCGTGCGGGTCATCAAGGGTTTCAACGCAGAGGAGCAGGAGAACGCAACCTTCGAACAAGGCGTAGAAATGCTGTTTCAAAATGTAAAAAAGAGCCTCACTTCCACCTCCCTGATGACCAGCTCCGCTACCTTCCTGCTGGGCATCGCCACCACCGGCATTATGGGTATCGGCGGTTACCAGATCATCCAGGGGGACATGACCTTTGGTGATTTTCTGGCCTTCACCTTATATCTGGGCTTCATGATCGCCCCCATCGTGCAGATGAGCAACATCGGCAGCCAGCTGACTGAGGCCTTTCGCCGGGCTCGACCGCACCGAGGAGATCATGAATATGGAGCCCGAGGATGACCCTTCGGTAAGGAACATACAACTCGACTCCGTCAAGGGCGATATACAATTCGACAATGTGTCTTTTGCTTATATAGAAGGTAAAGAAGTGGTGCACGACATCAGCTTCGACGCTCCTTCCGGCTCGGTGACCGCTCTGGTGGGCACTTCCGGCTCGGGCAAGACGACCATCGCCGGCCTGGCGGCTTCTTTCCTGACACCCGATTCGGGCCAGGTCACCATCGATGGCGTCGACCTGTCGACGGTAAGCCTGAGCAGTTACCGCCGTCACCTGGGGGTCGTCCTGCAGGACGATTTTCTCTTCGAAGGAACCATCCGGGAAAACATTCTTTTTCCTCGGCCGGACGCCACGGAGGAGCAGCTGCAACAGGCCGTCAAAGCCGCTTACGTCGACGAATTTACCGACCGCTTCGAAGAGGGCCTCGATACACTGATCGGCGAGCGGGGCGTCAAGCTGTCCGGTGGGCAGCGGCAGCGCATCGCCATCGCGCGCGCCATTCTGGCCGACCCGAAGATCATCATTCTGGATGAGGCGACCTCCAACCTGGATACGGAAAGCGAATCTCTGATCCAGAAGAGCCTCAACGAGCTGATGCAAGGGCGGACGACCTTCGTCATCGCTCACCGGCTCAGCACTATCCGGCGGGCGAGCCAGATCCTGGTCATTGAAAGTGGCCGTATCGTGGAACGAGGCAACCACCAGGAGTTGATCGATAAGCAGGGAAGGTATTATGAATTGTATACGTATCAGGCGCGGATATAGGAGCGTGAGGGGAGGCTTTAGAACCTATCCAACTGGGGTTGAGTGAGAAGGTTCTCAAACCGGGCTCACCTCCCAAACCCCACCGCATAGACCATCGGCAGATAATTACTCAACACCTCCCAGGAATCCCCCCGGTCCCTGGAAAAGAACACATTGCCTGTCGTCGTCCCGAACACCACCTCCTCGCTGGTGGTGGCCAGGGCGTGGCGGTACACGATGTCGTAGCAGAACTCCTGCGGCAATCCCTTACGGTAAGCCTTCCAGCTTTTTCCCCCATCATCGGTCCGACAGATACAGAGCGCGTGGCCTATCGCAGTACGAATCTCATCGCTGACAGCGGGCGCCACCCAGGCCTGCTGTGGGTTGTCATCGGCAACGGCAATGGCGAAGCCGAAGCGGGCGGGCCCTTCCGGCTCGGAGACATCGAGCCAGTTGGCGCCACTATCTCTGGAGACGAAGATGCCACAGTGGTTTTGCTGCCAGAGGATGTCAGGGTTGGAAGGCGCGGCAAGCAGCAAGTGCGGGTCGTGGCCGATCTCGGCATAGGGGTCGGGCAGGAAGTCGGCGCGCAGGCCGTTGTTGCGGAAAGCCCAGCTCTGGCCCGCATCGTGGCTCTCCAGCACGCCGGCCACGCTGATGCCGATGTAGAGGTGATCTTCATCGCGGGGGTCCACCACGATGGAGTGGATGCCGGGCTGGTCGAAGCCGCCGCCGAACCATTGTTTGGGGCGGGTGGGGTGGTTCCAGAGGGATTCTACCAGTTCGAAGCTGTCGCCACCATTATCGCTTCGGAACAGGCCGCCGGGGATGGTCCCCAACCATAGGCGCTCCGGGTGCGCCTGGCCGCCTTGCTGCAGGCTCCAGATGTATTTGGTGGTAGCGGGCGCCCCCTCCTTGATCTCCGCTCCTTCCGGGTAGGCAGGCGCCGCCATTTCTTTCCAGGACGCTCCCTGGTCGAAAGACCGGTGCAGTTTAACGCCCCAGTGGCCGTGGTCGAGGCAGGCCCACCATGCGCCGTGACGTTCGTCTTCGTAAGTAAAGGTGACGGGTATGCCATCGAAATGGCTGCCGGTGATGGCCCAGCCGTCGGGGCGGCGGGTACAAACGATAAGGCCTTTACGGGTACTAAGGAATAAGGTGTTCTTCCTGGCCATGGTTTTTGTTTTGAGCAGTTGGCGAGGACGCTCCAAGAAGGGCAAAAAGGCCCTCCCCAACCGCTTGAGGAACAATCGGGTTTTGCACCCTTCAATTTAAGGGGAAAATGCCAATTTTTCCACTCGAAAACAGACTTTCCTTTCAAAGTCAGAGCCTCAGCATGCCTGCACAACCCTACCCCTGGAGGAATTCTGGCCGCGGTTTGATGGCCCGGCAATTGCCGGCTGGCAAACAATTTCCCGAAGAGGACTCCGCCGCCAAAAGGCAAGGGCAATATTTATCGTACCTTTCCCGCCTCTTATTAATATCTCGTCGGGGCTTCAAAAAAAAATCAGTAATATGTTCAAAAGTTACGCCATCCTCCTTGCCACTTTATTCCTTCTCGCCGCCATCAGCTGCCAGAAAAAAGACAGCCCAGCCCCGATAACGGAGGAACCTTCCGGGCCGGCGGAAGTACCCGTCGCTGAACTCTTAAGCACTCCCATCACCATCCAAATGAACCCCTCCGGCCTGACGCCACTGGCGGGATTGGCCCGAATCCAGAGCCCTCAAAAAACGACGGTGGAAATACGGATATCCGGCGAATACCCGGTTGTGGTAATGTCAGAGGAGGCTGGCTTCACTCATGAGATACTGGTCCTCGGGCTTTACCCCGGCCGGGAAAACGAGTTAATTAT
>JAGQXQ010000468.1 GCA_020436535.1 Phaeodactylibacter sp.
TGGTAGAAGCCGGCCCCTGTGTTGTAACGCAGGTGAAAACGGAAGAAAATGACGGATACAGCTCCCTGCAACTTGGGTTCGGGGATGCTAAGGTCAAGAACACATCCCAAGCTCTCCAAGGGCATTTCGACAAAGCAAAGACAGGTCCTAAGCGTGAAGTAGTCGAGTTTCGCGATTTTAATACGATCGAGAAATCACTTGGCGACCTCATCAAAGTTGAAGAGATTTTCGTGGAAGGCGACTTCGTAAGCGCCGTTGGCACGTCCAAAGGTAAAGGCTTTCAGGGGGTTGTGAAGCGCCACGGTTTCCGTGGTGTCAACGATGCTACCCACGGCCAGCACAACCGGCAGCGTGCTCCCGGTTCCATTGGCGCATCTTCTTTTCCTTCCAAGGTATTTAAGGGCATGCGTATGGCCGGCCGTACCGGTGGCAAAAGGATTAAGGTTAAAAACCTGGAAGTACTCAAGATCTTCCCGGATAAAAACCTGATCCTCGTCAAGGGAGCAATCCCTGGCCACAACGGGTCCATCGTAATTCTTGAAAAGTAGTAAATCATTCGTGCGTCAGTGCCCGGTGCTTTCTTTACGGAAATTTGAATAACCGAAAAAGAAAGGAACCCCGGCACACAAACACACAAGGACATGAAACTCGAAGTTGTAAATATTCAAGGCCAGAAGACCGGCAGGGAGGTCGACCTACCGGAAGACATCTTTGGCATCGAGCCGAATGATCATGCTGTTTACCTGGCTGTCAAGCGATACCTGGCCAATCAGCGCCAAGGTACTCACAAGGCTAAGGAACGCAATGCAGTGGCTGGGTCTACCCGCAAGCTTAAGCGCCAGAAGGGAACCGGTACGGCTCGTGCCGGCGATATCAAGAACCCGTTGTTCCGCGGTGGTGGCCGTGTATTCGGCCCGCGCCCCCACGCTTATAACCTGAAGCTGAACAAGAAAGTAAGCCGCCTGGCCCGCAAGTCCGTACTGTCCGCTAAAGCGGCTTCGGGCGAGATCCTGGTCGTGGAAGACTTTTCTTTTGAAGGCCCTAAGACGAAGGAATTCGTCAACATTCTCAACAACCTGCAGCTGGCAGGCAAGAAATCAGTTCTGGTGACCTCAGACTTCGAGAGAGAGATTCTACTCTCCAGCCGCAACTTGAAAAAGTGCAGCGTGGTTCGTGCCAGTGACCTGAACACTTACGCCATTATGAACAGCCATACCCTGGTTATTTCTGAGGGCGCCGTTGAGAAGATCAAGGAAACATTTGCTAACTAAAGGAAGTAGTGCCGCCAACGGGCGGGCCGCCTCCAGCAATCCATATAATAATGGCAAAGACGATCCTCATCAAGCCGTTGATCACGGAAAAGGCAGAGCTGCTGTCGGAAAAAGGCAATAAATACAGCTTCGTCGTCAGCAAAGATGCTAACAAGATTGAGATCCGCAAGGCCGTGGAAGGGATGTACCAGGTGACGGTGGAATCAGTCAATACGATGATCATGCCGGCCAAAGAGAAAAACCGGACCACCCGCGCCGGTATCCTCCGCGGAAGAAAATCCGCTTTTAAGAAAGCGGTAATCACCCTCTCTGAGGGCGAAGAGATTGATTTCTTTGGAGATATTTAATAATGAATTCAGGGGCAAAGCCGGCCCCGGTTGTTTGTTGCGAGTTTTCAGTTGAGGTTATCTGTTCATCCTACTGACAACGAACAACAGCAAATGCAGACACCTACAGTCTGCATTAGGATGAAGCAAAGCATTCATCAGAACTTACAACTGGGCCGGCACGTATCTCTGGATCGGTAAAACAGATATCATGGCAGTTAAAAAACATAACCCGGTCACTCCCGGTACGCGTTTCCGGATCGGAAACACATTCGCGGAAGTGACTACCGACAAGCCGGAAAAGAGCCTGCTGGCTCCCTTGAAGAAGTCGGGTGGACGTAACAACGAAGGACACCGTACCGTCCGGCAGCGCGGCGGTGGGCACAAGCGCCGCTACCGTATTATCGACTTCAAGCGCGATAAGGACGGCATGCCGGCAACAGTAAAGACTATTGAGTACGATCCGAACCGTACCGCTTACATCGCCCTGCTGGAGTATCAGGATGGTGAGAAGCGCTACATCATCGCTCCGGATAAATTGACGGTTGGCGATGAGATTATCTCCGGAGAGGGCGCTACCCCCAATGTGGGCAACGCACTTTTCCTGAAGGATATCCCTCTGGGTTCTACGATCCACGCGGTAGAATTGTACCCGGGGCGTGGCGCCGCAATGGCCCGTAGCGCCGGTACGTATATTACCCTGATGGGGCGGGAAGGCCGATATGTATCGATCAAGTTGCCTTCCGGAGAAGTTCGCCGTATCCTTTCCACCTGTAAGGCAACGATCGGTACGACTTCCAATCCTGACCACGGCCTGCAGGTACTGGGTAAAGCCGGTAGAAAGCGCTGGTTGGGCCGCCGCCCACGTACGCGTGGCGTAGCCATGAACCCGGTTGACCACCCGATGGGTGGTGGTGAGGGTAAGGCTTCCGGTGGGCACCCGCGTTCCCGCAATGGCCAGATGGCCAAAGGTGCTAAGACGCGTAAGCCTAAGAAGGCATCGAACAAGTTGATCATTTCCAGAAGAAAGACCGGTAAGAGGCGTTAACCCTCTGCCTTAAAAAGTACCATAAAGATATGGCAAGATCAATCAAAAAAGGGCCCTATGTTTTCCACAAGCTCATGGATAAAGTGGAGAAGTCTAAAGAGTCCAAGAAAAAGACGGTAATCAAAACCTGGTCACGTTCTTCCATGATCATTCCTGACATGGTAGGGGAAACTATTGCTGTGCACAATGGCAAAACCTTTGTTCCGGTGTTTGTCACTGAGAACATGGTAGGCCATAAACTTGGTGAGTTCGCTCCAACGCGCAACTTTAGAGGCCACTCTGGTAACCGTAGGAAGTAATTTATTCGTTGTTCGTTGCCACTGGTTCGTCCAACTATCAACCAACTGGCAACTGAAAACCAAATATGTAATGGAAGCAGTAGCTAAACTCAGAAACGTCCCGATGTCAGCGCGCAAGATGCGGCTGGTCGTTGATAATATTCGCGGCAAGAACGTACTGGACGCGTTGGACATTCTGCGCTTCACTAAAAAGGAAGCCGCCGTTTGGCTCGAGAAGCTGGTACTTTCTGCTATTGCGAACTGGGAACACAAGCTGGGCGGCATGGAAAATGCCGACGACTACGACCTGGTTATCAAAGTTGCCTTCGCTGACGAGGGCACTATGCTGAAGCGTTTCCGGCCAGCTCCGCACGGACGGGCGCACCGCATCCGCAAGCGCACTAACCATGTGACGATCATCGTGGAAAACAGGGTGCCGCTACCGGCCGACGCCAACGTGGAAGATGTAGTGGAAGTGGAAGAGGTCGAGGATGAAGCCGCAGTAGAAGAATAGCATTAACACTAATTTGTAATACCATAGATATGGGTCAGAAGACAAATCCAATAGGGAATCGCTTAGGTATCATCAGGGGCTGGGAGTCCAACTGGTTTGGCGGTAAAGACTTTGCCGAAAAAGTAGTGGAAGACGAAAAAATCCGCATCTACCTGAATGCCCGTATTGCCAAAGGTGGCATTGCCCGCATTATTATCGAGCGTACCCTGAAGCGAATTACGGTAACTATCCATACTTCCCGTCCGGGTATCATTATCGGTAAAGGAGGTTCCGAGGTGGATCGCATCCGCGAAGAGCTCAAGAAACTGACCGGCAAGGATGTGCAAATCAACATTATCGAGATCCGCAAACCGGAACTCGATGCCAATATCGTGGCCGAATCCGTCGCCAAGCAGCTGGAAGCGCGTATCAACTACCGCCGCGCCATCAAGATGGCTATCCAGTCTACCATGCGTGCCGGCGCCGAAGGCATTAAGGTCCGCATTGCCGGCCGCCTCAATGGTTCCGATATGGCCCGTACGGAGGAATACAAGGAAGGCCGTACACCTCTGCATACTTTCCGCGCCGACATTGATTACTCTTTGAAGGAAGCCATGACGGTTTACGGTAAGATCGGGGTTAAGGTATGGATCTGCAAAGGAGAAGTACTTGGCAAGCGCGACCTTTCTCCGCACGTTGGCGTACAAGACCGCAAGGGCGGCGGAAGTGAACGTGGAGGGGACCGGGACCGCAGAGGGGATCGCCGTGGAGGTGGCCGTCGTGGAGGCGGTGGAAGAAATCAGGGTCGCCGTTAGATTATATAAGAAAAATGCCGTACCTTTGCGTGGCTTTTTTAAAAGCCTTCCTGTATGGCTTTTTAATTGACCTTTAGACGCATAAATATATACTAAGATGCTACAGCCTAAAAGAACAAAATACCGCAAGCAGCAGAAGGGAAGCAACAAGGGATTGGCGTACAAAGGCAGCTCGATAGCTTTCGGTTCTTTCGGCTTGAAGACTTTGCAAGGGGGCCGAATCACAAACCGCCAGATCGAGGCGGCACGTGTAGCGATGACGCGTTACATGAAGCGTGAAGGCAAGACCTGGATACGCATTTTCCCTGACAAACCGATTACCGCGAAGCCACAGGAAGTGCGGATGGGTAAAGGTAAAGGGGCGCTGGATCATTGGGTCGCCTTGGTTAAGCCGGGCCGGATCATGTTCGAAGTTGACGGCGTGAGCCTGGAGATTGCTCAGGAAGCCCTGAGGCTGGCGGCACAGAAGCTGCCGGTATTGACCAAGTTCGTCGTCCGCCATGATTTTACAGAATAATATTTTGAAAGCCAAATAACTTTTACATACCATGGCAACGAAAAAATTCTTGGAGCTTCAGGAGTTCAGCGATGCAGATCTGCAGAGTGAGTTAAGAGATACTGAGGCACAATACCAGAAGTTGAAGTTCGACCACGCGATCAAGGGCCTGGATAACCCGCTGGTCCTGCGCGAAGTGCGTCGGGATATCGCCCGCCTTCGGACGGAGGCGCGCCGCCGGGATATTGCCGCAATGTCTGCCGAGGAATTGGCGAACCGCTCTAAGAAAAGGGCCAGAAGGCGGCGTAAGTAATATTAATTTGTGAAGGTTTCAAACCGCATTTTTGACAATGGAAAACAGAAATCTCAGAAAGCAGCGCGTCGGCGTGGTAACGAGCAACAAGATGGATAAAACCATCGCCGTTTCCGTTGAACGTAGGCTTCGCCACCCGATCTACGGCAAGTTCGTAAAGAAATCCAATAAGTTCATTGCTCATGACGAGAAGAATGATTGCAACATCGGAGATGTAGTGCGCATCATGGAGTCTCGTCCGCTGAGTAAAAGCAAGCGTTGGAGGCTCATCGAGATCATAGAACGGGCCAAGTAAATTGCTTGCCGGCAGGCTTGACTTTATACCCTGACAAGTTTCTTCCCCAGGGATGGCTTCGCCAGAAAATTTGTCAAGGCTTATCAAGGTGAGAAGCCTGCCCGGAAACTGAAAATAATATTTAAACCTTAGAACGATGATCCAGCAAGAGTCCAGGCTAAAGGTTGCGGACAATAGTGGCGCCAAAGAAGTGCTATGTATCCGTGTTTTGGGAGGTTCGAAACGCCGGTATGCTTCCATCGGTGACCTGATCGTGGTCAGTGTAAAGGAAGCCTCACCGGGTGGTATTAAGAAAGGGAGTGTCTCAAAAGCAGTGGTCGTACGCACTAAGAAAGAAGTGCGCCGCCGCGACGGTTCTTATATCCGTTTCGATGACAATGCCGTCGTACTGCTCACTGCCAATGACGAACCCAGAGGCACCCGTATTTTCGGCCCGGTAGCTCGCGAGCTGCGGGAACGGGATTATATGCGTATTGTATCTCTGGCGCCCGAAGTACTGTAATTTATTTGTTTATTTGCGAAGAAGCGATTAACTCCAATATACAATGGCACATAAAGCTAAAAAGCAGCAACGGTTCGCTCCAAAGCTGAAGATCAAGAAGGGAGATAAGGTGGTGGTCATCGCTG
>JAGQXQ010000469.1 GCA_020436535.1 Phaeodactylibacter sp.
TGGAGATTTCAATGATTGGAACTGGGAAAACGGGCTGAGAATGAAAGCGGCTAAAACGGCTTATCAGGCTACCGTTGATCTCGAGGCTGGCAAAAAGTATGAATTCCGTTACCAGATGGGCGACGGGCAATGGGCGAACGACCCGGAAGCTGATGATTATGCCCCTTCTCCGTATGAGGGGGTCCATAATTGCGTGGTATTGACGGAGGCGCCTGATTTGGCTTCCTCTGGCAAAAGCAATGGAGCCTAAATCTTCAGTTTCACTTTTGGAATGTATTGGCCCGGCTTATACGAGCATCTTTATTGGTATCAATTAGAACCTGTAAAAAATTTATCTCATGGCTAAGCAATGCCCACATAGTACCATCTGTTTGCCGGCTACCAGCCTCCCACGGCTCGTGGTTGTCGGGGTGGGGTTTGCCGGCATCAACCTGATAAAGAAACTGCGCAATAAGCCGGTGCAGATAGTTTTGCTGGACAAAAACAATTTCCATCAATTCCAGCCATTGCTGTACCAGGTGGCCATAGCCGGGCTGGAGCCGGATTCCATTGTATCGCCGATCCGAAAACTATTCCAGGGGTATAAAAACCTGGTATACCGCATGGTGGAAGTAGTACGAATAGAGCCGGAAACAAAGCGGGTTTTCACCAATATCGGCTCGGTGCCTTCTTCTTATCAAACTATTAATCTTTAAAATGTAAATAACAAACATGAAAAAGATCACTTTTTTTTCCCTTGCTGCGATATTCCTTTTGGGGATGAGCTGTAGCCAACAAGCTGACGTCAATACGATGCTCAAGGATGCAGAAACGAAAGACAAAGTATTTTCCGCTATCGTGGACGACCACGAACTGATGACTGAGTTCATGAATAAAATGATGTCGAACGAACACGCCATGATGATGATGAAAGGAGATCAAAAAATGATGGGCATGATGATGGGCGAAGGCGACATGATGAAAATGATGAAGGACAATCCGGAGATGATGAACAACATGATGGGCGAAATGATGAAGGACGGAAAGATGATGGGAAACATGATGCAAATGATGCAGCAGGAAGGCATGATGAGCGCGGAGTGTGCGCAATCCTGTATGAAAATGATGAATGACAAAGGCATGTCGATGGATATGGGCATGACAGGTTCTGAGGAAGGAGGCGATGGCCATGAATCACATCATTAAAAACTTTTGCTATGCATTTCTATGACGGATATCATTTCTGGGGCATGCATCTCCTATGGTGGGGCTTCTGGATCGTGTTGCTGATTGTGATCTTTGCAACGCCATGGCTGGCCTCGGGCAGGAGGAGGAAGGCAGAGAGTCCCCTGGAAATCTTGAAAAAAAGATACGCTGCCGGGGATTTGTCTACTGAAGAATATAAAGAACAAAAGGCGGTGCTTGAAGAGGAGGAGGGCCTGAAAATTTAATTCACAGTCTACGTGGCTGTGAAGGTGGGCAACCTCCCTTCTGGGCCACAGGCCAAAGACAAAACTTGTAAAGATGAAAAATGTAATGTTCTGCCGGAGGGGTGTATTCACCCTCCGGGCGGCCCTGGCAGTTATTTGCCTGGCCTGCTGGGGGGCGGCCGGCAACAATGCCTACGGGCAAACAAAATGGACGGCGCCTGCCAGCGCCAATAGCTATCAAAACCCCTATCAGGGCAACGCCAATGCTACGGCAGAAGGAAAAAACCTGTACAATCAACTCTGCGCCATTTGCCATGGCAATAAAGGTAAAGGCGACGGGCTGGCAGGCATGACCTTGAAGCCGCGCCCTGCTAATTTTACCAACAAGCCTGTTCAAGCGCAAACGGATGGCGCTATTTACTGGAAGATAACAGAAGGCAACCTTCCTATGGCATCCTATGCGGATGCGGGCGAACCTGACGGAGGACGAGGCCCTCAAGATTGCGGAGTTCCTGAAAACAACTAATTGAAAGATCTTAAAAAGATTAACTATGCACGGAGTAGATTATGGCGGATACGCCTACGGGTTTTGGACTACCGTCTTGTTTGTTTTCCTGGTGTTTATGTTCATTGTGTTCAGCTATGTCAAACCTAAGGAAAAGTTCGAGTGGCGCTCCATGGGCCTATTCATCGGCTTTCTGGCGGCGCTTTTCACCGAAATGTATGGCTTTCCCTTAACCATCTATCTGCTGACGAGCTGGCTGGGCAGCAACTATCCGGTGCTCGATCCTTTTTCCCATTCCAGCGGCCACCTGGTGTTGGTGTTCCTTGGGTTGTCCCATTCAACTGTTGCCATGTCGGTACTTCACCTCATTACCAACGGCATTATCTTCTTTGGCATCTACATCATTTATCTCGGGTGGAAGAAGATATATCATGCCACGGGCGAACAGTTGGTTACAGATGGCATCTATGCGCATATCCGGCACCCGCAGTACGTGGGGATGATGCTGATCACGATTGGGTTTCTGATCCAGTGGCCAACAATTATCACGCTGGCTATGTGGCCCATATTGCTATTCCTGTACTACCGTTTGTCGAAATACGAAGAGAAAAAACTGGCGGCAAAATTCGGGCAGGAATTTTATGAGTACCAGGCAAAAGTGCCTGCTATAATTCCACAGATTGGCCGGGGAAAGAGGGAAATAAATAAAGTCAGTGAATGATCAAAAGCCCTGAGAGAATGAAAAAACAGGAGGAGGTTAAATCGAGAAGAGGTTTTTTTAATTGAAGATCTGGATTTGCCCTTGACAGAATATTTATAAAAAAAAAGCAATCATGAAAACATTAAATGTTGAAAACAAACTTTTTCAGGCGCCGGCCGAGAAAGAAAGGCTTTTTGAGGCGCTGGAAAAGGATAGCCAATTGCTGAAAGAAACCCTTGAAGTCATTTTGACTCTGGTAATTTCAGACCCAAAGCTGACTTCCCAGGTGGCGGAACTCATCGAGTCCGATTTTAAAGAGCTGTACCTGGCTATTTTTAAAGATATGCTGATGGAAAGCAGCTCCTCTAATAAAATGGGGTGCTGCAAGGACTGATAAAACGCTAATCATAATAAATACAAAACCATGGAAAAAATAAAAGTAGCCGTGAATGGATACGGCGTCATCGGAAAACGCGTAGCAGATGCCGTTATGCTTCAGCCGGACATGGAATTGGCCGGGGTTTGCGATGTGGCCACAGACTGGCGGATAAAAGTCGCCAATACCAGAGATATTTCTATGTATGCCTTCAGTTACGGAGCGGCTGAAAAAATGCGGGAAGCCGGCATTACCGTCACGGGTGTTCTGGACGACTTGCTGAAACAAGTGGACATTGTAGTGGATTGCGCGCCCAAAAAGTACGGCGCTCAGAATGCAGAACGGTACCGCCTGGCAGGCGTGAAGTTTATTGTGCAGGGTGGAGAAAGCCACAATACAACCGGGCATTCCTTCGTGGCGGAAGCCAACTATGAAACTGCGATCGGCAGAACTTCAACCCGGGTGGTCTCCTGTAACACCACTTCTATCGTCAGAACCCTTACAGCACTTAAAAGGGCGGGATTGCTGAAAAGCGCCAGAGGGACGCTGCTTCGCCGGGCGACCGACCCCTGGGAGAGCCACCTGA
>JAGQXQ010000470.1 GCA_020436535.1 Phaeodactylibacter sp.
TATTTATTTTACAGAGTACTAAGGTCTGTCAGGTGATACTCGAATCCGGGGATATATTTCCTGAGGCCCTCATCCGGGAGAGCGAAATATTCCTCAAAAGGCTTTTGATTCCATTTCTTTTTTCCGTGATAAAAAACAATAGGCATAACAGGTTTGATGGGTTCATTCTGCTGTATATGAGATTCCCAAATCTCCAGTTGGTATCTGAGCAGTTGAAGATGCGGGTACTTCTCCGGATTGCTTTTGTGCTCCAGCAAAAAAGTCAGCAGTATTTCTTTCTCTGCATCCCCATAAGGGCAGGTATATACAATATCCGAAAAAACTTTTTTTAACTTGGCAGTAATGAAAGAACTGTTGGACAGCTTTAGTTCAGCGAGCTTCAACTTATGAACGATCTCCTTCGGTAGAAAAGCCCGCAAATATGCTATCGCCAACGCTTTTCTTCCGAGTGCCGCTTTGAAAAACTCATCGTGCGGTTTATTTGCGTTAATGTTCATACTGCAAATTAAGAATAGAAACAAAAAAATGCAAGTGAAATATTTTGTTTTTCAACTTTAAGCCCATTTTTTCCTTTGGAAATAATTTAAAAACGGGATAATTCTTGTTTGTAAAAAAATTAAACCGAGATTTATCCAATAAATCAAATAAAACCGATATCATGAAGCAGGCCATTTTGATGACACTGGTTCTTGTCGCCACCCAACTCCCAGCTCAGGAAAAGCAAGGCGATTCCCCCTGGCATATCGTCGCCAAAAACATCGACCCGAACAACTACTTCGGCATCACCTGCGCCAATGGGATGGTCGGCCTGGTGTCTTCCCCGGAGCCCATGAAGGTAAAAGACGTGGTGCTCAATGGCGTATACGACTACTACCAGCGCGGCAGGGTCTCCAACATTCTCAAGACTTTCAACCATATCAATATGAACCTGGATGTGGATGGCAGGAGGGTGGGCCGTAATGAGATCAGTAACTACGCCCAGGTGCTGGATATGAAGCGCGCCGCCCTAACCACTACCTTTGATGTGCAAGACAAGGTGAGCGTCCGGCATACCATGATGGCTCTGCGCCACCTGCCCTTTACCTCGATGGTAATGGTGGAAATTACGGCGAAAAAAGCTGTAACCATTACGCCGATGAGCGTGATCGAGGCGCCCAACCACTTAAATGACGTTCGCAACTACTACAGTGAGATAGACCGCCCTCACGTGAAGTTGCCCCTGCTGAGTTCGGTAGCTAAAAGCCCGTCCGGCCGCCTCACAGTGGCTGCGTCCAACAGCTTTATTTTCGAAGAAGAGCATGGCAAAGAACCGGATATCATTCATGAGGATTGGGATTACAATATGCACCTGGCGAAATTTCATAAAGAGCTCAAAGCCGGCGAAACCTACCGCTTCAGCATCGTCGCTTCTGCCGTTTCTTCCGAGCATTACGAAGACCCCTTCAACGAGGCGGAGCGCCTCACCATTTTTGCCAGGCTGGAAGGCACGGGCCGCCTCCTCAATCGCCACGAGGCTGCCTGGGAAGAGTTGTGGAAGAGTGACATCATCATCGAGGGCAATGTATCAGACCAGCGCGATATACGCTCCATGTTGTACCACCTGTATTCCTTTGCCCGGGAAGGTACAGCTTACAGCCTTTCCCCTATGGGCCTGTCGGGCCTGGGCTACAACGGCCACGTTTTCTGGGATACGGAGATCTGGATGTACCCACCCCTGCTGGTTTTGCACCCGGAGATCGCCCGCTCATTACTGGAGTACCGCTACGAGCGGCTGGAAGCTGCCAAACAGAATGCATTCGCCCATGGTTACGATGGCGCCATGTACCCCTGGGAGTCTGCCGATGATGGTTCGGAGGACACGCCAGTCTGGGCACTGACCGGGCCCTTTCAGCATCACATCAGTGGTGATATCGCCTGGGCGGCCTGGAAGTACTACCAGGTAACCGGTGATAAGGAGTGGCTCCGGTCCCGTGGCTTTCCCATGATCAAAGAAATAGCCGATTTCTGGACGAGCCGGGTAGAACGGGAGGGCCCCGGAAAGTACAATATCAACAACGTCATCGGCGCCAATGAATGGCAGGAGAATATCGACAATAACGCCTATACCAATGGAATGGCCATTACCGTCTTACGCTATGCAGCACAAGCTGCCCGCGAGCTGGGCCTTGAACCTGACCTCGACTGGGAACACGTGGCGGCCAACATCCCTGTTCTCACTTTTCCGAATGGAGTTACCCGGGAGAACGCCACTTACAACGGCGAAGTGATCAAACAGGCGGACGTCAACCTGCTCTCCTATCCGATGAAGATTGTCACCGGTGAAAAGCACATTCGCCAGGACCTGGAGTACTATGAGCCTCGTATGGCGGAAGACGGGCCTGCCATGGGGGTTTCCACCCTCAGTACCCTCTATGCCCGCCTCGGTGAGGTAGAAAAAGCCTATCAGTTGTTTAAGGATAGCTATCAACCCAATGAGGTGCCGCCCTTCGGCGTGCTGGCGGAAACGGCAGGCGGCACCAACCCCTATTTCGCCACCGGCGCCGGCGGTGTTTTGCAGGCTATCCTCTTCGGCATCGGCGGGCTGGATATTTCTGATCAGGGGGTCCAGCAGCTTCGGGCCGTATTGCCGACAGCCTGGAGCGGGCTGAAAATGACCGGTGTGGGTATAGAGGAAAAAACTTTCGAGGTGAAATAAAAGAGGAAGACAGGCTCGCCTTCCACGATAAACAATTAGTTATTACATTTGTAGCTAAGAAAAAGATCTAAAAATAAACGTTGATGTATGAATATCAGGCATAGTTTGTGGATGTTGTTGATAGTAGCTGTTTTGGGAGCTTGTGAACAGAGCAATCCCAACTTTCAGGAAGATGGAAGCAATCCGGACTATTTCCACCAATCGATGAAGCAGTTGTCCGATGTGATTGTCCATGATATCTTCTCCCCTCCGGTGGCCAGCCGCATTTATGCATATTCGAGTATTGCGGCATACGAAGCCGCACTGCCCGCCTACTCCGATTATCAAAGCCTGGCCGGACAGCTCAACGGCCTGGAGCAAACGCCCCAGCCAGAACCGGACAAAACGTACTGTTTCCCGCTGGCCAGCCTCCATGCTTTTATTAAAGTAGGAAGAACATTTACTTTTTCTGAGGATAAAATGGAAGCGTACCAGCAGGAATTGTACACCACCCTGGATACCCTTCATATCCCCGGCGATGTATGGGACCGGTCACTGGCCTACGGCGAACAGGTGGCGGATCATATCCTGGCCTGGGCCAATAGCGATATGTATAAGGAGACGCGAACCTACCCCAAATATTCGCTTTCTGAAGACCCTGCCCGCTGGCAACCTACTCCGCCAGACTACATGGACGGCATTGAACCTCACTGGCAGATGATCCGGACAATGGTATTGGACTCCGCTCAGCAGTTCACTCCTCCCCCACCTACAGCGTTCAGTAAGGACAAGGATAGCAAATTCATGGAGGAAACCATGGAGGTGTACGACGCTTTAAAAGGGGAGGATGCGGCCCAGCGCGAAGAACGGGTGGCCATTGCTAAATTCTGGGATTGCAATCCGTATGTTTCTCACCATACCGGCCACGTCATGTTTGCCACTAAGAAGATTACGCCAGGGGGCCATTGGATCGGCATCACCCAGATCGCCTGCCAAAAGGCAGACGCCGACTTTATGAAAACGCTGGAAGCTTATACAGTTACTTCAATTGCTCTGTTCGACGGTTTTATTAGCTGTTGGGATGAGAAGTACCGTTCGAACCTTATCCGCCCCGAGACAGTGATCAACCGGTACATCGATGAAAACTGGGCGCCTACGCTGCAAACGCCACCTTTCCCGGAGTATACCAGCGGGCATAGTGTGATTTCCAGGGCAGCAGCGGTTGCCCTGACCTCCGTCTTCGGAGATGGTTTCTCTTTCATCGACACAACGGAAGAAGAATTTGGCCTGCCTGCCCGGGAGTTCAACTCTTTCCTGGAGGCTTCCAGTGAAGCAGCGGTAAGCCGGTTATATGGAGGGATACACTACCGGCCGGCCATTGACAACGGCGTTGCACAGGGCGAAAAAGTGGGCGAGTTTGTAGTGAAAAACCTGCAACTCAAACAGCAGTTGAGCACCAATTAATCTTCATGCCGCATCTCGACCGCAAGCTCACGCTATTTGGGCTGACTATGATCGCAGTGGGCTCCTGTATTGGATCCGGAATTTTTGTGACGCCGTATGAGATCGTTCAGGCAGTGCCGCATCATGCTTTTGTCCTCCTCGTTTGGGCTATAGGCGGCATTATTGCACTGACCGGAGCGCTCACCTTTGCAGAGTTGGGCGGCATGTTTCCTCAGGCAGGAGGCGTTTATGTTTTTCTGAAAGAGGCGTATGGCGAGTTGGCAGGCTTTCTCTATGGCTGGGTGATCTTACTGGTGATCAATACCGGCGCTCTGGCGGCGCTGGGCATCGCCCTGGCGGAATACCTTTCCTATTTCTACCCGCTGGATTACTGGGGTAAGATCGTCATCGCCATAGTCGTCATTGCCGGGTTGACGGGCATCAACCTCGTTGGCGTCAATACCAGTCAGTGGTTTGCCAATATTTTTACCGGGCTCAAGTTGCTGGCGATCTTCGGTGTCATCATTGCCGGGCTTGTATTTTTTGACCCTGCCAAGGTTCAGCTCAATTTTAACCCGATAATAGGAACACCTGCCAACCTGGGCAGTTCCCTGCTATTAGCGCTCATCGGTGTGCTGTGGTCCTTCGGAGGATGGCACCACGCCAGCTACCTGGCGGGCGAGGCAATCGAACCCCAGCGAACTGTCCCCCGGGCCATGGTCTTTGGCGCTCTGATCGTTACCGCTACCTATGTATTGGCCAACCTGGCCTATATGTTACTGCTCCCTCTGGACGCTATTGCCAATACCACACGGGTAGCCGGAGAAGCGGTGGGACAGGTCATTTTTTTTGGAGGAAAGCTGATGGCCATAGCGATTGCTGTTTCGATCTTTGGCACCATAGGGATCTATACCATGTCGGCGCCAAGAATCTACTTTGCTATGGCAAAGGACGGAATCTTTTTTCAAGGACTGTCTTATGTGCACCCCCGTTTTCATACACCCAGCAACGCCATGCTGCTACAGGCAGGCTGGGCTATTTTACTCCTTCTGTTTTGGGGTACTTTTTCCGAGCTCATCACTTATGTTACCTTCATGGATATTGCCTTTATGGCACTGGCCGGGTTGAGTGTATTTGTTTTTCGAAAAAAATTGCCCGAAGCGGAGCGGCCTTACCGCACCTGGGGTTACCCTGTTATTCCCGGCATTTTTGTACTCATCTCCAGTGCTTTTGTAGTGAACACCCTTATCCAACGGCCCGTGCAGGCGATTGCCGGATTGATCTTTCTCTTGCTGGGCATTGGGGCCTATTACCTGTTCCGTTCTCTCCAGGAGCGTTAAAAGAATTACGCAGTATTTTAGCACATTTGCAGAAGAGATAAGTTTACTGAAGAAAAGACGCTATGCTAAAAGATAAAATCCAGAAATTGGCCAATGCCTATCATCAGGACACCATCGGTATCCGCCGGCACCTGCATCAGAATCCGGAACTTTCTTATGAAGAAGTGGAAACCGGGAAATATATCTCGGAAAAGCTTCGTGAATACGGCATTCCTCATCAACACGGCGTTGCTGACAACGGAGTAGTAGGCCTGATCCAGGGGCATAACCCGGAAAAGCGGGTGGTGGCCCTGCGGGCGGACATCGACGCGCTCCCCATCGAGGAAGCCAACCAGGTTCCCTATAAGTCGGTAAAGCCCGGAATCATGCATGCCTGCGGGCACGACGTACATACCTCCTCCCTGCTCGGCGCCGCCCGTATTCTCAATGAACTGAAGCGGGACTTCGAAGGCACCATCAAGCTCATCTTCCAGCCTGCTGAGGAACGCCTGCCCGGGGGAGCTTCCATCATGATCAAGGAAGGGGTTTTAGAAAATCCACGGCCCGCTACCATTCTGGGACAGCATGTGCACCCGCCGCTCGAAGTAGGCAAGGTCGGAATGCGCGCCGGCAATTACATGGCCTCCGCCGACGAACTCTACATGACGGTGAAGGGCAAAGGCGGGCACGGCGCCCTGCCCCATGATTGCATCGACCCCATCCTGATCACAGCTCACATCCTCACCGCCCTGCAGCAGGTCATCAGCCGCAATGCCGACCCTGCCCTACCCTCAGTGCTAACCTTCGGCTACATCGCCTCTACAGGGGGCGCGACCAACATCATCCCCAATGAGGTCAAACTTAAAGGCACTTTCCGCACTATGGACGAACGTTGGCGCTTCGAAGCCCACCAGCGCATGAAGCGCATGGCGGAGGGTATGGCCGAAAGTATGGGCGGCTCCTGCGAGCTGGACATACTCGTGGGCTACCCGGTGCTTTTCAATAATGAGGAATTGACCGCTAAGGCTTTCCACTATGCCGAAGAATACCTGGGCAAAGAAAATGTGGTGGAATTGCCCATCCGCATGACCGCTGAGGACTTCGCCTACTACTCCCAGGAAATGCC
>JAGQXQ010000471.1 GCA_020436535.1 Phaeodactylibacter sp.
GATTCCTCCGTGAAAATGGTGGGCGCCTGGTACCCCAGCCCTCCGCCAATCCTCATCGTCCAGTTGGAGCTAATGTTTAGAAGGGCAGATAAGCGCGGCAAGACGAACCATCGGTAATCGGAGTGGTAATCTGCGCGCAAGCCGCTTTCCAGGGAGAAGAGGCGGGAGGGCTGCCAGGTATGCTGGCCAAAAAGGCCAAAGGTATAGTTGGCATAATCCCTGGGAATGGTGGCCGGCCCTTCCTCAAATTGATCCGTCCACAGGTTCAGCCCGGCCACCCAGCTGCTTTTTGCCTTTTCGGTATTTAAGGCCACTTCCGAAAAACTCGCGGTTTGCCGGCCCTGAAAGATGAATTCCGGTAGCTCAATGCTTCTGTCAAAGTAATTGATGCTGTTTTTGGCTATTAGCGTAGTGTTTTTGGAAAGCCGTTTCTCAAATTGGGCCATGGAGGCAATCCGGCCGGAAAGGTTGCGCTCGCTAAACTGGTGGATGGAAAAAGGCCCGTTGTTTTTAATCAGGCTGGCATCGCCGCCCCACCTGTTTTCGAAAGTGGTGTTCAGGCTGATCCTCAGTTTTGCCGTTTCGGAAAAGGCGTAAAAGAAAGAGGGGTTGATGCTGATGCTTTTGGTTTGTGGCAGGTCGGTGAAGTCGTCCTGGTTGTTGTCATAGGCTTTTTGGTAGTGCCCGGCGGCGTAAAAGGCGAGGCCGGCTTTTCCGTACTGCTGGCTGTAGAAGCCATTGAAAGTGGAACCCAGGGCCTGAGTTTGGGTGTACATAAAACTCAGTTCCGGATTGTCTCCAGGCTGCTTGGTGATCAGGTTGACCAGCCCAGCGATGGCCCCGCCTCCGTACAGGGTGGAAATGCTGCCCTTGATGATCTCCACCTGATACAGGTCCAGCGGAGGGATTTGCATGACGCTCAATCCGCCCGAGAATCCTCCGAAAAGGGGGAATCCGTCTTTGAGGATTTGGGTATACCGGCCGTCGAGGCCTTGAATGCGGATGCTCTGGTTGGCGGAATTGGCCGAAGTCTGTTGCACCTGAATACCAGTGCTTTCTTTTAAGAGCATGGCGATATTGGCGGAGTTCATGGCAGCCTGCTCGCCCAGTTCTTCGGCCGTGATGGCCTCGATCCGGGTGGGCAGGCGTTGTATCTGCCGGCTGCTCCGGGTAGTGGATACGGTGATGATTTCCAGTTCCTCGCCGGCCGGCTCCAGCTCCACGGTGAATACTACTTCATCGTCATCCGGGAAAGAAATGGCAAGTGGTTTGTCCTGGTAGCCGATGTAGGAAAACCGGGCCTCAAAAATACCAGCGGGGATATCTTCGAGGACAATTTTGCCTTCCTCATCGCTGCTGGCGCCCTTATTCAATGCCTCGATCAGGACATTAGCGCCGACCAGGGGCTCTTTGCTGCCAGCGTCGATGACGGTGGCCAGGAAGCGGCCCTGGGCACTGGAAACAGAGCCCCAAACCTGCACCAGCCATAAAGTGAAAAGCAGCTGCCTGGACAGCCATATTTTGCCTTTACTTTTCAACGAAAACCAGATACTGCCACGGCTCCAATGCCAGTGGCTGTTGAATCGACAACTCGTATGGTTCATCTGTGAAATAGTCGTTATATGCCCCCGCAACTCCAGGATCGGCAAGGTGGAAGGTTTGCGTTTCCCCTGAAAAATTCAGGATGCCGATAACGGTATTATCCCCCTTCACTCTTTTGAAAGCATAAATAGCGGAATCCTTATTGATCCGTTCCGGCATGGCGCCGTATGCTCCGGCCCATAGAGCGGGATTATCGGCTTTCAGGACTATGAGTTTTCTGTAAAAAGGTTGCAATCCTCTGGGGTCGCTCCAATCGATGGTGTCTTTGGCGAAGAAGCGAAGGCGTTTGTCCAGCCCTACTTCCTGGCCGCTGTAGAGCATTGGCATACCGTAGGCGGTGAAGATAAAGGTGGCGAAGGTTTGGTGTCCAGCTCCGTATCGCTCGAATACCGTGCCGTTCCATGCATTTTCGTCGTGGTTGGTGGTCATGGTCATGCGGAAAGGCTTATGGCCGAATGCTTTCAGGTCGTCGTTGATCCAGTGATGCACACTATCGGCATTAGCCTTGCCTTTGGCCATTTCATGGGTCAGGTGCAGTAGCCCCCAGGAGTAAGTGGCGTCAAATTCGAGGTGCATCCGGGCCTGGTCCCACTCGGCCAGCCAGAAGAGATCTCTGATGGCATCCAGGGTATCGGTTGCCTCTTCCCAAAAATAAAGCGGGATTTCGTGTCCGGCGTGATCGCATCGGAAGCCATCCAAATCTGTATTTTCCACCCAGAATTTCATGTCCTCGATCATGGCCGCCCGGGTAGCGGGGTTGGTGTGGTCCAGCAAGGCGATGTCGGTCCAGTCTGCTTCATGTGTGATGGCCCCCATGCTGTCCTTGGCGTAGTACTCGGGATGTGCCGTGATCCAGGGGTGATCCCAGGCGGTGTGGTTGGGCACCCAATCCAGAATGACGAACATGCCCGCCTCATGTGCCTTGTCTACCAGGTTATTGAAATCCCCGAGTGTGCCGAATTCTTCATTGACGGAGGTATAGTCTTTGATGGAATAATAACTGCCCAACGGTTCTTTTCGGTTTTTTACGCCAATCGGCTGAACGGGCATGATCCAAAGCATTTGGATGCCCAGTTCCTTCAACCGGGGCAGGTCGTCGATGAAGGCGTTTATAGTTCCCTCCGGCGTGTGCTGCCGGATGTTTACCTCGTAGATGGTGGCGGAGGCTGCTTTTTCGGGAAAAGTGGTTGCTTTTTCGGCGATTTCTGGAGGGGGTGGGTTGGAATTGCAGGCGGTGGCTAGAACGATGGCCAGGAAAAAGAAAATAGAGTGTATCTTCATGTCTTATCTGGTGTAGTGAGTAGTAAATTTAGGGCAATATACCCATTTTGGATTATTTAGGTAAATGCTGACTCCACTCGATCAAAACCATAATCCTCTCATTTGCCATTGCATTTCCAGAATGAGAAGGGCAATTTTGAAACCATAAGTATTCGTTATTGTTTTAGGCATAAAAACACATTATCATGGCGGACAATAAGTTTAAACTGTGGCTCAAGCGCGTTGGCGTCGCCGGATTTCTATTCTTCTTCTTGAAAGGTTTGGTTTGGATTGCTATATTTGTCGGTATCGGCAGATGTACGCTCTGACCAAACTCCGCTCTATGTTCAGGTTCACGCTCTTTCTTGGTTTCATCCATACTGCTTCACTTTTCAGCCAGCCCGTCATTTTCCTGGACAACCCTTCTTTTGAAGACGCGCCCTCCGTCGCCCATCCACCCATAGGTTGGTATTACTGTGGCCATCCGGGAGAATCGCCGCCCGATATTCATCCCGGCGGTTTCTTTGGGGTGGAACGCCCGGCACAGGATGGCGCCACCTTCGTTGGCATGGTCGTTCGTGACAATGGAACTTACGAAGGCCTCGGCCAGAAGCTCGCTTCTCCCTTGCAGGCGGGCCAATGTTACAGTTTTTCTCTTTACGCTGCTCGTTCGGAAATCTATCAAAGCGTTAGCCGGACTACTTATGGGCCGGCCAATTACAGCCATCCGGTGACGCTTCTTATCTGGGGAGGTTTCAACAACTGCAGCCATAAAGAATTGCTGGCCCGGTCATCGGCGATTTTATATGAAGGCTGGAAGTTGTATTCCTTTTCCTTGCAACCGAAAGAAGCCTATACGCATTTCTCGATCGAAGCCTACTTCGCCGTTCCGGGAGCCCCTTACAATGGCAATGTGTTGGTCGACCATGCCTCACCGCTCGTTTTGGTGGATTGTGAAGGGGGGGAGGAGCAATTACCGGAGCTGGAAGTGGCGCCCGCGCCGGTTATTTCCACGGTGGAGGGCCTGCGTACCTACCTACAGGAGCAGGGGCGGCAAGTCCGCTTTGCGGATGACGGTATTTTGCTCGAGCAACACTTCTTCGCCGATGAAGCGGGCCACCCCTATGAACTCAACCTGCATCTATGGAAGATCGGGCAGGCGCTGCGGCAGTTTCCCAACCACCGCCTGTTGATTGCTGTCGGCGGCCCATCCGACTACCTGGCGCAATCCCATCTGCGCCAGTTTGAACATGCTATGCAAGCCATCGGCCTGGAGGAAACCCAGTACCGCCTGCGCGCCCTCCGGCGCTCGGACCGCAAGCGGGAATGGCTGTGGGGGTTGGGGGAGCGGGAGTTTGCGATGCGGCTGGAGGAGCGGTGAGGAAAACAGGCTTGATAAGTTTTCCCTGGGGCTGCCTTTTCGAATCTTGTCAAGTCTCCCAGAGTCCGGCCACTTAAACCCAAACACCAATACCATGAAAAAGCTTTTCACTACTGCGCTTTTACTAACCTTATTCTTTACAGCTCATAGTATTTGATCCGGGTAGTTAAACAATAAACTTACTATGAAAAAAATAACCATCGCCTTTTTACTGTGCCTCGGCGGCTGGATGCTTTCGGCACAGCCTGCCGTTCCTATTTCCCTGAAGAATCCTTCCTTCGAGGATGCTCCCCACCATTCCCACACCCCTAAAGGTTGGGAAAACTGCGGGTTTGAGGGAGAAAGCCCGGCCGATGTGCACCCCAGCGGTGAATTCGGGGTAGATAAAAGCGCCGCTCACGGCAAAACCTACCTGGGTATGGTGGTGCGCGACAACGATTCCTGGGAGTGTGTCGGGCAGCGTTTGCCGCAACCCTTACTGGTGGATACCTGTTACCATCTTGACTTTCTGGCCTGCCGCTCTGAAACTTACATCAGCCTGAGCCGGGCCACCAATCAACAGGCCAATTACAATATCCCGGCGGTGATCCGCATTTGGGGTGGATATGCGGATAAGGAAAAGGACGGCTTCGAAATGCTGGCGGAGAGTGAGCCCATTGCCAATACCGATTGGCAAAAAATCGAGTTATTTTTCACTAGTGGCGAGCCGTATGATTTCCTTTACCTGGAGGCTTATTTCGACCAGGGCCGGCCGAACCCTTATAATGGCAACGTGCTGGTGGATGAGATGTCGGCAGTCGTACCCTGTTCATTGTCAAAATAAGCAGATACTCAATTGCTGATCCAAACACCGGCTACCATTCTAATGTCGGATCCCGCTTTTCAAGATTTATAGCGGGATTGGTTGTCAGTTAACCGCTGTTTGGCGCCAATATCTTGCAACAACAGACAACAACCTTCTTGTCCAGCCAGACAAGTAGTCCAAACACCTGATAAAATGAAGAACCGATTGACTATCGCGCTGCTGTTCCTGTTCAGGGCGGCCTTTGCTCAGGAGGGAATACTTCTGGACAACCCCTCTTTTGAAGAT
>JAGQXQ010000083.1 GCA_020436535.1 Phaeodactylibacter sp.
CCCCTGGAAAGAACCGGATATCGGTTCTAAACCGTTATATTTATGGATAGAATCAAAAATTAAAATGGAAGCCACAATTAAACTAAATAAGGAGCGGATTCTTGGCTTTTTGGAGAATCACAAAGCAGACCTCAGGAGGTACAAGGTTCGTACAATAGGCTTATTCGGTTCTTATTCCAGAGGAGAAGAAAATAACGCCAGTGATATTGATTTATTGGTAGAGTATGAAACCGGCCAAAAAACATTCGATAACTTTATTGGGCTGATTGACTACCTGGAAAAATCATGGGGTAAATCCGTGGAATTAGTAACCAGGGAATCGGCCAGCAAGTACATTTTACCCTACATTGAAAAGGAAGTAGAATATGTCGAAGTCTTCCATTGAATTTTTACGGCATATTCTGGAAGAAACCAGCTTCATTATTGGCAATTCCGGAGGGTTGGACAAAGAAGCTCTTGAGGAGGACGAGGTATTGAAACGGGCAATAGTAAGAAGCCTGGAGATTATCGGAGAGGCAGCAAAAAAAGTCGACGAAGCATTTCGGGAGGAATATTCTTCTATTGAATGGACAGGAATGGCAAGAATGCGAGATAAGTTGATACACCACTACTTCGGTGTAGATTATGAGATCGTGCTTGACGTGGTGCAGAATAAAATACCGGAATTACACCACCAAATCCAACGGATTATTGAAGAAAGTGGAGCCTAGGAAAAAGAGGCTCTTTTTGAGCCATACATAATATGTTCAAGGCCAATGTTTATGTTCTTGTCACTATCCTGTGAGTTTATTACGCCTTTATTAATCTTAATCTAACACCTATTTGGCAGATCTTTGTGGGTTTTGCTACCAATCAGCGTGAAGCCGCCGCATCTCTGTCGGCCGCTGACACAACAGGCGGGCGTGTCACCCCTGTCCCATCTCTTCTGTGCATCCTGAAGCCCAAAGGTATGGATAGAAATATCGCGCCAATCCATTTTGCAGCCCAAAGGATAGCCTTGGGATAGCTTCTACAGCAGCGGAGCGCATGCTGCTCCGCTGCCAGGAACAGGAGGAGTGCATCAGGCAGCTGGAAGTGGAGAAAAAGGGGCTGGAGCGGCGATACCGGCAGCTGCACCGAGCAGCCCTGCGGCTGGCCCTCTGGAATAATCCAGGCTCTATTGGTGCCATTCCACGGGGCTGGCCGAGCTGCAGGAGGAACTGGAACTGGCGAAGGGCGACTTGAGGGCTTTGTTATCAGAACCAACTTCTATGGCAACCCTATCCAGACGCTCCAGGGACATACCAGTCAAATCACTGCCGTAGCCTTTTCCCCAAATGGAAAGGATTTTCTGACTGCCAGCCTCGATCACACCGCCAGGTTATGGGACATCAACGGAAACACTATACAAACCTTCCAGCACAAGGCCCCTGTTTATGCAGTTGCCTTCCACCCGGAAGAAGGCAAACAGATCCTGACTGGAACCGGTGATTACGATTTTCATATTTTCAATAATATGCTCCACGAATTGGAAAGTGATTACTATGCGCTTATGTCGATTGAAGAAAAAGTGGCCTTAGGAACTATCCAGGTATCGGAATGCCTGGAATCCGAAAGGTTACAGGATCGTCTACTTTGTATTGATTACTACTCGAAACTTGATTCACCGCGACAGGTCCGCCTGATTGTGAACGAAATACTGAAAACCAAACCGGATCTAATTAGCCTGGCGCAGACTTGCGATCTACTATGGAAAAATGAAGATCAAGCCCTTCCAAAGGGATTGGAAACACTACTGCAAAGAAGAATAAAAACAGCAAGCTTACAGGAACTGAAACAAGCTGCCGATAATTACCTCGCCATGGGGTTGAGAGGCAGGTATAGATCATCTGTTGAAGAAAATATCCGGAATTACCAGTGGGCCGTTCAATTCTACGAAGCGGCTATTGAGAGGGGGGCGCAGAAAGAAACCAAAGAAAATGCCTCGGCTGCCTACTACAACTTATCCTGGTATCTTATTCTGAACGAAAAGTTTGAACAAGCCGAAGCGGCTGCCAGAAGGACATTGGAGATAACCCCTGAAATGACCGGAGTCTACACGAATATTGCCTTGAGCCTGCTCTTTAAGGGAGCTCTTGAAGAGGCAAAAGCCATCTACCTGGAATGGAAAGACCGAAAAGACCATCGCGGCCTGGTGTTAAAAATTGTATTCCTCAAAGATTTCGACGACCTGGAACGCGCCGGTATTACCCATCCGGATGTGGAAGAGATCCGGAGGTTGTTGAAAGAGTAAGCACTTATATGGAGGCCGCCTTTTTTGAAAAAGCTGACAACCATCATTGACAAAACCATACAAATGGCATAACTGGAATAAAAGAAAAACGTTATTGGGCCAGAGGAGCTGAGCCCGGTTAACCCCTCAAAACCTGGGCTATGATCGATGCGATTATAGTGGACCCCGAAGCGAGATCGCTAAATGTCCTTGAAAAGGCCATTGAGCTGTACTGCCCCGAAGTAAAGGTCTGCGGAAAAGCGGAAACAGGGGAGCAGGCCGATATCCTGATCAGGGAAGGGAAGGCAGGCCTTATTTTTCTGGAACTTGACATACCACCGCCTCCCGGTGGTGGGGCATTGCTCCAAAGAGCCGTTTCCAACGGCTCCGAAACCATCCTAGTGACTCACCTCCGGGTTTTGCCTATTGAAAAGGTCAGGCTCCCTGCCTGCGCTTTTGTTTCCAAGCCGGTGAATAGCGAAGACCTGGTGCGTGCGGTGGAGGAAGCCCAACGACGGCTGGCGCTTCGGGAGGAAAACCAGCGCAACTGCTTGCTGATAAAAAAAATGCTGCATCAGTTGTCCCACGATGAGTTGATCGGCATTCCAACCATGCGGGGTTTCGACTTTATCCATGTGGATGATATTATCCGCTGCGAGGGCCTGCAGCGGTGTACACGCATCGTCACAAAAACGCAATCCAACCTGGTGAGCTCCTACAACCTGGGAGAGTTCATCAAAATGCTGGAACCCTACGGCTTTTTTTCCCCCCACCGTTCCCACCTGATCAACCTGCACTACGTTGTCCGCTATAACCGCGAAGGCTCCATCACCATGGCCGACCACTCTGCCATCCCGGTTTCCAGAAGGAAAAAGCAGGAGTTCCTGGACAAAACCCTGCATCTTTAGAGGGTTGGAAAATAACAGGATACCCATTATTTTTCAAATCCCTTAATACCACTTATTCGGAAATCCCGCCATCCATTCCATCAAGTTGCTTCCTGGTTGAATAGGTATTGAGGCAATCTCAAAAAAAGCATAAGATAAGTAATCGGTCACGCTGAATCAGCCTGAAAAAGATAATGCAGTGATGGATTCAAAGATCCAGGAGATTTATCTCTCCGGAGAAGGGCAGGAGGACAACGGCTCCGACGCCCACAATACCGATGTTATCGTCCGCCTGGAGGATGGAAGCGTATACGCTGCTTCCTTTTTCACCTACGATGATATTGAAAGGATCAGAAGAGAACATCAGCGCGATGGCGAGTTTCTGAATGGCAAATACTTCTGGGCGGAACAGATGGTGCTGGTGGACAGTTGCTCAAGAGCCGATGTAACGGCGGTGGTGGAACACATGCTGGAAACCGGAGATTTCCTGGAGCTCTTCCGCCGGCTCTGATGAGGAGGAAAGACGCCAGATTTAAAAACCCCAAACTTAAAATAATGATCGACGCGGCCCTCAATTATATCCGAGATGAACTGGAGAAATACCTCTTCCGGTTTGACGAACTCAACCTGGTGCCGAATAAGCCCAAAGTCGTGCTGGGCAATATTTCCCAGCTGGAAGCGCAGAGCAGCGACGGCAACCCCCAAAACGACCTGGACGAAAAGGTGGTGATGACCCTGATCAACGTAGAAGAGGAATTCACCCTGAAAAACGGCCCCACTTTCACCCCGGCCAAAGACGGCGGGTTTCGGCATAACCCCCCGGTGAACCTGAATTTGTACTTGCTTTTCACCATAACCGAAAGCACTTACACCAATGCGATGGCCTTCCTGACGAAGGTCATTTCTTTTTTTCAGGCCCGGCAGGTGTTCGACCATGAGAATTCCCCGGGGCTCCACGATAAGATCGAAAAGCTGCTGGTGGAACTGTACAACCTGAACTTCGAGAACCTCAACCACCTCTGGGGCGTGCTGGGCGGCAAAGAACTGCCCTTCGTGCTTTACAAAATAAGGCTGGTGACGATAATCGCAGAACCCGAAGACAGCGAATCGCTGGTAGAAGTAATAGAAACCTCGGAAAATGCATACTGACCATGGCCCGGAAATTTGAACCGTTATTCTCTATCGACATCCTCAACGATTACTACGAGGATGGCCGCAGCCGGGACTTCATCCTGTCCCCCACCCCGGATTGCCGGCAGGCGCTGGCCGGCCACAGCCTGCTGTTCCGCCAATCGGCAGGGGGCGGGGCTGTTTATTTTACCCGGATAGTACCTCAGGATGAAATACTGCGCAGGATCAGCGCGCTCACCCGCTTCCGGTTCTTCCTGCAGCTGAAAGAACCGGGCCTGGTTAATTATACCAGCCTGCCCGCTAATGGAGAGGCGCTACCGGGTAAGAAGCTCTTTTACCTCACCAATATCAAGCGGGATACCGGCGCTATCGATGAGGGCCTGGGGCCAGAGGGCGAATTGCCCCTTTCCCGGCAGCCGGGCCTGAGTGATGAAGACCGGATAGGGTACATTCCCCCCATCTCTCGGATACCGCTCACTCCCGGCAAATTTGGGGAAATGAAGGTTTTCCGCACCTTGCCAGGCCCGGGCAAAACCAAGGTTCTGGAATCGAATATCGAGGAAGCAGCGCGAAGCCTGAGCGTTGACTTATCCCAAAGCCCTCCCGGCTGGTACGAACTGCAACTGCTGCCGAGGGGGCGGGATGCTAAAATAATGGAGCTATACGCCGACCCGGCCTGGCTGCCCCGAACGCCCTTCGGCATCATTGAGATCTTCAAGGACAAAACAACGGATTATACCCATCCGGCGCATTATACGCTGCGACTGAACCGGCGAAAAGGGCGCTGGTCCTACATCGTTATCCGGGCTTCCACGGCCGAAATGAAGCCGCCGCCCGCCTACGAGATGGAAGTCCTCTATGACCCGGCTAATCACGAGAACCCGGATGTCTATCCGGAAGAGATCCCCTTCGGAAAGGTGGATACCGCCGATCAGACAGAAACGGAAAAGCAGCTCATTCAAAAATTCGAGCCCAAACAGGCCGAGCTGTTCCGCTCTGGGCCGGAGCTCCCCTTTTACGAGCGGAAGCTGAAGGGCCTGAAGCTCAAAAAGATCAAAGCCGGAGGGCAGGAACTGATCCTGACAGACAACCTGCCGAACCCTTCGGCCCGTAAACGCGAGATGCAAGTATTTGTAAACATATAAAATCACATATCATGTCATCTTTAACTAAAAGGACTCCCGGGGTGTACATTGAGGAGATCCCTCTTTTTCCACCTTCTATCGCGGCAGTGGAAACTGCCATACCGGCCTTTATCGGTTTTACACAAAAGGCTGAAAGGGATGGGAAGAGCATCGTACTGGAGCCAACCCGGATCACTTCTCTGCTCGAATACCGGAACTATTTTGGAGTGGCCCTACCCGAAACCACGATCACTGTAGAAGTGGGCGACCAGACGGATAGTAGTGATAAGCTGCTCAGCCGCCAGGTCAATGCTTCTATCGGGGCCCCTTCCCCGCATATTATGTTTTACGCCCTGCAGGCCTTCTATGCCAATGGCGGCGGGCCCTGTTATGTGGTTTCTGTAGGCACTATGAAGGAAGCCGGAGGAGTAATTGCAGCCGAGGGGCCGCCGCCCCCTGGCGATACTTCCTCTGGCGATACTTCCTCTGGCGATACTTCCTCTGGCGATGCTTCCGCTGGCGATACTTCCTCTGGCGATGCTTCCGCTGGCGATGCTTCCGCTGGTAAGAAAAAATATGGTATTGTGGATGGCATCAATGCAGTAGAAGCCATAGACGAAGTCACCCTCCTGGTTATTCCGGAACTGCAGCACTCCGAAGATTATAATGACATCGCCACAGCTGCCCTGAGCCAATGCGGAAAATTGCAGGACAGGTTTACTATTCTGGATATCCCTATGCCGGTAGGGGAAGAAACGATACTGAAGGCGGCAGGTACTTTCCGGAGCTATAGCCTTCCGCTGGACAACCTGAAATACGGAGCGGCTTATACGCCTAATGTAATGGCTACCTTCAATTATCAATTTGAGGATTCGGGTGTTACTGTAAACCAAAAGGTGACAAAAAAAATCGAAGGAGGGGCAGAGGTTACCGATTCCTCCTTCACGCTGGACACAGTGAAACCGGGAGAAGGCGATACTGTAGACGCTGCGCTGTACAATTTAGCTCTGGCTACCATCAACAGCCTGGAGATGGAGCTGCCCCTCAGCCCCTTCATTGCCGGGGTATACGCCAGTGTTGACCGCACCCGGGGCGTTTGGAAAGCTCCGGCCAACGTAGCTCTGGCCAATGTTTCGCGCCCGGCAAGGCGTATCACAAACGGGGATCAGGACGGCCTCAATATGGACCCTTCCGGCAAATCCATCAATGCCATCCGCGCCTTCACGGGCAAAGGCACCCTGGTCTGGGGCGCCCGCACCCTGGCCGGCAACGACAACGAATGGCGCTACATCTCCGTGCGGCGCTTCTTCAACATGGTGGAGGAATCCACCAAGAAAGCCACCGAGCAGTTCGTCTTCGAACCCAATAATGCCAACACCTGGGTCAAGGTCAAAGCGATGATCGAGAACTTCCTGGTCAACCAGTGGCGGGCCGGAGCCCTCGTCGGCGCCAAGCAAGAGCACGCCTTCTACGTCAAGGTCGGCCTCAACGAAACCATGACCGCCGAGGACATCCTCAACGGCTACATGATCGTCGAGATCGGCATGGCCGTCGTCCGCCCGGCTGAGTTCATCATCCTGAGGTTCTCGCACAAAATGCAGGAATCGTGAGTACGAGCGAAATGAATTTTCCATAAACCAAATAAACCATAGTCATGGCAAATTACCCGCTTCCCAAGTTTCACTTCCAGGTAGAATGGGGTGGCTCAAAACTGGGGTTTACCGAAGTCTCCGGGCTGGCGGTGGAAACCGACGTCATCGAATACCGCGACGGCCTGAGCCCGGAATACGTAAAGACAAAAATGCCTGGCATGCAGAAGTACGGCAACATCACCCTCAAGCGCGGCACCTTCAAGGGAGACAATGACTTCTACGACTGGTGGAACACCGTCGCCCTCAAGGAGATCGAGCGCCGCGACCTGACCATCAGCATGCTCAACGAAAAGCACGAGCCGGTGGTTACGTGGAAGGTCAAGAATGCCTGGCCAACAAAAGTGCAGTCGACTGACCTGAAGTCCGACGGCAACGAAGTGGCCATCGAGACCATGGAAGTCGCCCATGAAGGGTTAACCGTTGAACACAACTGACCGAATCATGGCAGCCTACTATCCACCGGCAGGGTTTCACTTTTCCGTAACCTTTGAGTTGCCGACGGTTACCGATAAGGACTTTCGCTTCCAGGAGGTGAGCGGCCTGACGGCCAGCATCGAAACGCAGCCGGTAAAAGAGGGAGGTGAAAACCGCTTCGCCCATCAGTTGCCGGTGCGCAGCAACTTTGAAAAGCTGGTGCTCAAGAGGGGCATGGTAACCGGCTCGGCCATCCTTTTCTGGATCAGGGCGGCCGTCGAGGATTTCAATTTTGCGCCCACCAATGCCATCATTACGCTGCTCAACGAGCAGCACGTGCCCCTGGCCGCCTGGTATGTCGTCAATGCTTTTCCGGTCAGGTGGTCAGTGTCCAATTTCAATGCCGAGCAGAGCAGCATTGTGATCGAAACGCTGGAGCTGCAGTACAACTACTTCCGCATTATCCCGGTGCCGGGCGCAGATCCGGAGGCGGCGGAAAGGCTGGCGAAAGCTTCCCCGCTGCAGGCGGCTTTTTAAGCATAAAAAAAATAGCGTCATGCCGATCGAGATCAGAGAAATGTACATCCGGGCGTCGGTATCCGAACCGCCGCCGCCGCAGGCCAGCGGACAGGAAACTGCCGGCGGCCTGGAATTTACCGAAGAACTGAACGGGGCCCCCGCCACGGAAGGGCCCCGGAATGAAGAGCTCATCCGAAACTGCGTGGAGCAGGTGCTGGCTATTCTGGAACGTCAAAAAGACCGATAAATGGAACAGCAATTAAGCAAACTCCGGATACAGGCCTACAGCGACGGCGATTTCCTCAAGCCGTGGGGAGAGCCTTTCGTGGTCCAGATCAATCCGGAAGAATTGACCCGGCAGTACGCCATTCAATACCGGCAGGTGAGCACTCCCGGCAGCACCCGGGAGGGCAATCAGTTCTATCGGGTGCCGCCCGAGTCGATGAACATCAAGTTTACCCTCGATGGCACCGGGGTGGTGCCCGAGGATGGAAACCCCTTGCGCCGGCTGGGGCAAACGGCAGCCGTCATGGCCAGAGTATCGGACACGAGCTACGTCACCCGCAGGCTCAAGGAGTTCAAAGCAAATGTCTATGACTATTCCGGAGATATTCACCGGACGCCCTTCATCAAGTTGATCTGGGGAGATACGGAGGGCTTCATGAAAGGGGTCATGAGCAACCTGAGGGTGCGGATGGTATTGTTCGCTCCCGACGGAAGCCCCCTACGGGCGGAGGTGGACTTTCAGATACAAAGTTACCAGAGCGACCAGGAATGTTGCGCCCGCCGCAAGGACAGTTCCCCGGACCTGACCCACGCCCGGACGGTAAAGGAAGGCGACAACATCATGATTCTGACAGACGAGATATACGGAGATCCTTCCTACTACCTGGAGGTGGCCAGGGTAAATGGCCTGACCAACTTCCGGGCCTTGGAAACAGGCAGTGAAATGATCTTCCCGCCACTGGAAAAGGCCGGGAAATAAAAACCGATCCCATGCCAGCAACCAATTTATGTGGACGACAAACCGACAGCGTGGCCTTCACCGTCTTGTCCGAGGGCCAGGAAATTGACGGGGCGATCCGGGTGCATTCTATTGCGGTCAGCAAAGAGGCCAACCGGGTAGCGACGGCTACTATCCTGATCAGCGATGGCGATGTCTCTTCCCGAAATTTTCCGGTGAGCAACCGCGAGGAGTTCATCCCGGGCAAGAACATCGTGGTCCGGGCCGGTTACCATGCCGAGGAGGGCCCGATATTCAGCGGTATCGTGGTGGGGCACAGGATAAAGGCCAGAAGCCGGGCTTCTTTCCTGGAGGTCACCTGTAAGGAAGCGGCCATAAAGCTCACTACCAAACGGCGCAGCAATTACTTCGTCAACATCAAAGACAGCGAT
>JAGQXQ010000472.1 GCA_020436535.1 Phaeodactylibacter sp.
GGTAAATCCCCAACACGCTCTAAGGCAGCCGCTAAACCGTACCATGCAGCAAAAAGAGAACAATCAGCCGGAAGAATTTATCAATCCAATTGATGAGGATAAGATCGCCCAAGACCCACATCTCCTGCCTTATGCCCATACAGTGGGAGGCGTGCAGATCAAACCGATGGATAAAGGGAAAGCCAAGGGGCGAGCGGTAACAGCTATGTACAAACAAACCGATATGCAGCTCGGCCAGATCAAAAAGCAGATCGAATTGCTGGCCCAACAGGCAAAAGCCATTCAGAGCCGCATCGCCATATCCGAGCTGATCTACAAGGCCGAGATGAATTTTGAACCCCTTATTGGTTTTATCTACCACCTCTACGAACGCAGTGAAGGAGACTATGTGCTTTCCATGGTTTCCCCTCAGGAATGGGGGCAGAACCCGCCTTATCGGTTTATTGCTACTGTCGAACTTCTGTCAGACCATACCTGGGAGGTGCTGGAGCAGGGGGCGTAGGAGGTGTGTGGTCTACGGTGTGTACGGTGTACGGCGGACATCAAAAATCCCAAATCGTAGTGGTGTGCGGCGGACGAAACCCAGCGACAACAATATAACAATTTCACCCTGAGCTTGTCGAAGGGAGCCATATAGCCATCCCGCCTGTCCCTCTTCAGTATCCTCTACACTTTTTTACCTTTGCCACCGTTAGATATAAAAAATCAGGCAGTATGAAGGCTCGATTATTCCTACTTTCCCTTTTCTCGTTTTTCCTCCTGTTATTTAATTTTCCTTTGGGGGTGGGGGCTACCCGTCAAACGTTGGGTCCTGGTGATAGCCAAGAAGTTGCGGAAGGCCGGGCGTCCTTCCGGCTTTTTTCCAACGTTAGAACGGTAGCCGGGCTGGGCCACCAGCCGGCAGCCGATTCAAAAGTCGAATGGCTCACCGAGAATACACATGATTTTGGGGATATCCCGCAAAAAAAACCGGCAAGATACGACTTTCAGTTCCGCAACATTAGCGGCGAACCACTGATCATCGACAACGTACGGACCTCTTGTGGCTGTACGGTACCCGACTGGGAAGCGGCGGCGGTTCCGCCAGACAGCCTCGGCGCTATTTCCATTGAATATGACGCTCGCGACCTGGGGTACTTCTACAAAAAGGTGAAGGTGTATTTTCATGGGCAACGGAAGGCGGAGGTTTTGTATGTTGAGGGGTGGGTAGAATAAAAAAAGAGGGCGCCATTTGGCATTCCCTCTCTCTATAGAAAATTGTTATGCAAAATCAAAAAAATGAGGGGGGGCGATGGGTTAGAAGCTGTGTGAACTTCGCTTATGGATTGCCGCAGCGAATTCTTAAGTAGCCATAGTGTTTTTTACCCCCCCTTTCAGTGCAACCTAATTCCCCTTTATTTAATTAAGCTCCGATTTGTTGCAGCTTTGGTTTTTTGGGGGAGTAGGATGCCCCCTGGTTTTAGGTGTCTGGCCCAAGGCACTAATATTCCTCTCAAAGATGCAACTATATTGTTGGGTACATCTTCACTATTGTTCCAAAAATCTGGACTATTGTTCAGATTCACTGATTATAATACGTTGCGAAACGGTTCCCGAACCCTGTTCAGAGGCGCTATCGGGCCCCTGTCCAATTTGGGTTAAATTAAGTTAAATATGCGAACCTGGGCTTCCAAATTCATTTGGGTTGACGAGACGCCTCGTCAGCTAGGTAAAGCGGTACCAAAAGCAGATTTCAGTTTAGGGGCGTACATCTTTAGGATTTACTCCAAATTCTTCGGTAAAACAACGGGAGAAGTAGTTGGGGTCTTTAAATCCGGATTCATAGGCAGCTTGGGCGACCTGGAGGCCGGGTGTTTGTTCAAGGAGTTGTTTGGCGAAGTTGAGTCGAATACTCCGGATAAAAATAGCTGTGGATTGCCCGGTCAGCGCACTAAGCTTTTTGTGGAGTTGCGTCCGGCTCATACCCAGTTTTCGGTATAGTTCTTCGGTGCCAAAATCCGAATCTGATATATTATCCAATATAGCTTGACGGGCTTGTGCCAAAAAAATTTCTTCTTTATCAGGCGCCCCCTTTTTCTTACCAGGAGGTAGGAGGCTGTGCAGGCCTGCCCGATAATATTCCTGCAACCGCTTTCTGTTTTCAGTAAGTTGCCGAAGCCGCGCGAGGAGTTCTCTTTTGTCAAAAGGCTTGGGCAAATAGGCGTCAGCGCCGGTTTCATAGCCTTCGATGCGGGAGTCCTTATCTGCCAGGGCTGTCAGCAACAGAATGGGGATGTGGCTGGTCTCGAAGCCTGCTTTCAATCGCCGGCAAAGCTCCAGGCCATCCATTTCCGGCATCATGATGTCACTAATGATGACATCCGGCACTTCACTGGTAGCTTTTTTCAGGCCATCTTTGCCGTTTCCGGCCACCAGCAGTTCATAATCGCCGTCGAGGAAAGAGGCCAGGTATTCGATGATATCTGAATTGTCTTCAACGATCAGCAGTTTCAAGCGGTTGCCCTGAGCCAGGGCCGCCTCCGTGTCGGCCTGCTCGGTACCGTCCTTTTCAGTGGGAGGAGCCAGGCCTTCCCGGGGTGCTTTGTTGTGCACCGGAAGCAAAATGCGAAAGGTAGCGCCGGCGCCTTCCGGGCTGCCGGCTGTGATAGCGCCACCGAGCATTTGCACTAATTCCTTGGTGAGCGCCAGGCCGATGCCGGCTCCGGAAGCAGATTGGCTTCCATTACCTCTAAACCATCGGTTAAAAATATAAGGCAGTTCATCGGCGGAAATACCCGGGCCGGTATCCTCGACGGTAATCTGCAAATGGAGCTGGCCATCGGCCCGCACCTCCTGGCTCCTGACGGTTATAAGCCCTCCTTTAGGAGTGAATTTCAATGCATTGGAAAGAAGGTTAGATAGTATTTGCTGAAGCTTGTCGGGGTCATAGTCCATCTCCAGTTTTTCCGGGTATAGATCAGTCTGTAGCCGGATGCCCTCGTGAGCGGCAAGGGTAGCGAAGGGCTCCAGAGCGGCCTGCAGAAAGGCGATCACCTCTCCCTGTACCATAAAGAGGCCCATCAATCCACTTTGCACCTTACTCAGGTCGAGCAATTGGTTGGCGAGCCGCAGCAATTGCCGGGTATTGCGCTGTATCATATCTACTCCCTTATCTACCCATTGCTGAGGCTTTTCTTTGATCTGCCCGGCCGCACCTTCTATCACTGCCAGAGGCGTGCGGAATTCGTGGGCAATATCCGTAAAGAGGCGGGTCTTCACCGCATCCAGCTCTTTGAGCTGGGCGGCCTCAAGTTGTTTGAGTTTCAGTTGCGTTTGGAGGCGCCAGCGGCGGCGCTGATAGGCAATGATATAGTAGAGCGTTAGGCCGATGATAAATGCGTAAGCTATAAAAGCAGCATTGGTTCTCCACCATGGCGGGAGGATGGTGACCTGCAGGGCCAGCGGGGTTTTCATTTCCAAGCCATCACTGTTAATGGCTTTAACCAGAAAGGTATATTGGCCTGGAGGGACCTGGAGATAGCGTGCAGATCGCTGTCCCCCGGCATCATTCCACTGCATTTCGTAGCCTTCCAGCCTGGTGGCGAAACGAATGCCCTCCGGATCATTGAACTCCAGCCCTACGTACTCAATGGAGAAGGGCTGTTGGCTATATTTCAGGGTGATCTCGGAAGCTACTTCTATGTTTTTTGTCAAGGATAAGGTACGGTTGGTTTTTCGGGCCTGATCGTAATAAGACAGGCCGGTGATCACCACCTGGGGTATCCGTGGATTGCTCATTACTTCATTGGGGTCAAAAACCTGCAGCCAACCGTTGAGGGAACTGTATACCATCC
>JAGQXQ010000473.1:0-6831 GCA_020436535.1 Phaeodactylibacter sp.
CCCTACCCCTTCATGTTGTTGACAACAAGTTCTGCCAGGTCATACACCATCACTTCATCCTGTTTGTCCTTGGCCTTTACCCCGTCCCCCATCATGGTCAGGCAGAAGGGGCAATTGGCGGCGATGATGCTGGCGCCGGTAGCCAGCGCTTCTTCCGCCCGTTCCACGTTGACGCGTTTATCGCCGGGCTCATCCTCCTTCCACATCTGGGCGCCGCCGGCGCCGCAGCACAGGCCGTTGGTGCGGCAGCGCTTCATTTCCACCAGGTCGCCGTCCAGCACTTCCAGTACCTTGCGCGGGGCTTCGTATACGCCGTTGATGCGGCCCAGGTAACAAGAATCGTGGTAAGTGATGCGTTTTCCTTTGAACGCGCCGCCTTCCTTCATTTTGATGCGCCCCTCGTCGATGAGTTGCTGCAGCAACTGGGTGTGGTGGATGACTTCGTAGTTGCCGCCCAGGGCGGGGTATTCGTTCTTCAGCGTATTGAAGCAATGCGGGCAGGCCGTGACGATTTTTTTGACGCTGTACATTTTCAGCGTCTCGATATTCTGCAGGGCCAGCATCTGAAAGACGAACTCGTTGCCGGCGCGGCGGGCCGGGTCGCCAGTACACTGTTCTTCGTTGCCGAGGATGGCGAAGTCTACCCCTACCGCATTCAGAATCTTGCAGAAGGCGACGGTTACTTTTTGGGCCCGGTTGTCGTAGCTGCCAGCACAGCCTACCCAGAAGAGGATTTCGGGCTCTTTGCCTTCGGCGGCCAGGGCGGCCATGTTAGGTATGTTGAGCTTGCTCATTTATTTTTCTTTTTCTTTTCGCTACCAATCGTTACTTTTGTAATAATTACAAAAGTAACGATTATAAAAATAATAATAATATTTATAACGACCTCCCCTCTCGTCTTTTTAATAACCACTGTATCACTGAGCTTACCCCTTCATCGCCTCCTTCGCCCACTGATCGCGGTCATCGGGAATCGCCCAGGCGGAGCCGCTGTTTTCCATACTGGTGAACATAGGTACCCATTCCTGCGGCCCCTGCGAGAGGGTTAGTATCTCATAACGGCGCATCTTCAGAATGGGCTCCAGCGGATTGATCAGCACCGGGCAAGCCTCGACGCAGGCGTTACAAGTGGTGCAGGCGTGCAGTTCTTCCGGTGTGGTATAATCCAGGAGCGACTTACCATCATCGTAGTTGTCTTTGTTAACCGGCAGAGACTTATCTTTGGCGAATTGCTCATCGCCGCTCTCGATATTGCGGCCCACTTCTTCAGCGCGGTCACGGATATCCATCAGGACCTTGCGGGGCGAAAGTTTCTTGCCGGTAAGGTTAGCCGGGCAGACGGAGGTGCAACGGCCGCATTCGGTACAGCTGTAGGCATCCATTATATTTTTCCAACTCAGGGTAAATACATCGTTGGAGCCGAATTCGGGCAACTCGGCGTCCACATCCATGCCCTCCCCTTCACCGCCTTCCGTGAGCCCCATCATACTCTTCACTTCGTTCATGACCTCTGGCATATTGTCCATCTCACCGCGCGGCTTTAGCCGGGCGAAGTAGGTGTTGGGGAAAGCCAGAAAGATATGCAGGTGCTTGGAATACGGCAGGTAATTGAGGAATACAAACACCATGCCCAGGTGTAGCCACCAGCCGAAGCGTTCCACTACGTGAAGCGCCCCTTCGCTCAGCCCTCCAAAAAGAGCGGGCCCCAGCCAGGTGCTGACCGCCAGCTGGCCGGTTTCCGGATAGTGCTGCGGGTCAATATCCTGAAGCAGAATATCCGCGCCGTTCATGCTAAAAATACCAATGAGTAGAATGATCTCAAAGACGAGGATGAGGTTGCCATCCAGGCGCGGCCAGCCCTTCATTTCCGGTTTCCAGAAACGCGGCGTTTTCAGCAAGTTGCGCCGGGCAAGGAAGATAATCGTAGCCACGAAGGCCAAAATGGAAAGTACCTCGATGAAGCTGATAACGAAGGTGTAAAAGCCACCCAGTTTATCGGCAAAGAACCGGTGCTGTCCGGAAACCCCGTCAATGAAGATCTCGATCAATTCTACCTGGGTAAGCAAAAAAGCGACGTAGATGAACAAGTGGAAAACCGCCGGTATCCAGCGCTTAAACATCTTCTGCTGGCCAAAAGAAACAAGCAGGACGTTGCGCCAGCGCTGGGCGGTATCCCCGCTTATCTGTTCATCCTGCCCCAGGAGAATATTGCGGCGCACCCGGGAAAAAGCGCGCCAGGCCAGGCCGAAAGCAAATAAAGTGACTACAATAAAAGCGATCTGTTGAATCATGGACGCGACGATTATTTATTTGATGCTAAAATAGGATCATTTCTAACAATAGTAGCAGAATTTGTTGGCCAAATCCCTAATTTTACCCTGGGAAACAATTAATCACTACCAAGGCTATGAAGATACTCAACCAAGAACAAATACAACAAAAGATCAAACGCCTGGCTATTGAGATCCTCGAGAACAATTTCGAGGAGAAGGAGCTGATCCTGGCGGGAATCAATAATACCGGCCTGGGCTTTGCCCAAATGTTGCTCGATGAACTGCTCCAGATTACAGGAATCCCTATCACTATCACCCGTATCCGGCTCAACCCTGCCGCCCCGCTGAGTCAGGAAATACAGATCGAATTACTCCCCGAACAACTGGAAGGCAAGTCCATTATTATCATCGATGACGTGGCCAATACCGGCCGAACCATTTTCTACGCCATGAAACCGCTGCTCAATGTCCTTCCCAAAAAAGTAGAAGTCGCTGTCCTGGTTGACCGCACCCATAAATCCTTCCCGGTGAAAGTAGACTATTTTGGTTTGTCTCTTGCCACCACCCTCATGGAGGATATCGATGTGCAGATCCTCGATGTAGCGGAACAAGCCGTTTTTTTGAATTAGGAATTCGTTAATTGAAAATACCACTCATCAACCAATTAACTCCTTCAACGCTCCCATCTGCTCCATAGCCGCCGAATAACCAATATCGAACAAAGGTTCATAGCGATTGAGTTGAAAGATATTGAAACTGTGAACTTCTTTGGGTTCGATGAGCAGGTCGCAAAGCGCTATATTGGGACGGCTGTTAGCCAGCACAGAAAGGTCGAAACAGCGTTGGGCAATCCCGATTACGTTCTGTACGGCCTTGTTGGAGACCGGCACATGGGGCATTACGTTCACCGCGATAGAAATATCGCAGTGGCCTTTGAGCGGACCCACCGGCATATTATCCAGCAATCCTCCATCGACGTAGAACTGTCCGTCGATATCTACCGGCTGGAAAAGAAGTGGAATAGAAGAAGAGGCCGTCACCACATCGAAAAGCGGGCCGGAACTACGCATCTCACATTCCCCGGTATTGAGGTTAGCGATGGCTACAAAGAGCTGCTTTTCCAATGCCTCGAACCGATCTTCCGGAATAGTCTCCGCCAGCTTGTCTCTCAGGTAGGTCAGTTTGGTAAGCCCGGAAAAAGGAATAGCTACTTTAAACATCTTAAAGAAGCTGGCCTTACGAACAAAATCCATGATCTCCCCCGGCTTTTTGCCGGCTGCGTAAAGCGCCCCTACAATAGCCCCCGCACTTGCCCCGGAGATCACCTCCGGGAAAATGCCTTGTTCTTCCAATGCCTGTATTACACCTATATGAGCAATCCCTCTGGCGCCTCCTCCGGAAAGGGCCAGCCCGATGCGCTTCTTTGCTGTCATAATAATCCATTGTTTCATGGATTCATTGTCTCACTGTATCACCGTGAAACAATGAAACAATGAGTCCATGGAGCATGCACTGCATGCTACTGCTTCACCAGTTCCTGCGCCCAAATTCTGTTACCCTGTACAAAAGTGATAACATAGCCACCTGCCTCGAGTTTTGAAACGTCCAGGCTGGCTAAAACACCGGGCTGCTTCCATTCCGCTACCAACTGGCCGTTTAGCGTATGGATGCGAACGGCATCCAGTGGTTCGGTACTGAGCACCTGTAGTTGCATCTGCACCGGGTTGGGAAAAAAGGCAATGTCTTTACCTAGTGAAGGATCAAGCACATCGCTGTAGGGGTCTATGTCTTCCATATAACGCGGCAACAGCTGGTAGCCTCCGTCGTAGGGCGAGCTGCTGTCAAACTGGCCTCCAATTCCCGTAACGCTAAAGGTACCGGTAGGCGCCGGCAGGTTGAACAAATCTACGTCATTATCGATCCGAACGTCGAAAGTATTCGCACCATCGGTTACTTGTACCGTGAAGCCGGACCCTCCGGGGCTCCACATCGCCGGATCTACCAAAGACACATTTTCCAGGCGCACGAGCTGAGATTCAGTAGCTTCTCCCAGGGCATTTGTCACATCAGGTGCGACCAGGGCATTGCCACTGCTGGCTAAATCCACTCTGGCCGCCAGTAACTGAATCAGGCCGTTGAACTGGTCGACCTCTCCCTGAAGAACCACCTCATCCCCTTCCTGTACCGTATACCCAAGATCTCCGCTGTTGTTAAAAACCCCGATGCCGTCATTATTCCCATCAATAATGGTGAACTGAAGCCCACCCGGCCGGAGGTTGACCCCATAAACGATACCTCTCAGCTGGCAGTCTACAGCTATGGAATCTGCCACACCCTCTGCATTGATCGTGGTTACCTCCCCGATTGTATATTCGGGGTAGAAAACCGGGCAGTTAACGGTAATATTGACGGTTGCAGCCTGGCAGGCTCCGCCTGCACATACTTCATACGTGAAGGCATCTGTGCCGCAAAAATCCTGGTTGGGCGTATAGATAATGGTGTTGTCCATAGTGGCCTCAGCGGTACCGTCACCTGGATTCATTGTAATCATAAGGCTTTCCAGCGGCGCCGGCAGGAAATCATTCCCAAGCACATTGATGGTAACAGCCATATTGACCTCGGTGGTGGCCACATCATTGTTGGCGGTAAGGACCCCCGTCCCTGTGGGATCATACGTACCCGCAGGAAAAGGAGTATCTACTGTACTGTTGGTCATTCCGCCCTCCAATGCGTTGACCCCGCCGTAGATCCAGTTGGCAGGCACGAAGGTACTGCCGTCTGGGCCGGAGCCATCGACCCGGTAGGCCCAGCCATCAAGGTATTCCCAGGGCTGGCCGGTGCCATCGACATCGATCTCGCCGAATACATCAACAACGGCAGCATTCCGGAACAACTCAATGGCATCATCTCCGTTGATGGAAACGGAAGAGGTGCTGGCATCGTCTACAAAGTCGGCGTCAAAGCCAAAGAAGGCGCTGAACTCAACACCGGCATTGGTGAGGTACAGGTAGGAGCCGGCAGTTGCGGATACCGCAGGGAAGGTGTATTCTACCCCGTCGGACCCTCCGCCATTATTCGCCGAGCCAATACCGTATTCACTCAGGTCGGGAATGTCATTCAATACGTAAAGTTCTACCCCTTTAGGGGTTCCTCCGCTGAGAGGGCCATCAAAGACGCCGGTTAGCAAGAGGTCGGTAGATACGCTTTCTTCCACGATTATCGTACCGGTCATACCAAGGCTTGCATGTGGATCACATTGGTACTGATAGGTACCTGCCTGTGTGAAGGTAAAGGAATAGGACCAGGGTGATGCTGCCGCCGCCCCGTTGCCAAAGCCTTCGGGGTTGCCTGGGTAAGTCGCCGTTGTTCCGTTGACATTATGAATGCCACCTATATTATCCCAGGTAACCATATCCCCAAGGGTGATGGTCAGTTCCTGGGGGCTGAAAGAGTTGCTTTGCACTATCACTTCGTGATTCTGCTGGGCATTAAGCCGAAAAACGGAAATGAAAAGTGCGATGAATGTTAAATAGGTAAATAGCCTCATGTTGGATATTTTGGTTTAAGAATGATTGGCAGGGGTATTTTAAGCAAAAATAGCGGATTGGCAAGAAAAGCATCCGGGCTTTCGATAAATTTTCTGTAAAACGTCACATTATTATTGAAATAACACTCGTAATGAGAAATTAATATACGCTTAACATCTACTGTTTACATTTGCCGCCATATCAATTTCCCTAAAGTGAAATTGGGCTATTGGGTTCAAGTATTTTGCCTTATTTTTGCTCCAAGTCAACGTCAAATAGTCAAACAATAAAGCAAAAGAACTTGATGCTACTTTCAAAAGTAGCCGAAGCCAAACAATTATTTTGTTCATCAAAACTCACTCGTTTATGAGATTATCTATGCTAATGAGAGCACTGAGTACGATCGTACTCATCGTTGCCTTTCATGGGATGGGATTTGCCCAGGGGGTTACCACTTCCTCTATGCAAGGAAAGATCCAGGATGTAAATGGAGAAACGCTGATTGGCGCCAACATCCTGGCGGTCCATCAACCCTCTGGTACCACCTATGGCACCGCTACTGATGTAGAAGGAAACTACCGCATCCCCAACATGCGGGTTGGCGGCCCTTACAAAATCGCGGTGACCTACACCGGTTTCACGGAAAAAGTATTCGAAGGAATATTCTTACGCCTGGGTGAAACGCAAAGATTAGATATTACACTTGAGGAATCAGCTGTGGAACTGGAAACCATCCAGGTAACTGCATCCTCTGGCCTGACCGGAAGTAACTCCGGCGCCAGTACGCAGATCACTTCTGCAGACATTGACGTAATGCCTACTCTGAACAGGGATGTTAACGACTACCTGCGCCTGACACCTCAGGCCACTCGGTTTGGCGACGGCATCTCCTTCGCCGGTGTCAACAACCGGTACAACGCTATTTACATCGACGGTGCAGTCAACAACGACGTGTTTGGCCTCGCCGGTTCGGGAACCAATGGCGGCCAAACCGGTATTTCTCCGTTTAGTATTGACATCATCGACCAGCT
>JAGQXQ010000473.1:6925-10044 GCA_020436535.1 Phaeodactylibacter sp.
ATTTGCCGGTACAGCCTATTATTTCTTCCAGAATGAGAGCCTGGTCGGCAAAACCAACACTACTCTGACGAACCGCCTCGGAACCGACCAGGAAAAGGTCGCAGAATTTACCCAGGCTACCTATGGCGCGTCCATCGGAGGCCCGATCGTCAAAGATAAGGTCTTCTTCTTCGTCAATGCCGAGATCCAGGACGACCAGACTCCGGTGCCTTTCCAGCTGGAAAACTATACCAGCCAGGACAACCGGGCTTCGGTTGCCGACCTGGAAAACCTGCGTAACTTTACCAGAAATACTTATGGTTACGACCCGGGGAGCTTCGGTTCTACGGTTGATGAGCTTCAGGGCCTGAAGTTGTTCGGCAAGGTCGATATCAACCTGAACGAGAACCACCGTCTGACCCTGCGCCACCAGTACACCAAAGCGGAGCAGTATGACCGCAATGCGGGCAGCAGTAACTCCATTAACTATTCAAATAACGGAGTATTTTTCCCCAGCACCACCAATTCTTCGGCGCTGGAATTAAACTCCCGCTTTAGCGACAAGCTGTCCAACAACCTGATCATTGGCTACACTTCCGTACGAGATGACCGCGACCCGCTGGCTGCTGATTTCCCGTACGTCATTATCAATGATCAAAACAACGGCCAGATATTCATGGGATCAGAGCAGTTCTCAACTGCCAACGGGCTGGATCAGGATATCTTTACCATTACGGACAACTTCAAGATCTACAATGGCAACCATACCATTACCATTGGTACGCATAATGAATTTTACAGCATTTACAACCTGTTCATCGGCCAGAATTACGGTACTTACCGTTTCGCCAGTATAGATGATTTCATCAACGGCGCCCCGGCTACCGAGTACGACCGGTCTTATTCCCTGGTTGACGACCTTACCGGCGACGGCTCTGCTGCTGCTGCCGACTTCAACGCCATGCAGTTGGGCCTGTACGCACAGGATGAGTGGGCAGTCAGCAGACAGTTTACGCTGACAGCCGGCCTTCGGATAGACCTGCCGGTCATTACTTCCGATCCGGCTGAAGACACCAATTTCAACAACGTTGCACTTCCAAAGATGCAGGCTGCCTATGAAGTCGCCAACAACGTGGAAGCAGGTAAAGCGCCGGACGGCCAGTTGATGTTCTCTCCCCGCCTCGGGTTTGACTACGATGTAACTGGTAACCGCAGCACCGTCCTGCGGGGTGGCCTCGGCATTTTCACCAGCCGTATTCCGTTTGTATGGCCGGGCGCTATGTTCACTAACAATGGCCTTACCATCGGCCGGGTGGATGAACGCAACATCGCTCAGGTGGATTTCATCTCGGATATCCAGAAGCAGTATACCAATCCGGATTTCTCCATTCCTTCCGGGCAAGTTGACCTGTTTACCAAAGATTTTAAATACCCGCAGGTATTCCGCACCAACCTGGCGGTTGACCACGAGCTGCCTGGCGGTATTCTGGCTACATTGGAAGGTATCTACACCAAGACGCTCAACAATGTGGTCTATACCAACATCAACTCCGATCCCACTGTAGAATTTACCTGGACCGGCTCTCCGGACACCCGCCCGGTCTACGGCCGGGATAACCTCGATGACACCTATGGCGCCGGCGTTTACGTAGGCTCCAACACCAGCGATGGTTATACTTATAACTTTACGGCCAGCCTGGAAAAGAATTTCCCGTTTGGACTGGGCGCATTTCTGGCTTACACCTATGGTGATGCCGAAGCAGTCAACGAAGGGACTTCTTCACAAAACTCTTCTCAATGGAGGGGCCAGAATAATATCAATGGCCGGAACTTCCCATTGTACGGCCGTTCTGACTACTCTCTGGGCCACCGCATCGTTTCTTCTTTGAGTTACAAATTGAGGTGGAACGCTGAGGAAAATGCTGCTACTACCTTCTCTCTGTTCTACAACGGCCAGTCCGGACAGGCTTACTCATACGTCATTTCGGGCAGCAACGCACGAAACCTGAACAACGAGACAGGCAGTACCAGCCGCAACCGGAGCCTGGCTTTCGTTCCTGCTTCAGCAGACCAGATCAACCTGGTGGACTATACCCTCAACAACGGTACTGTCGTTACTGCCGCTGAGCAGTGGGCCAACCTGGATGCTTTCATTTCTGACGATTCGTACCTCAAGGACAAGAGAGGCGATTATGCTGAGAAAAACGGCGCCCGCGCTCCGTTTACCAGCATCTTCGACTTCGCCATCCGTCAGGATTTTGGCGTCAGGGCGGGTGGCAGCACCCACAAGTTGCAGTTGTCCCTCGACATCTTCAACTTCGCCAACCTGCTGAATTCCGACTGGGGTGTGATCTATAACATTCCCGGCGACTTCCAGAACTACGACTGGTACCAGTTTGAAGGTTACGAAGCAGATGGCACTACGCCGAAATTCACCTATCGGGATAGTGACATTGGCAAAGACGCCTTTGATATCAACGACAGAGGATCCCGCTGGCGCATGCGCCTTGGTGTTCGGTACATTTTCAACTAATGTGTAATTTCTTCCTTCTGAAGAAATACCAATAATAAAAGAGGCTTGCCGACAGTAGCGGCAAGCCTCTTTCTTTTTCAGGCTTCCTATCCCGAAAACAGGGTTTATTCCTTCTCCGGCAGAAACACTTCCGCCATCATACAGCGCGCACTTCCTCCGGCGTACTTCTCAATTGTATAAAGAGGGCTGTACAATACCTTAGAATGCTTTTCGATTTGCCGTACCTGCTCCGGGCGTAGCGATTGATAGGCCTGCTCCGACATCACCAAATAGCGTTCCCCCTCCCGGCTACGCACCTGCAGCATATTGCCGGCGAAGGCCATCATTTGATCCAGGGAAATTTCGATCACCTCTTTGCCGGTGGCCTCGAATTTATTCATTAGGGCCTCCCGTTCCCCCCTGGCCCTTACCGAATCCAGGCAGATCAAGACGAAAGTCTCCCCCAGTGCCATCATTACATTGGTATGGTATATTTCCTGCCCGTTGCCATCGACGGCGATAAAGGGCACCTTTTCGTAGCCCAGCTTATCGCAGAAATCATCGAGCAGGTGCTCATTGGTACGGGGGCTAAGGCAGGCATAGGCAATCTGGTTGGGGCGGTCCAGGA
>JAGQXQ010000474.1 GCA_020436535.1 Phaeodactylibacter sp.
TCATTCGCAATGACTCCATTCTGTTTCTTGGGGAGGTAGACACAGCTTCCATTGTCGTAGAAAGCGTGATCGACGCCAGCGGTAAATACGTCACCCCTGGTTTTATCGATACCCACGCCCACGGCAACCCGCTGGAGACGCTGGGGTTTGAGAACTTTCTTGCCATGGGGGTTACCACTATCTGCCTGGGGCAGGATGGAGACAGCCCGGAATACGAAGACATCCGGCACTGGATGGATAAGGTGGATAGCGTCGGGCCGGGCGTCAATGTCGCGCTGTTCGCCGGCCACGGGACGTTGCGGCAACTCAGTGGGGTAGGGTATAAGCCTGAACCACAACCATCTGAAATGGCCAAAATGGAAACCATACTCACCAATGCGCTGGACGCCGGCTGCTTCGGAATGACTACCGGCCTGGAGTACACCCCGGGAACCTACGCCGGCGATGAGGAGCTGGCGGCATTGGCAAAAATTGTCGGTTCGAAAAACGGCTTGATCATGAGCCATGTCCGCAACGAAGACAACGACGTTATCGAAGCTTCTATTCGGGAGCTTCTACGCCAGGGGCAGTATTGTAATGTGCAGGTTTCTCACTTGAAAGTGGTGTACGGCAAGGGGGAAGAACGGGCAGAGGAGATCCTGGCTATACTGGATAGCGCCAGAAGGAATAGCGAATTTACCGTCACTGCCGATATCTATCCTTACACTGCCAGCTATACCGGCATCGGCATCGTTTTCCCACAGTGGGCCAAGCCGCCGAATGATTACGAACAGGTGAAGCGGGAAAAGCGGAAAGAGCTGTTGGAATTCCTGCGCCAGAAAATCACGGCACGCAACGGGCCGGAAGCCACCCTTTTCGGCACCCGGCCCTACGCCGGCAAAACGCTGGCCCAGGTGGCGGAGGAGCAAGGCCGGCCCTTCGAAGAAGTCCTGCTGGATATCGGCCCCGGCGGTGCTTCCGGCGCCTACTTCGTTATGGACGAAGCCCTGCAGAGCAGGCTCCTGGAAGACCCACATGTGATGATCTGTTCGGATGGCAGCCCCACGATGCACCATCCCCGGGGTTATGGCAGCTTTGCCAAAATCATCGAACAATACGTGCAGGAAGAGCAACGCTTCTCCCTGGCCGAGGCGGTGCGCAAAATGACGAGCTTGCCGGCGCAGACGTTAGCCCTGCGAAACAGAGGGGTGCTCCAGGCCGGATACCATGCCGACCTGCTCGTTTTCGATCCGAAAAAAATTAAGGCACGGGCTACCTTCAGTGAGCCTCATCTGCTGGCAGAGGGGATGGATTGGGTAGTTGTCAACGGCAAAGTGGCTTTTCAGGACGGGAAATTGAAGGAGCGGCAGGGGAAGGTGCTTCGGAAGTGAGGCATGTTCCAAGGCTGGGTATTCCCTTCCAGGTTTCACCAACCCGGAGGGTAATACCCAGCCATATCTATCCTATCCTTTCTCAATTTCCGATCCTGTCGGTTAAGCTTTGTATCCGCTCCTCCGCGTCGATACCCAGGCCCTTTTGGCCAACCCATTCCAGGTAGGGCCTTAGCTGGCTCTGGTTGCTGTTTAACAACTGATCCGATTGTATGGGCAGTAAATTCAATATTTCCAGTATCCCTTCATAATTATTTGGGTTGTCGTAGCTGTATTGAATGAGTTCGGGGATCAGTGTGGCGTCGTTTGTCCAGTAGGCCTCCAGGTCCATCCGGGCGCGCTCCCGGGTGATCTCATCCGGATCGAAAAGCTTGGAGATCAGTTGCTGGCGGTTATTGAGGACGGGGGCGTCAAAATCAGCCTCCGTCGGGGCAGCCGGTTCCTCATCCACAGCCTCTTCCAGCCCTTCGCTTTCCGCCTGGTTGGTTAGTGACGGCTCAGCCGGCTCCAGGGAGGCTTCGCCGGTGAAGTCGCCTTC
>JAGQXQ010000475.1 GCA_020436535.1 Phaeodactylibacter sp.
CTGCGCTGATCTCTTTGCCATTGTTCTGATACATCAGGTTCGCTTCCATTGTCTGGGGGGCGATGCGATAGGCGAGGCTGGGCGAGGGCTTCTTCCCATTACTGTGTTTTAAAAAACGGAAAAGGCAGGGGTGGGACGTTGTCCACAGATAGCCTTCGCTGTCGCGCGTCAGGTTGTCGCCCATTACGATATCCTGAGGCGTGCTTTTTTTGCTGCTCAGGGCCACTTTGCCGGGAGCTGTGAGCTCATACCTGTTCACTTTCTTGCAGGCGCCGTGCACCATGTAGAGGCTTTGGGTGGCTTCATCCACAAAGATGCCGTTGGGATAGGCCTGTTTGGAGAGAGCCACTTTCCATCCGTTTTCCGGGTGATAGTAAACGATGTTGCCCGTTTTGGCTCCGAGGGCGCCCCGGATAAATTGCCAGGTGCTGGATTTCTTAAGGATATTGGAAACGTAAAAGCTGCCGTCGGAGAGAACGAAAATGTCATTGGGGGTTTTCAGGGCTTTATCCTGAAAGATCGTGTCGTAGTACAACGTTTCTGTTCCGATGCGGAAGCGGAGGATTTCATCGGAGCGGAAACCCCTCCCGCGCTTTTTACCGCGATGAGTAACGCTGTACAGGTAATCTGTGCCATCGATCCGGGCCAGGGCAATACCGTGAGGGTGCCAATCCGCCAGGCCGGGATCATTCGGAAAAAGGGTGGAGGGATCCCGGTCAAAGGCAAAGCGCAGTGTATCTCGTGTTCTTAAATCGATGGCATAGAAGCTACTGTTTGGTTGGGCATGGCTGCGCCGCTCATCGCAGGAGACAATCAGGCGGGGGTAGCCCTGGCTGGTATCCAGGGCCATGTCTTCTGTTCCAGGGCCTGTATGGATAGTGTCGGAGGTGTAGGCCGCCTTCATTTCATAATCCTTACAACCGAAGGAAACGGCGCTGCATTTACAACTGTGGAGAGAAATGGCAAGCAGCGAAAATGCCACATAGGCGATACATTTTTGAATGGAACGCATAGCTGAAGGTTTTGGGGTGGTAGTAATAATTGGTATTAATAAAACACTATTACGAATGATTCAGCTATGTTTTTGACCTGGATATTTCCGGAAAGACATGGAGGCGTATCTCCTGTCTTTCCGGAATGCCTTTTTCTTCTGCCTACCGCAGGATTATTCCAATCATTGTTTCACAAACTTCCGGACGGCAACGGCCCCCTCATGGTTTACTTTAAGCAGGTATGGGCCGTTGCTTAATTCCTGGAGCTCAGTGGTAAGGGGCTCGCCACCCCGGGCGGTGAAGTGCTTAATCACCTGTCCGGTCAAATTGAGTAATTCAATCTGGTACTGTTTGGCCGGTTCTTTCCCAATCCGGATCAATAAATGATCAGAAGCGGGGTTAGGAGCAAGGTGGATTGCAAACGGGAGAGCAGCCTCTTCTCGGGCCGGCGTCATGATAGGAGCCTGGAAAACGGGCCGCAGCATGAATACCGGGGCAGTTGGTTCATTCCAACCGTGGAAGTAGCGATCCCATTCATGGACACCTTCGATCGGAGATTTGTGCCAGGCGCTGCGGTCGTTGCGGTCCGTATCCACTGCCAGCCCTAATGTTCCGGAAGGGTCGGTGCGTTCTAGTGCGAACAGGTATTGGCCTGGGGGTACATAAAAGGGCGTAGCAAACGGGAACCAGGTGGTGGTATCGACAGGGGCAGAAACATCGGTAAAGGTTTCGGAAGTATAGACCTTCTCACCTAATGCTCCCTGCTTCATTTGGTAAACCGCAAAAGAAAAAGTAGCATCTTCCATGAAAGCATGGATGGAAACTCCGGCCAGCGTATCGCCTTGCACTACGAAATATTCCTGCCCGTAGGACTTGACGGCGTTTTCGCCATAAAAATCCGGACTATCCCATGCATAGGGTTGGCCATCGTCGGCGCCGAGCAGCGTATCATTGACGACAAAATGATCCTGAGCAGTGAAGAAAACGCCGAAACCAGGTGTGCTGTAACTAAAAACAACTTCATATTCTCCGCTTTCTTCCGGCATGAATTCAGATTCTATAGACAGTTCTGCTGCGGTGTAGCTGGAGATCGAGGCAGCCACTGAACTTTGATCAAAAACCGTAATTCCATCTTTTTTCACCCTTACGGCCAGGGCCACGCCCTCTACATCGCTTTCATCTACATTGAAAACAAAACCGGTGAAGTGGATCGGAGAAATATGATGTTTGGGCATGGTAGGGTAGAGGAGGCTCATCTGGTGTTCCAGGGCGGCAACCGGAAGGGGGGCAACCCCCACTTGTAATTCCCGGATGGCGTCATTATCCCAGCTAGTGACGAGCAGGTTGCCATTGGGATGGTAAAAAATACCCCGCACCCGGCCAAACTGTGCTAGTTCAGCAGGCCCGTCCACCATTTTGTATTCTGTTCCATATCCATGCTGGCATCCGTCACCGGCCAGGGTCATAACGGTACCGTCGGTGTCGATCTTGCGAACCCTGTGATTGGTGCCATCGGCCAGGTAAATATTCCCATACGGGTCAGCTGTGATATTGGCCATTTCTGAAAAAGACGATTCGCTGGTAGTGCCGTCTATACAACCTGACCCGCTATCGATCAGGGTGTTAGTCCCATCGGGGCTTATCCGCCGGATGGTATGCTGGTTAAAGTTCGCGTAGTACACGTTGCCGGCTCCATCGGCATGAAGCCCCCAAACAAAAGAGGTGTTGGCCAGCGTACTTACCTGCTGCTCAGGAGTGATCTTTCGGATCTTATTTTCGCCGCCGGTGTACAGATTGCCGGCATCATCCACTCCCAGGGCCGGCAACCAGCCAAAGGTGGCCTCCAGGGCGGGCCCATCCTGGCCGCCATAAGACCCGGGTATTCCGGCATAGAGAGAGACTTTACCATCCGGGGTGATCTTTCGTATGACAAAGTTGTTGGCATCTGCAACGAAAAGGCTGCCGTCCGGACCAACAACTACGTCCTGAGGGCGGTTAAATTGGGCCTGATTTCCCGGGCCGTTGGCATAGCCGGGCTTGCCGTTGCCGGCAAAGGTGGTGACCATGCCGTCCAAAGAAAGCTTGCGGATACAATGGTTGTAGTCATCGGCTATGTAGAGATTGCCTTCTGCGTCCATATCCATGCCCATAGGGTTGGAGAAGCGGGCAGTGGCCGCGGGGCCATCTCGATGGCCCTCGATTCCGGATCCGGCGATGGTTTTTACGTTGATGAGGGCTTCATCGAAAAGCAACTCGCTTCCTTCCCATCTGAACAGTTCTGCGCCAGAAACATCGTTGCGAACGCCTCCTGCCCAACCCACCGATGGGGAGACAAATTGAATGCAATCCACCCGGGCATGGCCCACGCTCTTCCAATGGTTGCCATTGTCTACCGATACCCAGGTCCCTTCGTCGGGAAGGTATCCCGGGCCGTGCAACACGTAAGCACCTTTGGAACCCGGTACAAATTCGATCTGAGCAGTTGCCGGCGAAGGCGGAACCGGGCAGCGGATCCAGGATTTTCCACCATTGATCGTTCTGAACGCCTGGTTAGGAGCCGGATAGCCATTCACATTAAGAGAGGAAAGGGCTATACCTTGCAGGCCATCTTTAAAGGCAATAGAGTTGATGGAACCCTCTGTAAGCGGAGTGGAGTGCGCCGACCAGCTTTTGCCCCGATCGTTGGACCGGAATACCCTGCCCAAGCTGGTTCCGAACCAAACCTGGTCGCCGATTACTTCATAATGGTTGTTTCCGGAGAAGATCCAAATGCGTTCATCCATAGAATTCGCATTGTCGGCAAGGGCCCAGTTGGCTCCTCCATCTTCGGTGTAATAGCATTCTACTTTCCAATGGCTGCCATCAAAGGTTTCGGCAAAGGAAACGCCTTCCTGCTCGTCAAAAAAATGAACGGCGACTGCCGCCGTATGCTCATTACTGCTTGGAAGGGTTTGATGTTCCCAACTGGCTCCGCCATCCACCGTTTTGAGGATCTCGGTGCGGTCTTGCCCGGAAGCCCGGGAGCGGACGGCCCAGGCGGTGTTTTCATCTAGTGCGAAAATCTGAAAGGTGATGAAATCGGGGCTGCTTTCGTTTATCGTGATAGTTTCCCAGCTTTCTCCACCATTGGTAGTCTTCGCCACTGTCTGTGTTCCGGCAGCATTGAACGGCAGCAAAGCTCCCCAGGCGACCTGCTCATCTACCGCCGCGATGCTATAAAAGGTTTGGGACGGATAGTCTCCGGCGTCGAGCGCCGCCCACTGGGCTTTAATGGGGTTGAAGAACAGGGAAACACATAATAAAGGAAGGAGTAGGGTTGGCGTTTTCATGGTTTTGAGGTTTTAGGTTAGATTATTAAAGGGCTACTCCATCAATTTAGCAGAATGCCAGGAAAGAGGGTAGGACATATTGATCAAATACTAGTCATTAGTTTCGCGTTTTT
>JAGQXQ010000476.1 GCA_020436535.1 Phaeodactylibacter sp.
CTCCGCTGTTTTCTATCAAAATGAGGAGGAAAAGCAGCTGGCCCAGGCCTACATCGATAAGCTGAACGCCTCCGGAAAATACGACAAACCCATTGCCACTACCCTGGAACCCCTCGGCGTTTTCTACGTGGCTGAAGCTTACCATCAGGATTACTACCCGGGGCACCTCAATCAGCCCTACGTGGCGCGCGTCTCCGTACCCAAAGTGGAAAAATTCACCAAAGCGCACCCGGAGTTGTTGAAAGAGGGATATCGGCGTGACAAATAGCCTACTGGAGCGTCAATAGCGAGGTAGTTGTCATAAAAAATATATTCGAACGCTACGGGCAATGTCCCGCAGGCGGAGGTGCAGCAGGCTTAGTCGAAAAGCACCCTATAAGGTCCTAAGCCTGCTGTACGTACGCCTGCAACACAGCAATAAAAACGAAAACCATGAGTGAATTCAAACAGGTCGTCAACGAAGGCCTGAAAAAAGTGGGTAGCTGGGCCAAGCGTTTCTTTCTGATCCTTTTCCTGATCGCCATCGCCGGCGGCGGCGCCTATGTATGGGTCTCCAGCTGGACCTACAGCGACGGCACCCGCGCGGGCAACCTGATCAAAATTTCCAAAAAGGGGATGGTTTTTAAAACCTACGAAGGACAGCTCAATCTCGGCGGCTTTCAGCAGGACCCCGACGGAGTGAGTGGCAACATCTGGAATTTCTCCGTACCCCAAAGAGCGGTTTACGAACAAATGCAGAATTACGAGGGTAAACAGGTGAAACTCTATTACAAAGAACGCTACAAAGCCATGCCCTGGCAGGGGAAGACGAATTATTTTGTATATAAGGTGCAGGCGGTGGAGTGAGGGGTGTATCAGTGTATCAGTGTTGGAGTGTATCAGTGTTTTGGTGGCTGCCAAACTACAGCCAGGAGCTTAACTGATAACCTGAAAACCCCGTTCAGTTCTTCACCAGATACACCCCCGACAGGATCAGCCCCATGCCCAGCAGGTGAAAGAGCGTGATGGGCTCCCCGTCGAAGGCTCCCCAACTGAGGGCTACGATGGGGACCAAATAGCTGATCATGGAAGCGAAGACGGGCGTCGTCCACTGTACCAGTTTAAAAAAGATGATGGAAGCCAGCACCGTGCCAAATAAAGCCAGGATGGTGACATAACCCAGCGCCAGCCAGGCGCCCTCCTTATGTCCCAGCACGTCCAAAAAATCGGTGGAAAACAGGAAAGCAATGGCTGGCAGCCCCACCATGACAAAAGCGGCCGCACTGATGGTCACCGCACTCATATCACGCAGGTACGTACCTACAACATTAGAGCTGGTGGCATAACAAATCGTGCCTATAATCACCAATAGGCCAAACCAGGGATTGCCCTGAGCCCCCGCTTCCTTTCCAAATAAAATAAGCATGGCGGCGCCAGCCAGCCCTACCATGACGCCCAGCACCTTTGCCCAGGGCGCGCTGGAGCCGAACATCAACGCCCCCAGAAGCAAGGTAAACAAAGGCGTCAACGAGTTGAGTACGCCGGCTACGGAACTGCTGATGTGCATCTGCGCAATGGCGAACATAAATGCCGGAATGGCCGTACCCGTAAGGCCGACCACCAGCAACGATTTCCACTGCGACCAGTCCACCCGCCGAAAACGGTAGATCAATACCGGAAGAAAGGCCAAAGCGGAAATAGACAGCCTCATGGTGGCCAGCTGATTGGAGGAATACACTTCCAGCCCTTTTTTGATGAGAATGTAAGAGCTGCCCCAGATAAGGCTGAGGGCCACCAATACCGCCCAACTTTTCCAATCTGGAGGGGCTGATTCGGCGACTTTTGTTTTGGTAGCTGTTGTGTTCAAAGTGGTGTGGTTTTTTATTGCTACTTAGCAAACCTGAATGAAGAGGGAAAAGTTGTAAAGAAAAAGGAGATAGGCCCGGTTTTGCCCACTACTCAATTCCTCCTACCTTTGCCCTGGCATAACGCAAGATTCACCATGGAAGAACGATCAACCGAAGAAATGCCCGAGCGCCTGCGACACCTGCGCCAACGGGCCCTGGACGAAAAGAAGGCCAATAAAAAGTATTTCCACAAGTTGGCTCAACGCAAACCGAAGGAACTGGATACTGCAGTAGCAACCCTGCACGATGAGGTATTTGAATCTACCGACTGCCTGCAGTGCGCCAATTGCTGCAAAACCACCAGCCCCATCTTCAGGGATAAAGACATCGAACGCATCGCCGCCCACCTCCGGGTGCGCCCCGGAGAATTGGTGGAAAAATACCTCCATCTCGATGATGAAGGAGATTATGTGCTCAACGAAAGCCCCTGTCCCTTTCTGGGCGCCGACAACTACTGTTCTATCTATGACAGCCGCCCGAAGGCCTGCCGTGAATATCCGCATACTGACCGGAAAAACTTCCACCAGATCCTGGGCCTGACGCTGAAGAATACAGGGGTCTGCCCAGCGGCTTTTGAGGTGGTGAAAAGGCTTCGGGAGGTGCTGCCCCAATAAAAACAGCGCAGCAACCCTGTCGGGCGCTGCGCTGTATATCAGCAGATGATTAGCTTCTTAAAAAAGAGTTGTTCGTTAGTGCGTCGGGAGTTAATACAACCTCGGCTTTGCCCCTTCCGCTTTCGTCAAAGCGGTGAAGTAAAAGCGGAAGCCTACCGAGAAGTCGAACTGATTGGTCCGCGTCATAGTCTTGGCCCTTACTCCTCCGATGTTGGTATCGAAGTCGGAGCGGGCATAGTTGTATTTTACCAGCGTCTCAATGCCAATTGCCTCAGAAGAAAAAATAGTAAAACCCGGCCCTACCCCAACGGCAAAGATGTTGGTGCTGATGTTTTGCTGCACGCCACCGACTTCCTGGTCATCGGAAGAGTTGCCAAAACCGAAGTTGGCTTCCAGGAAAAAGGACATATCGTCCGTCATGGGTATATAGTAGCGTGCAAAGGGGCCGAACAGCAGGTCGCTGTCCTTATTAGTCGCCTGAGTCTTATTTTTAACCTGGTTGAAGGTATAGTCCAGGCCAATACCCAAGGCTAAATTGTCAATCAGGAAGTAACCCACCGATGGCGCAATGCTGAACTGCGTATAGGTTGGATTTTCTGTCGCTACATCTCCACTTCCTTTATCCTGTGTGATAGTGGACGTCGCTGCGGAAAACCCCAGCGTAGACCCCATCATGAAATTGCCTTGAGCGGTGAACTGCGCCAGCAGTGTACCTGCGGAAAGCAGAAAGGCGATCAAAAAGACAGGCTTTTTCATCATTCCTCATTTTGGTTCAATGCATTAAGCTATGCTTATTGACAGCCCCCTGCTATGAGTTTGCTCATAGTAGGAGGTGATTTATATCAGTTGACATCAGAAACTATACTTCAACCTCAAAAAGAAAGCCTGTATCGGACTGGCATAGCCCCTCTCCTCTTTATCAAAAGTAACCTGTCCCACGAAATCGAGGTCCCAGTTCTCGGCGACGGAAAGCGTCAGCGTCGGGTTGGCGAATAGGGCATGTATTTCTACCGGGCTGTAGATGAAAGCTACGCCGCCGTTGAGCAAGGGAGTGAAAGGATAAGAAAATTGGGCAAAAATAGCGTGCCGGTAAGGGTAGAGGTTGCGGGCAGAGAGTTCGAAATTAAACAGGTTGGTCACACTGGCGCTGGTACTGCCCGCGCTGTTGTATAAATACCCGCCATTGAGGTAGAGCGAATTTTCAAAGGAATAGTCTATCCCCACCGTTGCCGCAAAAGCATCCTCCTGTTCTTTATCCAGGGGAAGGAAGTAGGTGAATTCTCCCTTCAGGCCGGCATCCCCCAGGTTGCCTGCCCAACCGCCCCCCATGGCCAGGTAATTCCGGTCGTACCCTCCCAAAATCTGGATGTCGTAACTACCCTTATTGAATTTCCACATGCCGGCAATAGTGGCTTCATCGAAATGGTCAAACATCCGCACGGCCAGCTCCACGCTGGAAGCAAAGCCAGTGTAGTACTTCACCCGCAGGGCATCGCTACCAGGGCGCTCTTCGTAGTCAAAATCGGTAAAGGAAAAAGCATTGAAGATATCGTTCGGGTTCCAGACGGTACTGATACCCCAGTTGATGCGCTGCCGCCCCAGGCGCACTTCCCAATTGCCTTTAAAATATTCGAGATACAGACGGTCGATCATCGATTGCACCACCCAGGCATTCTCGTCCAGTAAGACCACCGAGAGGTCGAAATAGTCGTTGTTGACATTATCGATGGCGTCGCCGTAATTGGGGTTGGCCCGCACCAGGTCGCCGTAGAAAACGCGGGTACGCAGGTCAGTACGCAGCTTAAGTTCATCATTGATCATCCAGCGGAAATTGAGGCGGTTGTGGATGAGGTTGTCCTGCAGAAAGGTATCCACCAGCATCCCCTGCTGAAAATCCGGAAAAGCGTCATTGAAAAAAAGCAGCGTCTGCATGTTCTTGACATAGCCGCTTAAAGACCAGTTTTTGGGGCTATCCTGCCCTTGTCCAAACAGGGAAAAAGCAAGCAGCCCAATGAGGATCAATCCTTTTCTCATTTTCTCATTGCTTATATTCATTCCATAACTCCTTCACTCACTTTCCCTCACCTCATCCGTGGCCACCTT
>JAGQXQ010000477.1 GCA_020436535.1 Phaeodactylibacter sp.
TCACGCCGAAGCCTGAAAATCAAGAAGCGTTTTTTTTAAAAGACACAGAAAATTGAACTATCCCCACGAAGGCCCCCAACCGTAACAATACAACAATCCCAAAGGACCCAATCCGGCAACAATACAACAATCCCAAAAGCACCCAGTAAGCCAACAATATAACAATCAATGAGACCGCCAACCGGTAACCATATAACCAACCCAAAGCACCCAACCAGACAACCATCAACCATGAAAAAGATACACATCACCAGCACGATCCTATCCCTCCTGTCTGCCTTCCCCCTGATGGGGCAGGACGGCTTTCAGAACGTCAACTCCGAGTCCGAATTAGCCGTGCGCGTCACCGAGCGGGTCCAGGAGATCATCGGCTCTTTGGAGGACCGCCTGGCTGCCCAGGCGCCGATCATTGACACCCTCGCTCTGGAAGAAGGGCAAAAAGAGCCCCGCATCCTGAAATTGTGGATGGAAAACGAAAAAGCCGTCAAGCTGATCGTCAGCGAGCCGGATGAGACCGGCGCCATGGTGCGGCAGTCTACCTTCTACTTCGGAGGGGAAGACCTCTTTTTCGTCGACCAACCCTTTGCCCGTTTCATTTTCATTAAGGGCAAACTGGAGTACTGGCTGGATGAGAACTGGAACGTCATACCCGCCACCCCCGAGCTGCTCGACGACCGGGAAGGCCTGATGTACGACGAGGCCAACCACTACCTGGGCTGGTTTTTCGGAGAGAAGTAGGAAGCCCTGACCCTGCTGGCAATAAGGGCTTGGATATTATGCTGCTTTGAAAGCAAAGTGCTAAGCGCGTTTTTCCTGGGGTTCTGGCCATTTTGTTATATGGCTGCTGCCCTGGACTTCCATAAAGTACGGGGTAAATTTCCTCAATAAATTTTATCTTCGCGGGAACTTCCGAGCCTTTGCTCGCATTAGTGAAAAAAAATCGCAAAACGATCCCTGAGATGGAACAAAAGAAACGGGTGCTTTCCGGCATTCAGCCCACCGGGCATATGCATTTTGGCAATTATTTTGGAGCGGTAAAGAATTGGGTTGCCTTACAGGAAAAATACGACTGCGTTTATACCGTGGTAGATTACCACGCCATCACCATGCCCTACAACCCCAAGAAGCTGCGCGAAAATACCTGGGACCTCATTTTCAACCTGCTGGCCACCGGCGTCAAAGCCGAGAACCTATGCATTCAGTCCATGGTCCCGGAGCACGCCGAGCTGTGCTGGATTTTGAACTGTTTCACCTCCTATGGCTTACTCACCCGCATGACGCAATTCAAGGATAAGAGCTCGCAAAGCGCCGAAGACAGCAGCGACGGCTTCATCTCCGCCGGCCTGTTCGACTATCCGGTACTGCAGGCGGCCGACATCCTCATTTACCGGGCCGATTACGTACCCATCGGTAAAGACCAGGAGCAACACCTGGAGCTGACCCGCAATATTGCCCAGCGTTTCAACAACCAGGTGGGCAAGGAATATTTCGTCCTGCCAGAACCCCTCTTCACCAAAGTGCTCAAGGTGCGCTCCACCGCCGACCCGGAACGGAAGATGAGCAAAAGCCTGGGCCCTAAGCATTACATCAACGTCTTCGAAGAGGAGAACCGCCTGCGCAAACAGGTCCGCTCAGCGGTCACCGACACCGGCGACACGCCGGAGGGAGAAATGAGCCCCGGTGTGGAAAACCTCTTCCTGCTCCTCAGCGCCGCCGAAAAACACGATACCCACGACCAACTGATGGCCACCTACCAGGCCGGGGAGCTGAAATACGTCGACCTCAAGGATGCTGTCGCCGACGCCCTGGCCGGGATCAGCACCGTTTTCCGCAACCGAAAAGCGGAATTGATGGCAGATAAAAAGGAGGTGAAAAATCAGATCAAGGCTTCTTCCGCCGAGATTCGGAAACGGGCGCAGGAGACGGTGAGGGAGGTGAAGGAGTTGACGGGGTTGCAGAATGTGAGGCTATGAAAATCATCTGCATCGGGCGCAACTACGCCGAACACGCCAAAGAGCTGAACAACCCCGTCCCCTCCAAACCGGTGGTCTTCATGAAGCCGCCCTCTGCCCTGTTGGTCAACAACAAGCCGCTCTATTACCCCGAATTCACCAAAGACCTGCACTACGAGTTGGAAGTAGTGCTGAAGGTGGCCAAGAACGGCCGCCATATACAGCCTGAATTTGCCGACGGCTACTATAAGGAGGTAGCGCTGGGGATCGATTTCACAGCTCGCGACCTGCAACAGGAATGCAAAGAAAAAGGACAGCCCTGGGAGATCGCCAAGGGCTTCGACGGCTCGGCCGTGCTGGGTAAATTTG
>JAGQXQ010000478.1:0-8548 GCA_020436535.1 Phaeodactylibacter sp.
TTTTGCAGAAATTTTGAATTTGGTTATAAAGAGGAGGATTTTAGAACTGAACCTTAAAAATATGTTCGTTTTCTGAAAATTCGTAATGAATAGCCCAAGAATGGCTAATACAAATTTGCTGAACAATGGACAAGCCTAAACCATTGCCTATGCTTTGAGCAGAAGTTTTTGCAAAGCGTTTGAACAAGGTTTCTTTGTTCAATTTTTCAATTCCTGAATTTGAGACTTTTAACTGTTTTTTGTTTAGAGCAATAGAAATATTTCCGTTTTCATGGCTGTGTTGTATAGCGTTGAAAATTAGATTATTAAATAAAATTTCAATTAGATTTTTATTGCCATTTAATATTACATCCTTTTCGATTTTCGTTTGAACGGAAAGGTGTTTTTCGATACAATAGCCTTCGAGTTGCTCTAAGCTGTTTGCAATGATTTCGCTGGAATTGAACGATTGAGTTTCTTCAAATTGCCGGTTTTCAATTTTGGCGAGAAGCAACAAGTTTTTATTGAGATGAGCAACTCTTGTAAGCGTTGTGTTAATGTCTTCGAGCAACTGAAATTGCCGTTCGGTCAACGGTTCTTTTTGAAGCAAGACATCTATTTTGTTTTTGATAATAGCTAATGGCGTTTGCAACTCGTGAGAGGCGTTTTCGGTAAATTCCTTTTGGGATTTATAACTTGAAATGCTGTGTTTTAAGAGTTTGTCTAAAGCATTATTTAACTCTTGAAACTCAAGGGTGTCTGTTTTTTTAAATGCAATGGTTGACTGATTGGTTAGTTGGAAAGATTTTAACTTTTTTAAAGTGTCTTGAAAAGGTGTCCAAACTTTTTTAGAAACTTGTCTATTTATCAGCCCAAAACCAACGATTAGAACAAGAAAGAAAAACAAGGAAAGAACAGCGATGTAAATAACGGTTTCTTCGGTTTCCTCAACATTGGTTTCAATGGTTAGAACATAGTTTTGTTCATTGATTTGAATGTTGGTCTTTAAAGCCCTAAATCGGTCGATGGATTTCTGTGTTGTGTAAGGGTTTTGAAGTTTTATAGTGTAAACGCTATCCTTTTTTAAAGGTTTGTTTGTGAATTGTATTTGACTTCTTGGTTGTAATTCATTCCAAAAAGTGATGCTTTCTGCAAGTTGGTCATTTTTTAAATGTTGTTCTCTAAATTCATTTTCAATGCGTTGGGCGATGAGTTTGTTGTTTTCGTCCAGCTCTTTCATCCAAATCCAATCCACCAACAAAAAATAAGCAGGGACACTTAATACAAAAACGCTAAAAGCAAAGATGGCAAGCGGTTTTAACGATTTGTGCAATAATTTTTTCATCCTTCCCATTTGTATCCCAAACCGTAAACCGTTTTTAAATAGCTTTCACCACCTGCATCTGACAGTTTCTTTTTTAGGTTTTTGATGTGGGCATAAACGAAGTTGTGACTGTCCAGCATATCGGCAAAATCGCCCGAAAGGTGTTCTGCCAAAGTACTTTTTGATAAAACCCTGTTTTTGTTGCCAATAAAATACAGCAGCAAGTCGTATTCCTTTTTTGTAAGAATGACTGAGTTGCTGTTTACCTTTACCGTTTTGGCAAGTAAATCTATTTCGATTTCGTTTTGGACTATTGTATTTGAATTGTCAAATTGTTTTCTGCGGATAATTGAATAAATCCTAGCCGCAAGTTCTGAAAGATGAAAAGGCTTGGTCAAATAGTCGTCTGCTCCGAGTTGTAGCCCTACTATTTTATCATCAAGCGCATTTTTTGCGGAAATGATGATTACACCATCTTGTTTATTTTGTTTTTTAAGTTCTTCTAAAATTTTTAGCCCGTTGCCGTCTGGCAACATAATGTCAAGAAGAATACAATCGTATTGGTAAATACCGATTTTATTTATTGCTTCATTATGGGTTGAGGCAAACTCGCATAAGTAATCTTCTACCGACAAATAGTCGGCTATGCTTTCCGCAAGTTGTTGTTCGTCTTCAATTATCAGGATTTTCATTTGTTAAATTACCGCTCTAATTTTGAATTTTTTTTGAATTTGGTTTCGCCGGTGGTCTTTTCAGCTTGTGCAACGGCCCGGCGCATGTGCTGTGCCGTCCGTTTAGGCGGCATAGCATATCGGAGAAGCTTTTATCAGATAATTCCTTGTTTGAAATGGTCAAAGTTTTGTTTTTAAGGTAGGCTGTGTAATCTGATGGGAAAACAGCCCGGCGTATTTCTGAGGAATGAAAATTCATAACTCAGATGAAGCACAGGGGTTGCGCACCCATTTTAGGTTCACAAAGCGCCGGACGAAAAACATGCCAGATTACACACCCTAGGCCTAAACCCCTCCCCAAGCAGCGGCTGTTCTCAACCCAGATTAGTTCAGGAATAGCCCTAAGCCACAAATGGGAATCGCACCCCAATAAGCCGGAAAAGTGAACAAACTGCTAAACCCGGGCATTTTCTAAATAACAGAAAAGATAAATTCGAGGTCAATGAAATATGGGGAAAGCCCTTGCCCTGACAAGACTGCTGGCCTTCACCACAATTCATTGACCTAAAATGTCGAGTTTATTTTTTAATCACTACTTTAAGCGTATTATTTTTTCATCCTATCTTTGGCGCCGATAGCTGGAACGGATAGAAACGTAAAATGTAAAATACAGGGCATGAACAGAAGCCATTTTCTTTGTTTTCAACCTTTTACATTTTCGGTTAAGCAAGGCCTATGAAGCAGTTAGATCGCCTGATGATCACCAGTTTTATTCCACCTTTTTTGGTGACCTTCATGATCGCAATGTTCGTGCTGGTGATGCAGGTGTTATGGTTATACATCGATGATATTGCCGGCAAGGGGTTGGGGTTTTTTCTGATCATAGAACTGCTGGCCTACAAATGCGTTTCGCTCATTCCCATGGCCCTCCCGTTGGCGGTTCTTATCTCCTCCGTAATGGTGCTGGGCAACCAGGCGGAGCGCTATGAGTTGTCGAGCTTCAAATCCGCCGGCGTTTCTTTGTGGCGGATCATGCGGCCGATGATGTTTATTGCCGCCGGCGCCACCGCCTTCTCTTTTTTCTGTTCCAATAACCTCATACCGGTGGCCAACCTCAAGTTTGGCTCCCGCATGTACGATATCCAACGGCAGAAGCCCGCCCTGCGGCTGGATGCCGGCGTTTTTAATGATGATTTTGACGGCTACGCAATTCACATCGGAAAGAAGGCGCCAGATGGCAAACATATTGAACATGTATTGATCTACGACCATAGCGATGCCTCCAAGGGCCGCCTTAGCCAGATTGTAGCCGAAAGCGGTGAGATGTACGCCACCGAAGACGGCGGATATTTTGTGATGAACCTCCAAAACGGACACCAGTATATGGAGACGGAGCCTACTGCTTCCAACTCCCGCCGTTCTTTTCCTTTTGTGCGCACCAACTTCCGGAGCTGGAATAAAGTGTTCGATTTGGGAGAGTTTCAACTCAACCGCACGAACGAGGAGCTCTTCGCATCCAACCGTAGCATGCTGACCAGTGGACAGTTAAAAGAGGCGGTAGATTCGTTGGATATTAAGATATCCCGGCGAGAAAAAAGCATGTCCAACCAGATAGCCAATTTTTTCTTCTTCATGGAAGTGGATAGCACTTTCCTGAGTGAACCGGACGAAGATGAAGAGGGCGCCCCGCCCCCACAAGAACAAGAACAAGAGGAAGAACAAAAAGATACGGTGGGGCCGCCGGCCACTCCCGAAAGCAGTACGAGTGAAATCCCGGTGAATACTCCGGCCAGGAGCCCGGAGCGGTTGAGTTCGCCGACACCACCGCCAACTGTCGTTACGGCCCGCAAAAAATTTGAGGGCAATCCTATGGACCAGGAAATCGATAAGCCTCTGGATGAATACCAACATTTTTACGAGCTGTTTAAAAAAACAGACCAACGGCGCTTGCGCAACAAAGCCAAGTCTTTTGTGCGAAGCATACATGCCCATTCCGAATCGGCGATGCGTTCTTTGGATCGCCTGATGGAATCCCGGGTTAAGCACGTCTATGAACTGCACACCAAATACAGCATGGCCGTCATCTGCTTTATTTTCCTGTTCATAGGCGCCCCCATGGGGGCCATTGTCCGGAAAGGCGGGTTTGGGTATCCCATCCTGATTTCGATTATTTTCTTTATGTTGTTTATCGTGTTGACGATCTTCTGCCGCAAGATTGCGGAGAGCTTTATACTGACGGCGGCGGCCGCCGCGTGGGTACCCTGTAGCGTGCTTCTTCCAATCGGGCTGGTCCTGACGGTTAAAGCCATGAACGACAGCAAGCTGGTCAATCCGGATCGCTTTTTCATCCTATTCAATAAGATATTTAAACGCCGCAAACCATGAGAAGGGGGGGCGCCCTGCCGCTGGCGATCAGAGAGAATAAATGGTTTTTTGTGCCATTCGGCCTGTTTCTGATAGTGGGAGCATATCTCCTGTCTGTACTGAACACCGGCGATGCTATATTTTTTTTCAGCGCCCACCGAAGCTATTGGGGCGACCTTTTCTTCCGCTATTTCACGAAAATGGGAGAAGCACCGGCTTTCTTGCTGGTGTTGGGCATTTTGCTTTTTGTGAGCTTTCGCCATGTGGCTGCCCTGCCGCTTCTGGGCTTCAGTGTAGGCTTATTGAGTTTTTTGTCCAAAGAGTTGTTTAGCCATGACCGCCCCTATCTATTCTTTCGGAAGATGGGCATTTTCGACCAGATCAATACGGTAGAGGGCATCGTACTCAATGGCGGAAACAACAGTTTCCCTTCCGGCCACACTATGTCGGCTTTTGCTTTGTATGCCTTTCTTGCGTTGTGCCTTTCCCGCAAAAGCGTCGTTGGCCTGGCACTTTTCCTGGCGGCTCTGCTGGTGGGGGTTTCCAGGGTCTATCTGGTGCAGCATTTTTTTAAGGATGTCTACCTGGGAGCTTTTCTCGGAGTACTGGCTGCACTTGCCATTTACTACTTGCAATACAGAATGGACGCCCCCTGGATGGGCCGCAGGCTCTATTTTGACTGGAAGGGGAAACCGAAAGTGGTGCAGCAAGCCTATCGGGATGTTCCTTAACTTTATACTTTTGTTCTTGCAAAAGCAGAACACTATGCCACTTTCCTTTTCAGAACTTCGCACTCCGCGCCTCATCCTCCGCGAGCTCAACCCGCCGGTGGCCAAACATTTGTTTAACAATCATACCGGGCCGGAGATATTTCACTTGCTGGGCTGTAGTTCTGAGCAGGATTATCAGGCCATTAGAGAGCGCTACTGGGTCAATTTTATTGACAACTCACGTTTATCTTTTCGCACCTGGCTGATGATCGACCCCAAAACCGGAGGGCTGATCGGCGATTGTGGTTTCCACAGCTGGTGGTTGCGCCACAGTTATGCAGAGGCAGGTTATGGTATCTGGGATGAGTTCCACAAAGGTAAAGGCCTGATGAGTGAAGCACTGGAGCGTATTCTGGAAGTAGGGTTCGAAGAGATGAAATTGCAACGAGTTGAAGCTTTTGTGCTTCCTGCCAACAAGCCTTCGTTAAGAATATTACAGAAGTTTGGTTTTCGGAGAGAAGGATTCCTGCGGCGGCGGTTCTATAATGATGGTAAGATGGAACCTGCCATCGCGTTTTCCTTACTGCCCGAGGAATTTCAACAACGTGGCCAACAGCTGGATATCCGCCAATTGGTGGCCGGCTTTGAAACCCAATCGCTACCAGCCGCCGCCTGGACCCACGAAGCCCATCTTTCGGTCGGGCTATGGTATATCCTTGAATACGGCCTGGATATTGCACTGTGCAGGATCCGCCCCGGCATCATCGCTTACAACCTGGCGTCGGGAGGGCAAAATACGCCAGATGGTGGCTACCATGAGACGCTGACCATCTTCTGGATGCGTATTCTTCATCTGTTTGTCCGGGAACAGGGCCGAAGCGGGCGCTTTGAAACCATTCGGGAAAACCTCTTCAGCAGCCCCTATGCCGATAAGAAATTGCCATTGCAGTATTATTCTGAAGGGCTACTCTATTCTGCCAGGGCCAGGGGGCAATGGGTGGCTCCGGACCTGAAGGCGCTGTGATGGCCATTTACTCGAGGCTGTCTCAAAAGGCAATTTGAAAATTGGTTCATCCTAAGATGTTTTGACTTATGAGACAGCCTCGAGGCTGCAATTCCAATGATGGTTGATGCAAAGAAGCCATTGGCTTCTACATCACTTCACCGTCTTAATCTCTCCCGTTTCGATCTTCCGTACATATTTATTCACCTCTTCCCGCACTTTGGGTAGCAGGATAATCAGGCCGGTCAGGTTGGGCACGGCCATAGCAAAGATCATGGCGTCGGAAAAGTCGGTTACTGCCGTGAGGCTGGCGGCGGAGCCCAGGACGACGAAGATGCAGAAAAGGATCTTGTAGGTATAATCAGAAAGCTTACTTCTGCCAAAGAGAAACATCCAGCTTTGCAGGCCATAATAGGACCAGGAAAGCATGGTGGAAAAAGCAAAGAGCACTACCGCGATGGTCAGGATGTAGGGAAACCAGGGGATCACTTCGGCAAAAGCGATGGACGTGAGGGTGACGCCGCCTACGCGTTCTCCGGTGGCGTTCAGTAAAACGTTGTTGTTCACGACATCGCCGTAGACGAAATGGGAGTCCATATTGAAGATGACGATCACCAGGGCCGTCATTGTACAAACTACTACGGTGTCGATGAAAGGTTCGAGCAGGGCGACGATCCCTTCACTGGCCGGGTTTTCTGTACGGACAGCGGAGTGAGCGATGGCAGCTGAACCCACGCCTGCCTCATTAGAGAAAGCCGCGCGGCGGAAGCCTTGCACCAAAACACCTACAATACCGCCACTGATACCGGCCGGGGTGAAAGCGCCGCTAAAAATCTCGGCAAAAGCCTGTGGGATGAGCGAGGCATGGGCCATAATGATGACAAGGGCAGCCAGTACGTAGACACCGCACATGAAAGGCACCACTTTTTCTGTAACAGAGCCGATCCGCTTGATGCCGCCGATAATGACTATGGCGACCATGAGGGCCAGGAATATGCCAAAAACCAGGCCGGCAGAACCGGAAGTGGCGCCGATCATGGAATTGAATTGCTGGGCCGCCTGGTTGGCCTGAAACATATTGCCGCCACCAAAGGAACCTCCGATGCACATGACGGCAAAGAACACCGCCAGGAATTTCCCAAAACCAGGCATGCCTTTTTCCTTCAAACCTTTGGTCAGGTAGTACATTGGGCCGCCATAGACCGTGCCATCGGCGCCTACATCCCGGTATTTAACACCCAAAGTACACTCGGTAAACTTGGAAGCCATGCCCAGCAAGCCAGCCGTGATCATCCATAAGGTGGCGCCCGGGCCGCCTATAGAAACGGCAATGGCCACTCCGGCAATATTGCCAAGGCCCACTGTTCCGGAAAGAGCAGCAGTAAGGGCCTGAAAGTGGGACACTTCTCCTTCATCATTGGGGTCGGAATACTTCCCCCTCACCGTATCGATCGCCAACTTGAAACGGCGGAACTGTACAAAACGGAAATAGAAAGTGAAGATGGTTGCCGCTGTGAGCAGCATTATAATTACCAGCGGCATAGCGGTAGAGGCGGAATCCCCCAGTTGTACCGCATAGAAAACCGTGCCGGCAACAGCATCCGTTACTGGCTGTACGGCTTCGTTGATCCGCTGGTCCCATCCTCCGGGGGCCTCTTCGGCAAAAACGAGCAAAGGTGTCAGTAGGCTTGCAAATAGTAACAGTAAGTGCCTTTTCATAATGGTCAATTGTTAGCTTTTTTTACCCAGAGAACAGAAAGCGGCCTTCTGAAGGAGGCCCATCTTCTGTCTTTGGGAATGATTTACTTGTAAGTGCTTGATTTTCTGGGATATATGGTGTTGTTGCCCCAGAATGGTGTCAAAAGAAGCGTTAAGGTATTTTTTTATTCTTGTTTTTTCAAAGGATCGCAGCTGATATTTCGGCTCTGGTGACATACAGGCGTTATTAATTTGGAAAGTTTTATCAGGAAATGTTAATTTAGCGAAACGAGGAGGCAAACCAACACACAGAAATGACAAGGCGCTATCCAAAAAGATAATCCTCTTGCAAAAAAATTATACCGACAAAGAGCTCCTGGAGCTTCTTGAAACAGATGATGAGCTAGCCATTAGCCTGATCTTTCGGACTTACTATAGTTACCTTTGCAAGGTGGCCTACAAGATTATACCCGACAACAATTTAGTGGAAGACCTGAGCCAGGAGGTTTTTTTCGAACTCTGGCGAAAAAAAGGCAAACTGCAGGTCAATACGTCCCTGAAAGCCTACCTGCGGCGTGCTGCTGTCAACCGGGCGTTGAACTATATCCGGGACCAGAAGATCAAGTTTTCGGATGAAAAGCCTTACCCCTTGCAAAGTGGTGAGGCACATGCCGGGCTGCAGATGGAAGCAGACGAGTTGCAGCAGCGCATCGATGAGTCTATCGATAATTTGCCCGAACGGTGCCGGATCGTATTTGTGTTGAGCCGGTTTGAGGATATGTCGTACCTGCAAATTGCC
>JAGQXQ010000478.1:8655-9591 GCA_020436535.1 Phaeodactylibacter sp.
TTCCTGAGCTTATGGCTATTGCTTTCGCTGATTTGAAAGCCAGGCGACAAAATTGAGAATTCCTCTAAAAAAGAAGATACCCCATAGGGGCTATAAAATATTACCGTGTCTTCTAAGCAGGAAGAAAATAGGAAATGGAGGTTTCAAAATACATCATGCTCTTCCATAAAAAACTGAAGGGCGAAATCAATTCACAAGAACAGGAAGAGCTCAGCGACTGGCTGCAGCAGGAAAACCGCCGTGGCTTTACTGAGGGCCTGGATAAAACCTGGAATCTCAGTAAGCGCTACAAGCAGGGCTATGAACCGGATGTAGACGCCGGCCTGGCCCGTTTGCAGCAACGCATGGCCGCCGCCCGGAAAACCGAGCCTTCGCGTGTGTTGCAGCCTCTGCGTACAAGGCGCCGTTCTTACCGCTGGCTTTCTGCCGCCGCTGCTATTGCTTTGCTTGCCGCCATAGGCTGGTGGTGGCTGGACCATGGCAATGCCGGTTCCGAACCGAATGCCCTCATTTATACGACCGGCTCCGGCGAATCTGAAGAAGCATTATTGCCCGATGGGTCTACTGTTGTATTGAATGAAAATTCCTTCCTGTCGGTAAACCCCGAATTTCAAAACGCTTCCGAACGCCTGGTTGAACTCGTCGGCGAAGCTTACTTTAAAGTAACCCCCAATCCTTCCCGGCCCTTTCGCATTGCGACTTCCGACGCAATGGTGGAGGTACTGGGCACCGCCTTCAACCTGCGGTCTTACCCCGAAGAAGGCTTCACGGAAGTAGAAGTCGAAGAAGGCAGCGTGCGCTTGTCCGGGCTGGATAATGAAAATGCCATCCAACTGGCGCCCGGCCAGCGCGGCATCTGCCGCCCCGGCACTGCTATGAACGCCAAAGACTCGCCCGGCCTCAACGCCCAATCCTGGCGCACGCACCGCCTGCAAT
>JAGQXQ010000479.1 GCA_020436535.1 Phaeodactylibacter sp.
TCGCGGCGCGGCTGGTTGTAGCTCTTCACCGAGAAGGCCCCATAGGCTTTGGTGCGGCGGATAGCGGAGCGGGCGTCCTCCAGGTTGTTGATTACGGCTTTGAAGTCGCCATCGGCGCCGTACAGGATGGTGCCGGTGGAGTAGAGGCGAGGCCCCACCATATTACCGGCCTTGATCATTTCGGACTGCGAGAAGATCATTTCCGAATTGGAAGAAGGGTCGTGGGCGGTGGTGACGCCGTAGGCCAGATTGGCGTAGTAGTACCAGCTTTTTTGCGGGCTCAGGCCAAAGCGGAAATCACCGAGGTGGCCGTGTACGTCCACCAGGCCGGGCATAATGGTCTTGCCATCGCAATCGATCACTTTGGCTTCTTTGGGTATGCGGACCTTCACCGCTTCGCCGACCCGGGTGATCCGGTTGTCTTCTACCACGATGGTTCCCTTTTCGATCACTTCGTCACCTTCCATGGTGATGATGCGGGCGTTGGTAAGCGCCAGGGCGCCCTGTGGTTTGTCGTAGTTGAGTTCCAGCCCCACATGCAGCCCCACCGTATCCATTGGCGGGAGGCTGTCGCGGCTGCCTTCCAGGAATTTAAACCGTTCGGTGAGCTCATCGGAAAAGAGCTCGTCTCCCAGCATCCAGAACAGTTTTTTGCTGTCTTTGGACCAGTGGATGTTGATGCCGGCGTCGCGCGCCACCTGGGCGACCGGCAGGGTTTTGGTTGTGGCGCTCAATCCTACCGTCTTGCCGGCCATCGGCAGAGGAGCGATGTAGACTTTGTATAGTTCCGACCAGGCGATCCATTTGTTGTCCGGGCTGGGTACGAAGCGTTGGGCATATTTACTTTCACAAAGCTTCATATCGTCATTGCCGTCCGTTTTGATGCTGTGGTAGGATTTGGTCAGGCTGCCGAAGAGGTAACCTCCCTTTTGGTAAAATATCCGATCCCCGTTTTTATTGAAAATGGGGTATTCTCCCTGGGGCGTTACCAGTTTAGCTATTCCACCATTTGCCGGCATAAGGTAGATGCCAGGCTCCTTGCAAAAGGCGTAGCCTTGATGCCCGTTGCCGCTTTCTTTTTGATAGACAACCTGTTGTCCATCGGGGGAGAAGGCCGGAGTACGGTAGATCCCTTTTTCGGCAGTTATTTTGCGCTTTTGTCCGGTGGCCAGGTTCATTCGCCAGATGGCGCCCATGGCTTCATCATTCCAGGTAACGTAGGTGATCTCTTTGCCATCGGGAGAAAAGGAGGGCTCGAATTCAAAATCACTGCCATCGGTCAGGCGCACCGGCTTGCCATTGGGCAGGGTCTTTTTCCAAAGGTAGCCGACGGCGTTGAACACCAGCATTTGCTCATCCGGAGAAGTGATGGCATTCCGGATGACGTTAGCGGTGAAGTCATCCTCATAGGCTTTATTCTCAAAATGCACGGTTTCCTGGAAGCGATGTTTGGCAGTTGCCTCGAAAGGGATCTGCTCGGCCTTACCGGTTTTCGTTTCCACTTTCCAGATCTTCCCCTGCCCCCAGATGACGATGTATTGGCCGTCGGGTGTCCAGTCGAAGCCGGTGTAGGCCCCGAAGATCGCCCAGGCTTCCTGCTGGTCTTTACTGAGCTGGTCGAAAAGCGGAAAGTTTTGCCCGGTTTCCAGGTCGTGTATGAAGAGCACCGACTGGGTGCGCACCCGGCGCACAAAGGCCAGCTTTTTGCCGTCAGGGGATACCTGTGGGCGGCAGGCGCCACCCGGGCCAGCAATGAGGTTCTTTACTTCACCCTTGTCGCGGTCATAGCGGCGGATGACATAAATCTGGCTGTTGGGGTCTTTATTGTACTGGAAGTAGCCGCCGGGATACATATCTTCACTGAAGTACAGATAGCGGCCGTCGGGGGAGATGGAAGGTTCGTTGACGTCCTGCTGGTCGTTCTTGCGTTCGGTCAGTTGCAGGCCCTCGCCGCCGCTGATGTGGTACATCCACATCTCGCCGGCGCCCAGGGAGCGCTCGGAGGTGAAGTGCTTACGGGCGACGAAGTACTGGCCGTCCGGCATCCAGTCGGCATTGTTCAGCAGGCGGAAGTTCTCGGTGGTTACCTGCCGGGCGTTACCGCCATCGGCATCCATCACCCAGACGTTGTCGGCGCCGCCGGCATCGCTGGTGAAAAGAATTTTCGATCCGTCGGGGCTGAAGCGGGGCTGCACTTCATAGGCGAGCCCCTGCCGTAGAAGGGTGGCCTTGCCGCCGCTGATAGGCAGGGTATAAATGTCGCCCAGAAGGTCGAAAACGATGAATTTGCCGTCCGGGCTGACGTCCAGGTTCATCCAGGTGCCCTCGGTGAGGGTGAGGGTGGCCTCTTTGTATTCCCCCGGAGGGTTATTGACATCCCATTTGTCTTCTTTTTCTTTTTTTTCCTGGGCGGTTAAGCTGGCCGCAAGGAAGAGGGCGGTGAGGCATAGAAGCAGGCTTCTTTTCATTTTTGTCTTTCTTTGATTAGGAAAATGGGCGGGCCTTCAGGGTTTGAGAATGCGAAATAACGAAATTTTTTCACATTCCCTAAAACGAAACTCCCCGAAGGCAGGGCAATCGCATTTAAAATTTTTTCCTTCATCTTGCCCTAACCCTAAAGGGAAATGAAGGAAAAATCATCGTTCTTCCTTTAGGATCGAGGCAAAAACGGTGATTTTTCCTTCCATTTTCAATAAATCAAGTTAAATGCGATTGCCCTCCCCTCCGAAGGCGTTACGAAGGATAGCTTCAAATACCCCTGCAGGCCTGGCCTTTTACTCCTCTCCCGAAGCCTGATAAGCGGAATAAGTACGTCGGAGATACTTACGCACCACTCTGACCCGTACTATCCGCCAGGCAAAAATGGTTTTTTCGCGGATGATCACAGCCGCTTCTTTGCTCCACTTCCACCCAACGCGGGCGGCGATGGCTATTTTCTCCCGCCACCAGGGCCAGCGGTATTGCCGGATGCGGTCGATATGGGCGATCAGCAGCACGAAGAAGAGGAGGAATAAGGCAGCGCCAAATAAAGCCTGCCAGGGCGTTAGGCTTCGGTACCATAAAGTGGACAAGCCGATGCCGAACCAGGTGCTGTACAACAACACGAAGTGCACCTCGTAAATGACCAACGTTTCGCTGCCGATGCGGAGTAGAAGCGGTGGAATGTTTTTCCACAGCTGGGCGATCCAGATAAAAATGGAAACAGCGATGAAAACATGGCCCAGGCGCCAGGCAAGGAAGTTGAAGTTGGCGTGCGCCAGGAAGCTTTGCCAGCCGGTCACTTCATGAAGTTGTGTTAGCACCCAAGAGGAATAATAGTGGATGAACAGGCCGAAGGCCAGGAGCGCCAGCGGCAGAATTTGCCCGAATGCCCATTGGGGGCGGCGGTTCAGAGCATAGCCCAGCACCCCGCCGAGCATGGAATAACCGACCCAGGGGATTGGTGTGAAAATGGATCCGTTGGATTGGGTGAAGTAGTTCTCCAATGCCAGGGGCAGGAAGCTCCAGTCGGCGTATTTGACATCAAAATGAAAGTAAAAAACCAAAGCTCCGCCTACTGCCAGGAGCAATGGGTAGGAGATCTTCAGGTACCGGCTAATGGCGAAAACGCCAATGAGGGTCAAAAGCGCCAAACCGATACAATGCAGTACATCCACCGCCAACAGGCCCGGATAAATTCCATGGCTGAGCAGGCGGGGGAATGTTATTCTGAGGACATAACCAATAACGATCAGTTCGATGCCCCGGCGAAGCCCTTTTTTCACCCGAACATTCTCCCGGAACGGGGCTTTATCCCGCATCAGAAGAAAGACGAAGATCAGGCCACTGGCAAAAAAGAAAATAGGGGCCGTCATACCCCGCATGAAAGACCAGGCCCCGAAAATGGGGTTGCCGAGGTCTCGGAATGACATGGCCAGCAGGGTATCAATAAAATGGCCCTGCAACATCATCAGGATGGCGTAGGCGCGCAGCAAGTCGATAAAGGTGACGCGCCGGTTGGCGAAAGGAGCAGAAAGCGTTTTGATGGCTGTATGTTTTTTATTAAATCATTGATCCATACTACTGGATGATACAGACGTAAAGTATGCCTTTTCGTAACGTTCAGAATCAGAGAAAAACACTCCGGGCCTGAGAGTGGTTTTTAGGGTTGCCTGTTTTTAGTTCGTATTTCTGTTTAGGTTGTAAAAACGGAAACGGTTAGGTGAGGCCTCTTAATGAGTAATGTTCTGGCTGCCACTTGTTTACGGGGCGAAGATAAGGAAAATTGTGTTGGGCTGCACTTTTTGTGCGGTTTATTCGATGGCCAATTCCCTGGTCAACTTGAACGCCGCCCCCAATTTTTTTGTAATATCTCCCGCAATCATTGCCTCCTGTCCCAGCTCCTCAGCGGCGAAATCCCCCGCCAGGCCATGGAGGAATACCCCGAGCAGTGCTGCTTCCATCGGTGCATACCCCTGTCCCAGAATCCCTGTGATGATGCCCGTCAGCACATCTCCACTACCTGCCGTGGCCATGCCCGGGTTGCCGGTGCTGTTGAAAAAGCAGGTTCCATCTGGCGCGGCGATGCAGGTATGGGCCCCTTTGAGTACGATGTGAATGCCCAGTTCCCTGGCCTTTTTCCGTTGTAGTTCGTTTCGTTCGAAACCATTCGATGTTTTTCCAAACAGCCGCTCAAACTCCTTGGGATGGGGGGTGAGGATGCTGCCTTTGGGAATGTACTGCTGCCATTTCTGGTGTTTTCCCAGTATGTTGAGTGCGTCGGCGTCGATCACCAGGGGTTGGCGAGCCTTTTTCAGCAAGCCCAGTAAGGCTTTTCTTGTAACCTTTTTCTGCCCCAGGCCACAGCCGATGCCGATGGCGGCGTAGCCTTCCAACTCGGGAGCCTCTGAGAACAGGAACTGGTGGCGGTCGATGTTGGCCATGGCTTCCGACACACTGGCCTGAATGATCTCGTAGCCACATTTGGGGACGTGCACACTCACCAGTCCGGCGCCGGCGCGCAGGCAGGCACGGCTGCTGAGCACCGCCGCGCCCATCTTGCCGTAGCTGCCTGCGAGGAGCAACGCATGGCCAAAGGTTCCCTTGTGGTCGTATTGGCTGCGCGGCTTGAGCAAGGGTTGTATAAAAGCCTGATTGGCAAAGTGATAAGGAGTCGGCGTTGCTTCAATGGCGCTGGGATGTAAGCCAATACTTCTGGCCGTCCATGAGCCGACCCGCTGTTGATTTTCCGGGAAGAAAAAAGCAACCTTAGGCGTTTCAAAGCTAAAGGTATAGTCGGCGTGGAAAGTAGCACCCTCGGTAGGCTGATCGGCGAAAAGCCCAGATGGGATATCGATGGCTACCCGGGTGGCGGCTTGTTGGTTGAGGTGCTCAAGTAGTTCCGCCCAGAAACCTTCCACCGGGCGGTTGAGGCCGGAGCCGAAGATGCCGTCGATGAGGATGGCGCCCTGGGATAATTCCGGGAAGCGGCCGTTTTTTTCAATATCGTGGACGGGCACACCGCCGTGCGCCGGTAACCGGCCCAGGTTGACGTCAAAATCTTCGGAAGTACTGCTGCCGATGCGGCATCTATAAACGGTGGTATCGTAGAAGCGGTGGTGCAACATGCGGGCGATGGCCAGGCCGTCGCCGCCATTGTTACCCGGCCCACAGAAGATGTGAATAGGGCTACCTGTTTCGGGAAACTGCTCGGTAAACCAGTAGGTGAAAGCCAGGGCGGCCCGCTCCATGAGGTCAATGGATGCGATGGGCTCGTTTTCAATGGTGTACGCGTCGAGTTGGCGTATTTGTTCTGCGGTGAAGATTTTCATGTGAAAGTTTTTTTAACTGTTAAGCAGGTTTTTGTGTTTGTGCGAACGGCGATTTGCGAACGCGCTCTGTCATAACACCCAAATAGTTGCCATTTTTCACGAATTTGCCCCGCTAATCAAAACAAGCCTATGGAATTGTCCAGATTTTTCGAAGGGTTAAAGGTGGTGGAACTGGCCAGCGTACTGGCCGGCCCTGCCGTCGGTATGTTCTTTTCCGAGTTGGGCGCCGAAGTCATCAAGGTGGAAAACCCGGTTACCGGCGGCGACGTCACCCGCCGCTGGAAATTGCCGAACGAAGCGGTGGATGCTGAAATATCCGCATACTACTGTTGTGTCAATTACCAAAAAAAGGTGCGCTTCGTCAATTTAAAAACAACAGGAGGGCAGGCAGAAGTTTACCAGTTGATCAAAGAAGCTGATATTGTGATCAGTAATTATACCACCCGGGATGCCTTGAAGCTGGGCATGAGCTATGAAACCCTGGCCGGCCATAACCCGCGCCTGATCTACGCCCACCTGACCGCCTTTGGGGAGGAGGTAGAACGGCCTGCTTTCGACGTGGTCCTTCAGGCAGAAGCCGGTTACCTCTTCATGTCGGGCGAGCCGGGGCGGGACCCCTCCAAGATGCCGGTGGCCCTGATCGATCTCCTGGCGGCTCACCAACTGAAGGAAGGCATACTGCTGGCTTTGCTGCGCAGGCAGCAAACCGGGCAGGGCGCCTACGTCAGCACCTCCCTTTTGGAGTCCGCCATCGCTTCTCTGGCCAACCAGGCTACCAACTGGCTGATGGCCGGCTTTATTCCTCAGCCTATGGGGAGCCAACACCCTAACATCGCTCCCTACGGGGATATTTTTCTGACCCGGGACCGGAAAGCGCTGGTCATTGCCGCCGGTACGGAGCGGCAGTTCCAAACGCTCTGTCGTTGTTTGCAGCTCCCGGAGTTGCCGAATGATGACCGATTTTCCACCAATGCCCAGCGGGTGAAAAACCGGGAAGCGCTCAACACTTTTCTGAGCAGAAGTTTTCTGGAATATACGCGGGAAGAAGCCCTCCAAATCCTTTTGGCGGAAGAGGTGCCGGCCGGGTGTATCCGCAATATGAAAGAGGTATTCGAACAACCCAAAGCTCAGGCTATGGTCCTGGAAGAACGAGGGCCTGGCGGAGAACGGACGAAAAGGGTGAAGACGGTGGCTTTTCAGGTGAGGGGATAAAGCGGGGCAACTTGGTCAACTAACTAACACACTTTAACAAATAACGAACCTTTCATTTCGCCACTTACCGCTCGTGTCGTATCTTTCGTCTCAATGAATTTCAAAGCTATTTCAAAATCCGTTTTTTGGGGCATCGTACTGCTCCTGGTTCTGCCCGTGTCCGCCCGCGCCACCCACATCGTAGGCGGAGAGATGAACTATACCTGCCTGGGTAACAATGAATACGAGATAACGCTGACCATTTTTCGGGATTGCTACAACGGCAACCCCAACGCCTGGTTTGACAACCCGGCCTCGATCGGGATTTTCGATTCACAGAACCGGCTGCTGGAGGAAGTACTGGCCCCTCTGATGAACAACGATACACTCGACCCGGTCTTGTCCAGTGAATGCCTCGTCGTACCGCCCAATGTGTGTGTGCACACGACCACTTACCGGACGACCGTCAACCTGCCGCCGATCGCGGGGGGCTATCAACTGGCTTATCAGCGTTGTTGCCGCAACCAAACCATTGTCAACATCATTGGCCCACTGGATACCGGCGCCACTTATGGCGTGACCATCTCCGAGCAGGCGTTGGAAGAATGCAACAGCAACCCTAAATTTCAGCAGTGGCCGCCCATTTATATATGTGTCAATGAGCCCATCGTTTTTGACCAGTCTGCCATCGACCAGGATGGGGATAGCATTGTCTACCGGTTGTGCACGCCGCTCTCAGGCGCTACGCCAGACGACCCTATGCCCCAGCCTCCGAATAATCCGCCCTACCAACCCATCAGCTGGGTCACTCCGCCTTACAATGAAGGCAACATGCTGAATGGGCTTTCCGGAGGGGTCCCCCTTTCGATCAACTCCCAAACGGGCCTGCTTACCGGGTTACCCAATACCATCGGCCAGTTTGTGGTGGGTATCTGTGTGGAAGAATACAGAGATGGAGCGTTGATCTCGACTACCCGGCGCGATTTTCAGTACAACGTCGGGCAGTGCGGGCAGGCAGCGGCGGCTTTTACCGCTCCGGAAGTACAGTGCGGCAGCTTGTCCGTCTTTTTTAACAATGAAAGCCAGGGCGCCAACGATTTTACATGGTTGTTCAATGATCCGGGCAATCCAGGCGCAACCGCCAACAGCACGAATGCCGTATATACCTTTTCCGATACGGGCCTGTATACCGTGATGCTCATTGCAGAACCGGGCCAGGTGTGTGAAGACACTGCTTTTCAGCAGGTCTATTTACAAAGCAATTCCCTCACCGCCGGCTTTGACTACGCTTTTGTCTCCTGTACCGATTCTCTGGTGGTGCAGGTGACGGACCTCAGCCAGGATTCGGTTTCTGAGCCGGTGGATTGGTACTGGGAACTGGCCCCCGGAGGAGCTACCTCAACGGAGCAAAACCCCGCTTTTGTCATCACACAAGCCGGCGACTATACGCTACGCCTGACGGTAACCGCCGCCAATGGCTGCGAGCAGGTTTGGGAGGAGTCCTTCCCGGCCACCCTCATAGAGGAGGCGCTGGCCGCCGATACATTGGCTATTTGTTCCGGGGAGTCCGTCTTTCTGAACCCGGATTTCAATTCTGCCTATATCTACTCCTGGGCGCCTGCGGAAGGCATTCTGGATACGTCCAACCCCAATCCGGAAGTGCAACCCCTGGAGACAACTACCTACAGCGTCACCATTTCTGATGGCGGCGGCTTTTGCGAGGTGGAACTGGCGGCCACCGTTTTTGTGCCGGAGCTAATCATCGCTGAGGCTCCGGAAGACACCGTCATCTGCAGCACGGCCATTTTGCTGGAAGGGCAAAGCAATACCGGCCTTTCATTCCTTTGGTCCAGCGATCCGGAGTTCAACGATTTCCTGTCCAACTCGAGTTCAGTGGAGGTCATGCCCATGGGGCCGGAAACCTACTATTTTCTGGCACGGGATGCATTCGGCTGTTTTACTACCGACAGCGTACAGGTAACCGGTAACGGGATCGATGTCATTACAACCACCGAACGGGCGGTATGCCCGGGAGATATCGGCGCTGTGGCGGTTATCAATCTCGATCCGGCGGACACGCTGAGTTTCAGCTGGTCACCGCCGGGCCTCATTCTGGCCGGCCAAAACTCGGCGACGGCTTTTGTCGGGTTAACGGGCCCCGGCGAGTATTCACTTTTTGTATCCATAGAAAACCAATATGGCTGCATTCGGGAGGATAGCACCGCCCTGACGCTGATCGACACTTCCAGCCAGCTCCAGTTTCTGGCGGGCCAGCAATGCGGGGGGTATGCCATTCAGTTTTCCAGCAGCAGTGTCAACGCTCCTTTTTACAACTGGAACTTTGGCGACCCCGCCAACCCTTCGGCCTCGGCCCAGGGGGAGATAGCCAATTATACTTATCCTGCCCCGGGAACGTATCCGGTAACAGTAACCCTGAGCAGTTTTATAGAATGCCCCGATACCCTGGTTCGGGAAATAGTGGTCGAAGAACCAGCCATTATTCCCGCTTTTACCTGGGAAGTCGTGGCCTGTTCAGATTCCGTCACCATTCAGTTTACCGACCAGTCGGTAAACGATCAGAGCACCATCGTTTCCTGGGCATGGGATTTTGGAGGGGGGCGAATGGCTGCCATCCAGAACCCACAGCTTACCCTTGGCGTTTCGGAAAACCTGGAAGTCCAACTGGTCATTACTTCTGATGATGGTTGTCAGGATACCATAAGCAGGCAAGTGCCGGTGGAGGTCTTCCAACTGGCGCTGCCGGACAGCCTGGTGGTTTGCCCCGGGCAACCCACTGCATTGAACCCTATGCCGGTTTCCGGACTGAACTACCTTTGGTCACCGGCCGATCTGCTGGAGGACCCTATGCAGCCCAACCCGGTGGTCACGCTGGAAACCAGCCAGCAATTTTCGGTGACGGTGACCGACGCTTCGGGTTTGTGCCGCCTGGAAAGGGATATCACTGTCGTGGTGCCGCCACCTATTGTATATGAACTACCGCAGGATACGCAGATCTGTGAGCCGGATTTTCTGCTGTTTGCCGAAAGTGGACAAGCCGTGGACTTTGTTTGGTCTACTACTTCCAGCTTTTCCAATATTATTGGTACGACTCCGGAGGTGATGGTTCAACCCGGCGCAGGCAGCCTTTATTACCTGCAACTTACTGATGCTCAGGGCTGCCGGGTAGTCGACAGCGTAGCGGTCAGCAGCCGGCAAATCCTTGTGTTTCTGAGTGAAGCTACCGGCCTGTGCCGGGGAGATACGGTAGCCCTCGAAGTGGTAAACCTTACTGGAGTCCCGCTCACTTATTCCTGGACGCCTCTTTCAGACATTGTCTCCGGAGAAGATACCGCTTCACCATTGGTGACCTCTCAGCAGAACCAGTCCTTTACAGTTCAGATAACGGATGAATTGGGTTGCACGGCCACCGAAAGCACCCGGGTGATCGTATCTGACCAGATCCCACCCCTTGTAGCTACGGCGGAACCAGACACCATCTTTGGCCCCGGGCAGGTACAGCTGGAGGCTACTTTTGACGCTGGCTATAGCTATCTCTGGCAACCGGCGAGCGGCCTGAACAACATCACGATCTACAATCCAACCGCCCGGATAGACAGCACTGCTGTTTTTACGGTTGAAGTCGTGGACGAAGAAGGCTGCCGAAATGCGGTGGAACTGAGAGTTGTCGTGGTATCCGAATGCAGGGAGCCTTTTATCTTTGTACCCAACGCCTTCACGCCGAACGGCGACAACCTAAACGACCAACTGTTCGTGGAGGGAAAAACCATCGATGAATTGTATTTTGCCGTCTACAACCGCTGGGGGGAAAAAGTCTTTGAAACGGATGACCAGTCTATTGGCTGGGATGGTACTTTTAAAGGCC
>JAGQXQ010000084.1:0-24569 GCA_020436535.1 Phaeodactylibacter sp.
TTTGCACAACCGGACATGTAGCCGGCCCAAACTTCAACCATGATCCACAGGCTGCTTGCCATATTGTTGATCGGAGCGCTTCTGCTGCAAAGCGGCAGAGAAGCGGCGATCGGCCTTTGGTTCTGGGCCAACCAGCAATGGGTGGCCGAAGCCTACTGCATCAACAAGGACGAGCCGCTGCTGATGTGCCAGGGTAAATGTTACCTTCAAAAGGTGATTGAAACCGAAGTCGGGGAAGACGCTCCTGCCCCGGCGAAGCTACCTGCTCCGGAAGAGCGGATGCCGTTCCACGCCATACTGTCCCCTCGTCTGCTTAAAGCCGGCTTTTCAATAGCGTCTCTTTCGGGGAAATTGGTTTTTTATTACCACTCGCCTCATTCTGTTGAATTGGCCCTTACTCTCTTTCGCCCGCCCCGGGCGTAGGCTTGCCGCTCTTTTTTATTGGCCGGGCTGCAAGTAAGATAAGTAAGTAGTCGGACAGATTTAAATTTAGTTCAATGTTGCACTCGCGGGCGTCCCCGCCTACTGTGCCAGTATGGCCGGCAGGCGGGGACGCCCGGCCGTGCTATCAATACGTAAAATAATTGTGTCCGGCCACTTACTTAGCAGCCTCACTTCCTGAAGTATTCTATAACTCAACAGAATCTTTACTCCAATGAAAAATATACTTGCTTTTTTCATAGCTTTCGCGCTACCTTTCATGGCCATCGGCCAGCACCTCATCTCCGGGACGGTAAAAGATACCGATACCCAAAAGCCCCTCAGTTTCGCTAATCTTGCCGTCGAAGGTTTTGCTTCCTCCGCCTACGCCGATGAGCAGGGGAACTTTGAGCTGGAAGTTCCCGAACAGGGATCCTACACCATCATTGTACAACACATCGGTTATGAACAGCTGAAGTACCCGGTTGAAAAAGCAACGGACGAGCTGCAACTGCAACTTCAGAGCAAACCCATTCTCATTGAAAATATTCTTGTCCAGGGAAGCAAAGTGGACAACGCCGCCCAGTCGGATGTCATCACGGGTTTTACCCAACACGTCAGCCACCCCAAGGATGTGGCGGCCCTTTTTAAGGATACTCCCGGCTTCGGCCTGGTGAAGAGAGGGGGCTACGCCATGGACCCGGTCTTCCGTTCCTTTCGCAACGAGCAGCTCAATGTACAATACGATGGTGGAGTGCAGGTAATGCACGCCTGCCCCAACCGCATGGACCCTATCACCACTCACGTAGCGCCGGAAGAGGTAGAACGCATTGAGTTGATCAAAGGCCCCTTCAGCGTGCGCTACGGACAAACCATGGGCGGTGTGATCAACATCATTACCCAACAGCCCGAACCGGCCGAAGCGTTCACCATTGGCGGCGCAGTAGAAAGCGGCTATGAGTCCAACGGCGATTCCAAACTGGCACGGCTGACCCTCAATGGCGCCGGGAAAGGCTACGATTTTACAGTGAATGGTGGCGCCCGGGACTTCGGCAACTACCAAAACGGCGACGGGCTGGAAATTCCTACCTCTTTCAAATCCTACGACTACGCCGCCAAGCTGGGCCTTCGCCCTTATCAGGATCACCGCCTGCAACTAGGCTGGCGGCAATCCTTCGGCCGCGACATTCTGCACGTAGGCCTGCCCATGGATACCCGCGAAGACAACAGCAGCGTGCTGTCACTTGATTATGTGGCCAAGAATATCAGCCGCAAGTTGTATTCCGCTACCTTTAAAGCCTTTGCTTCCAGTGTGAGCCACATCATGAGCAACGAGCTGCGGCCCAACTTTATGATGGTTGATGCTCTTGCTACGGTCGATGCTTTGACCGTTGGGGGCAAACTAGAGCTTTCCTGGCAGCCCGGCGCCCGCTCGCAGCTCTATACCGGCCTGGACTTCCGCGGCCTGTCCCGCGACGGCAACCGCATCCGCCTCGTCAAGCGCAATATGATGACCGGTGAGCCCCTGGAGATGCCCATGCGTTTCGAAGACCTCATCTGGCAGGATGCCCGCCTGAATAACGTGGGCCTGTTCGCTGAATCCCGCTATTTCCTGACGAAGAAACTCACGCTGACGGCAGGCGCCAGGTTGGACCGGGTGGCGGCCGAAATTTTAAACCCGGCCCCGGATTTTGCTGAACTTTATCCGAACTTAAATAATGAAATCGAGTGGAACATCAGCGGCAACCTCTCGGCGGATTACCGCCTGGATGAACACTGGAGCACTCAGCTGGCTCTGGGGCGGGGCACGCGTACCGCCGGCATGGAAGAGCGGTTCATCAACCACTTCACCCTGGGCGCCGACGCTTATGAGTATGTGGGCAACCCGCTGCTGCGCCCGGAGGCCAACCACCAGCTTGAATGGAGCCTGAGCCGGCAATCGGAACGATTCGGCGTTAAACTATCTGCCTTCTTCTCTTATATTACGGATTACATTACCGCCGCTGTCGATTCTACGTTGGCCCGCAAGTATATGCCGATGGAGCAACCGCGCTTTGCCCGGCGTTTTCAAAATATCGACGCCGCCACGCAGAAGGGGTTTGAATTGGAGACAACAGTACAGTTGTTGAAAAACCTGCAGTTGTACGCCAACGCTGCCTACACCCACGCCCGCAACCTGGATTGGGAGGAACCCCTACCAGAGATCCCGCCTTTCAGCGCCACTGCCGGGCTAAAATACGAGCAGGAGCGCTACTCCATTAACTTTAAGGGCCGCTTCGTTGCCGATCAGGAACGCGTTGCTGATTCGTTTGATGAAAGGAGGACGCCTGGTTTCAGTGTTTTTGACCTTCAGGGACATGTGGAGCCCGTCAGCGGACTTTCGGTTGGCGCCGCGGTGCTCAACATTTTCAACCGCAACTACTACGAGCACCTGAACCGGGGGTATCGCAATATGCCGGAGCAGGGGCTCATCTATGAACCGGGGAGGAATGTGACGGTGTTTGTGAGGTATGAGTTCTGAGAATATTGAACCGGACAGGTAGCTCGTCCAAAGAAAAGCCCTGGCGGAAGCTGCTTCCGCCAGGGCTTTTAAATAGTCCTTTATGTTCCTATTTCATCTTCTTGATCTTATCCAGCAATTCTTGAGTGGCCGAATAATCTTCACCATCCTGCTTGGCTAGTTCGATGGCGTGTTCGGCCGCTTTTTTGGCTTTTTTCTTATTGCCAACCTTGAAATAGAGTGAAGCGAGGGTATCGTTGTTGTAATAGCCATCCTCCATTTCAACCGATTGCTCTGCCCATTTGACGGCCTTATCCAGCATTTTCACATCCTCTATATTTTCGTAGAAGGCCCAGGCTATATTATTCAGCTCCATAGAGCTTTCGCTGCCATACTTATCGTAATAGCCGACGGCCGTTTCGGCAAATTGATCCATCTGGCCCAGCATCCGGAAGTAGTTCATCCGGAAATTAGCGGACATCATGGGCGCTTCTTCCGGGAAAGCTTTCTGGAATTTAGCGTCTACTTTGCCGAGAGTTTCCTCGGGCTCGGCGGAGGGGTCCAGTGAACTAATGATCATCTGTTGGAGCTTGGCCAGTACATTGCGTTCTCCGTACAGTTCTTCGAATGCCGTGCGGTTTTCGAGCATATAGTCGAACAGCTTGGAGTCGGCGCTTTCCGCTGTCTCAAAGATGAGCTGCATGGTTTCTTCGTCACTCCAGTCCGCTTTGCTTTCCAGGTAGGCCTGTACAACCTCCCCGGCATCAGGAGACATGGAGTTCATAGCGGCCATAGCGTAGTTGTGGAGGAATTCCGGGCTGCGGTCCCCTTTGGCGTACCGTTCGGCCAGGGTGGACAGGCGGCGCGAGGGGTCGAGGGCAGTCTGCCCCAGGCTAACAAATTTTTCTGCATCCTGATAGCCGACAGCGCGGTGCACCAGTTCGCCTTCGCCATTGATGAACAACAAAGTAGGATAAGCCCGAACTTCGTACAGTTGGGCCAGCTCCAGGCCTTCGCCGGCTTCCATGTCTATCTTGGCATTGATGAAATTTTCATTGTAAAATGACCCGACAGAAGCTTCCGTGAACACATTTTTGGACATCATTTTGCAGGGGCCGCACCAGGTGGTGTAGGCGTCCATAAAGATGAGTTTGTTTTCCGCCGAAGCTTTGGACAGAATGCCTTTCCAATTTTCTTTGGTGAAAACAATCCCTTCCTGAGCGTACAGGCCGGTGGTGAACAGCAGCGCTGTTATGAATAATAGTAAAGATCTCATACAGTAGTTTTTTAAGGTAAGTAATCGCTAGCTAATACGGTGAGCAGCCAGTAAAAATTGCATGCCGGCTCAAAATAGCAGTGCTAAAAAGTGCGGCTGGTTTCGGTAAGTAAAAGGACTTAGGCAATCGGCGGCCTCGGGCCGGAAAAAAGTGAGCCTGGCGAGGGCTTCATTTAGCCCCCTGAGCCTGGCTCACTTTTTTCCGGTTATAAACCACTCTGCTGGATGAAACGCTCAACCATCATCACGGCCGCCGGCCCTTCGCTGCGCGCCAGTTCCAGCGCAGCATTGGCGGCTTTGCCAGATTCCCCTTGCTTGCCATTCAGATACAGGATCTGGGCGTAATTCAGGTAATACTGGTACTGCTGTCCTTTTTCGGCGGCCTCCCGGGCCAGGCCTTCGGCTTGTTTCATGGCGCCTTCGTCTTTACTAAACTGCTTGGCGATTTCACTGGAAAGTTTATTGAGCTCATCCGGATTATCGCCTGCTACCTTTTTGGCATATTTCTTACAAGCTTTAGAGAAGTTCTTGACATCCCCCGTATGGCGGTAGAAATCCATTTGGGAAGCCAGCTCGAAAGCCTCCGCCTTTTCCGGATAGTGCCGCTTCATTTTGTCGATAGCTTCATCAAGCAACGCTTCGGTTTCAAATTCGATGGCTTTGTTGACGGTAGCCTGGCAGGCCCTGTATATCTGCTCCCGGACAGCTTCCTGCCCCAAAAGCCCTTCGATGGCCTCGCGCTTATCTATCATCATAGAGAAGATCTTCGAGTCGGCCTCAATGGCGGATTCGAAGATGAAGCGCAGGTTGAATTCCGTGTTGAGGTCTTCCTGGCTGTCGAGGTATTCATTAGCGATCCGCAGGCTTGATTTGCCGGATTTATTCAAAGCTTTGACGTATTTATACATCAATTCCGGGCCTCGGCTTCCTTTTTCATATTCCGCCGCATATTCTTCACTATTGTCCGCCAGGCTGAGCACTTTTTCGCCCAGCTTGAGGAAGCTATCCACATCCTGTGCGCCGCGCACCTTTTCGACCACTTCCCCTTTGCCATCAATGAAATAGAGGGTGGGGAAAGCCGAAACCGGGTAGGCTTTGCGAAAGGTCAGCCCTTCTTCTTTTTCCATATCCAGCTTCATATTGATAAAGTGCCGGTTGAAGTATTCACCGACCTTTTCATTGGGAAAGACTTCGCGCGCCATTCGCTTGCAGGGGCCGCACCAGGTGGCGTAGGCATCGATAAAGATCACTTTTTCCTCTTGCTTGGCTTCCTCTAATGCCTCCTCCCAGGTACCGTGGAAAAATTCGATGCCCTGGCCAAAGGCAGGGCCGGCCGCTAAAACTATTAGTGCAATAAGTATTTGCAATTTCATGACTGCTTAATTTATAGCTAAGAAATAGGGTCCCCTTTGTGCAGGCTTGAGAAGCTTCAATTTTTTCAAGCTTTGCGCTGAGAATGGGAATTTATTCCTAGAAAGTTATTGAATTTTTTTTCAATCGTAAAGATAAGCGATTGGAATGGCTCCTCGTAATTCCAGCCCGACACTTTCGTCCATGCTACTTATCCTGTTCCTCCTGCTCTTTCTGCTGGAATTCCTTTATCAACTCATTGGATGATTTTCCGGACTTGGCGGCTTCCAGCAGTAAGCGCGCATCATTGGCAAGGGGGTGTTTGGGATATCTTTCCAGAAAAACCTCGTATTGCTGCTGTGCCCGCTTGGTCTCGCCCAGGTTGTCGTCGAGGGTAAAGGCCTGCAAAAAAAGAGCTTCCGGCGCCCGCCGGTAGGACTCCCATTCGGAGGCGATCCGGCCCCACAGCTCAACAGATTTTTCGAAATCGCCAATCCCGCGGGACACGTTGGCCGCCTGAAACAGGAAGTACGGGGCCAGAGTATCCTGCGGAAAACGCTGAGCAAACTCTTCCGCCCTATCCGCCAGGGTGCGGGCAGTTGCCGTATCTAATGTGATTTGATCGATCTGCTGCTGAAGGGTTCCTTCCAGCCCTCGTATCAATTCGGTAAGCTTATCTTTGCTCAGCGTTTCATCGGATCCGGGCCCGGAACCACAGGCGGTGAAAAGTATGCTGATGGCTATAGCCAGAAAAAAAATCAGGTTTTTCATATTCTTATTTTATTTGTCTTTATCTATAAAAGGAAAAGAAAGGTGGAATGTTGACTTTTGAACTTGCCGGTGCCCATCGGAGGCCTCATGCAGCTAATTACGGTGCTTGGCCTTCGGAAGATACAAAGTGGGAAATTGGAAGTGGGCCTTCCGATTTCCGCCTTCCCACTTAAAAGATGGCTCAACGTTCCCCCAAGCGTCCAAAGCCCGGATACCATACACCGTCCTCCTACGCCATCCCGGAATATCCCCGGATGATCTTTTCAAACAGCGGCGCCGGCAGCAGGCGCCGGGCCAGGATAGACAACCGTTGCAGGGGTTTACCGATGGTGTACGATCGACGAAGGCGGGGCGCTTCCAGCGCCCGGATTACCTGCCGGGCCACTTCTCCGGCCGGCAGGCCTTTGTCGACATCTTTATCAATATCGGCGTATACCTGCTCGAAGCTCTTTTTGTACGTAGGGTCTTGCGGGTCGTAATCCTTGATCCGGTTGGAATTGATATTGGTCTGAATATCTCCCGCGTGTATGCTGCAGGCCTGCACGCCGTGAGCGGCGAGTTCCATGCGCAGCGCCTCTGTGATGAGGTCTACCGCAGCTTTGCTGGCGCAGTAAACACCTCGATAGGGCAGCCCGAAGAGCGCCCCTATGGAGCTGATGTTGAGCACCCGGCCCTTGTGGCGGCGCAGGTGGGGCAATGCCGCCTGTATGACCCGAACGGTTCCCTTTACGTTGGTATCCAGTACCTGTTCAATGTTATCCATGCGAAGTTGTTCCAGTGGCCCGGCGATGCCGATGCCGGCGTTGTTGATGACGGCATCCAGGCGTCCCTCTTTATCGATAATAAAGGCAATAGCCCTGTGAACGCTGGCTTCATCCCGCACGTCCATAGCCACCATTTTAAAGGATAGCCCGTCGTCCTGATGTTTTCGGCTGGTGCCGTACACCTGATATCCCATTTCAGACAACTGTTCGGCCAATGCCTGGCCCAATCCGGAGGAGGCTCCGGTGATCAAAATGACTTTACTCATGAACCTGCTCTTTTGATGACCGGCAAATATACGGACAAATAGGCGTAAGGGCAGCCGGAGGGATAAGTTGGCTAGGCGAAAAAAAATAGCTTATTTTAGCTATAGAATAATGGGGGCGGTTTATCTATTTACTTTTCACATAACTTCAACAAAAAAGATTGGAAGGAGTAAGGCTTTTCCACATTCTGAAAAAAACGTTAGGTATAATATTGATCCTGGCCGGGCAAGTCCTCCCCGGCCAGGAGTCGGTTGCATTCCGGCATATCAATCAAAGGGATGGCCTCTCTCAAAACTCTGTCTTTGCCATTGCTCAGGACGGTAGCGGCTTCATGTGGTTTGGCACCCGGGATGGCCTGAACCGGTACGACGGCTACCGCATCATTGTATACCGACACTCAGAAAACGACCCCCATAGTATCATTTCCGATGATATCCGGGCATTGTACTATGACGCGTACAGCCAGAGTTTATGGGCTTGTACAGCGGAAGGCCTCAGCCAGTACCGGGAAGCCACTGATGACTTCTTGAATTATCCGGCCGCTGACGGCGTTGCAGGAGCCTTGTCCGGAACCGCCGTGCGTTGTGTATTTCGGGATTCCCGGCATCGTTTGTGGGTGGGTACGGACGGGGGGCTCAACCGGTATGTACCAGAAGAGGATGCGTTTTTTTCTCTTCCCCGGAAAGGGAAAAACGCCGGCGGGTTGTCTTCCTATGATGTAAAAGCCCTGTTTGAGGGCCAGCGGAATCAACTGTGGGTGGGTACCGAAGACGGCCTCCACCTTTTGGTTGAGGAAGGGCAGGGAACGTATAGTTTTGAACAGGTTTTAAATGGAGCCGGCGGCTCTCTGGAATTGCCAGGACAGCATATCAAGGCTATAGTTGAAGATGAAGGTGGGAACCTGTGGATTGGGATGCACAATAGCGGGGTGAGTTATTGGGATCGGCAGAAGGGCCGGCTGTTTAATTTTCAGAATGAGGCGGGCAACCTGTTTTCGCTCAGCCACAACAATGTGCGGTCTATCGCACTCGGCCCGGACGGCAGCCTATGGGTAGGCACTTTTGTCGGCCTCAACAAGTTCTTACCGGAACAGAACCGTTTTCAGCGCTTTCTGAATGAGGAAGCGGACTCTTACAGCCTCAGCAGCAGTTCCGTACGGTCCGTTTTTTTTGACAAAAGGGGCAGCCTGTGGGTGGGCACCTACTATGGGGGAGTGGAATTCCTGGATATGGAAAGTAACCGTTTCCGCAACTACCAGCGGCAACCACGGGGCAATTGCATCAGCCACAACGTGGTCAGCTCCTTCCTGGAAGATGAGAAAGGTAACCTCTGGATCGGTACGGAAGGAGGAGGGCTCAATTATTTTAACCGCAGAACGAACCGCTTCAGCCACTATATGGCAGAAAAGGGGCTGGTCAACAGCATTAGTGGCAATAATGTGAAAACATTGCTTAAAGACGGGGATAAATTGTGGATTGGGACCTTTGCCCAGGGGTTGGACCTCCTTGATGTCAGAACCAGCGTTTTTCAAAATTTCCGTCATGATCCCGGCGCCGCCAATTCACTTTCCGATAATAATGTATATAGTTTACTCAAGGAAGAGGGCGTACTGTGGATCGCTACTTATGGCGGCGGCCTGAATCGCCTGGACTTAAAAAGTATGACATTTGAGGCCACTCGGCATGGCCCCACCGATAGCCTTTCGCTTTGTTCGAACCTGACGAGGGTGATCTTCAGGGATTCACGGGGCCATATTTGGATCGGCACAGAAGGTGGGCTGGATAAAGTACTGGCCAGGGAAGGCCCGGAATTGCGGTTCGGGCATTATCTGTCTGAAATTGCCATCTACTCCATGTATGAATCTAAGGATGGGACGCTCTGGGCCGGCAGTTATTCCAACGGCCTGTTTACACTCGATGACAATGGCGAAGTTTTGGCTAATTATACAGAGGCGGACGGCCTGCCCGGGCATACCATTTTTGGCATCCTGGAAGATGATGCCGGGCAAATCTGGCTCAGCACCAACAATGGCCTGGTCAAATTTGACCGGCGAAACCAATATTTTACGGATTATAATTACTCCGATGGATTGAGAAACCTGGAGTACAATTTTAATGCTTACAATAAGACGAGCAAGGGGGAATTTTTATTCGGCGGGACCAATGGTTTTACGCTGTTCCGGCCAGGAGAGATTAAGATCAACACCTTCGTTCCTCCCGTCGTTTTCACGGAACTGGAGTCTTTCAATCGCCCCGTAAAAGTAAACGACGGGCACGGCCTGCTTTCTAAAGCGATTAACCTTACCCGATCGCTCACTTTTAAATACAATCAGGCGAATTTCTCTCTCAGTTTTGCTGCACTGGATTATTTCAACCCAGACAACAACCGCTATGCCTACATGCTGGAAGGCCTGGATATTGACTGGAAGTATACCCAGGGAAAAACGGAGGCCAATTACACCATTCAACGGCCGGGTGATTATACCTTCCGCCTCAAAGGAGCCAATAGTGATGGCATCTGGAATAGCAAGGAACGCCAACTTCACATTGTGGTTTTGCCTCCTCCCTGGCGAAGTTGGTGGGCTTATTTAATCTATAGCCTGTTTATTGCTTTGGCCATTTTCAGTGTACTGCGATTCATTCGCCTGCGGCACCGCTTACAACTGGAGCAGATAGAGAAAGAAAAGCAGGAAGAGCTCCATCAGTCGAAGCTGCGGTTTTTCACCAACATCGCTCACGAGTTTCGCACGCCCCTAACCCTGATCCTCGGCCCTTTGGAAGAATTGACGCAAAAGCAGGAGGCCAGTGGGCCGGTACACCGGCAATTGCTTTCCATTCAAAACAATGCCCAACGCCTGCTGAACCTGGTCAACCAGCTGCTCACTTTTCGGAAGCTGGAGGCAGATCATGAACAGATGCAAGCTGCTGAAGGCAATGTAGTGCGCTTTGTCAATGAAATTTTCCTCTCCTTTCAGGAGAATGCCCGCCTCCGGAAGATCGAATATACTTTTTCCAGCAGTCGGGGCCGCATCATTGTTTGGTATGACCGGGATAAACTGGAGAAGGTCGTCTACAACCTGCTTTCCAATGCCTTCAAGTTCACACCCGATGGAGGAGCGATCACGGTGAATATTACCCTGGACGAGGGCTCGGCATATATTCAGGTCAGAGATACAGGTAAGGGCATCCCGATTGAGCTACAAGAGCAGGTATTTAAACGGTTTTACGAGAAGGAAGCCGTTTTTCGCCATTCCTTCAAAGGGACCGGGATCGGGCTGGCGGTTTCGAGGCAACTGGTGGAAATGCATCACGGGCGGATCACGGTCCGGAGTGAGCCGGGTGTCGGAGCAGCTTTCGAGGTGAAGATACCTTTAGGGAGGAAACATCTCCGGGAGGAGGAGATCATTCAAGACTTCAGAGACAGTGAAGATATAACCAATTATGAGCCGGAACGGGCCAGTTCGCTTCTCAATACTTATGAATCCGGATATCTGCCCTTACCTGAGGTTCCTGTTTCCGAAGCTCCAGCGGATGCCCCGCTCCTGCTGATCATCGAAGACAACCCTGAGGTGCAGCATTATATTCAGCACATCTTTCAGGGTATTTACCGCATCATCACAGCTAATGATGGCAAAGAAGGTCTCGCCCGGGCCATCAAGGAGGCGCCCGATCTGATCATCAGCGATGTCATGATGCCCAAAATGGACGGCATTACCCTTTGTAGCCAATTGAAGACCCATGTTCACACCAGCCACATTCCGGTAATGCTGCTGACCGCCCGTACTGGCCTGATTTTTAAGATCGAAGGGCTGGAAACCGGAGCTGATGATTATGTAACCAAGCCCTTTAGCCCCGAAGAACTCCGCCTGCGCGCCCGAAATATACTGCAGGCCCGCCAGAAAATGCGGGAGAAGTTCTCCCGGCTACTCAACCTGGAGCCTAAAGCGGTGACCATCACTTCCGCGGACGAGGAATTCCTGGAGCGGGCCATTCAGTTAGTGGAACAACAGATGAACAACTCGGACTTTTCTGTAGGCCAGTTTGCCTATGAAATGGCGGTCAGCCGGCCCTTGCTGTTTATTAAGATCAAAGCCATCACCAACTTCACGCCCAATAATTTTATCAAAAACATCCGCCTGAAACGGGCTGCCCAGTTACTTCAGCAAAAGAAGATCGGAGTAGCCGAAGTAGCTTATCAGGTTGGCTTTAAAGATCCCCGCTATTTTAGCAAATGCTTCCAAAAGCAATTTCAAAAGACGCCAACAGAATATATGGCCGAATGAGCAGCGGTTTTCTTGAAAAACACCACAATTAGACAATTGTCCCATCAGTTTTAGATTTTTGCCCATCAGTTTATTCATAATTTTACATCGTCGAATGCGGGTTTAGTAGAATTAAATAAAGATTCTGTCTTTTTTAGTTAAAATAATTTGGCATGAAGAGGAAAAGTACATATGTCATCACTTCGGCTCTGATAATGGCCTTTACTTTGCTGGCTTCAGGTGCATGGGCGCAAAAAGGAGTGGTTTCCGGAATAGTTATTGACGAGGCAGAAGGTGCTTCTCTTCCCGGCGCCAACATTTATATTGAGGGGTCGGGTACGGGAACGGTATCAGATGTAGACGGCGTTTTTTTGTTAAATAACGTAGATCCGGGAGAGCAGATGCTCATCGTTTCGTTTTTGAGTTTCGAAACACAACGCATTCCCGTGCAGGTAGAAGCAGGAGCGGTGGTAACGGTCAATGTGTCGATGGCGCCTGAAACTATTATGGGAGAGGAAGTCATCGTCACGGCGCAAGCTCTGGGGCAAGCCAAAGCGATCAACCAGCAGCTGAATGCCGAATCCATTGCCAACATCGTTTCCGCCGACCGCATCCAGGAGCTGCCCGATGTCAATGCCGCCGAGGCCATAGCGCGCCTGCCGGGCGTGGCCATCAACCGGAGTGGAGGCGAAGGGCAGAAGGTGGTCATCCGCGGCATGGAGCCCAAATTTGCCGCCATCACGGTCAATGGGGTTAGCCTGCCTTCCAATTCAGGTACAGACCGATCGGTAGACCTGTCCCTGATCTCACCGGAATTGCTGGACGGCATCGAGGTGTTCAAGTCGCCTCTGCCGGATATGGATGCAGAGGCGGTCGGCGGCACAGTGAACCTGAAATTGCGCAAAGCACCGAAAGAACTGAAACTCCTGGCAAAGGCCCTGGGTGGGTTTAACGAACTGAATAACGATTACGGCGATTACAAAGGCGTACTGCAACTGAGCAAACGCATTCTGGATAATAAACTGGGCTTTGTCCTGCAGGGAGGGGTCGAACGGTTCAACCGTAGCGGCGATTTCCTGACCAACTCCTGGCGAAGAGGCGCTACTGATGACTCTACCGGCGTCACCGAAATATTGGGTAATACCCTGCGCCTGGAAGACCGCCATGAGATCCGCAAGCGGTGGAATGGGAGCCTCAGCCTGGACTATGGACTGGGCAAACACAACTTTTCCTTTTTTGGGCTGTACAGCAAGACCGAGCGCGACCGCTTCTACATGCAGGAGCGCTACATCCCTTCCGACCCGGCCATCGAATACTGGGGGCGCGGTATCGACAACGCCCTGGACCTGTATACCCTGTCTTTGAATGGAGAGCACACCCTGGGCCGCTTCCTGGTGGATTGGACCCTCTCCACCTCAGAAACGGCAGGAGAAACGCCCTACGATTTCACCATGCGGTTTACGGATTTCAGTCAGACGTTTGACCCCGCCCTGGATGCCAGCAGCCACCCTCGCAATTACTTCGACGCCGCCCGCCCCGGCCTGGACGAGACCTTCCTCTTCAGCGCTTTTCAGGAAGGCACGCAGACAATGGAAAACACACAGGCGGCGGCCGTTAACATTAAACTGCCTTTCAACCTGAGCCAGAAGATCGATGGATACCTTAAAGTTGGCGGAAAATATAAAGGCATCAGCCGAAGCCGGTCAGTCGAGCGCCTGGCGGAAGAGTTTTACTATCTCGGAGCAGCAGAAATAGCCAATGCCATACCACTCTATGACGGAGAGTTGATCTTCCTGCCCGACAATAATAAGTTGGTCAGTATGTTGAGTTTTACCTCCTCCAGTAATGACATAGAATTCGAAAATGAGTCGGGCGAAAATATCGGGCTCAACGCCAGCCTGGACCCCGCCCTTCTGCGCGCCTGGTATGAAAGCCAGATACCGGTACTGAATAAAGACCGTTCCGTTATTGTCGACAACTATGAAGTGGAAGAACGGGTAAGCGCCGGATATACTATGCTGAAAGTGAATTTCGGCAAAAAATTATCGGCTATTACAGGGTTCAGGTATGAGTACTCGGATAATGAATATCGCTCGGGCATCTCCTCTATCAACGGGCGGTACGGAGTGAACGGCTTTTACATGGACACCACTACTTTCCAGCAGTATGGCGAATTCCTCCCACACCTGCACCTCAAATACAAACCAATGTCATGGTTTGATATCAGGGCTTCCTACGCCAAAACACTGGCCCGCCCGGATTTCTTCTACCTCACACCCCGGGCACAGATCGACAATAACAATACGGTGGTCACCGCTGGCAACCCACAGCTGAAGCACGCCGTGGCCACCAATTACGATGTGTTTTTCTCTGCCTATAAAGGCGGTTTCGGATTGCTGTCCTTTGGATTCTTTTACAAAGATGTAGAGAATATCTTCTATCCGTGGACGACCAACCTATTCGACCAGGAAACAGCCGATGCTTTCGGATGGCCCAATTATAAAGGCTATGAATTTAGGTCATTCACCAACTCTAAATCGTCGAGCGTTTATGGCATGGAGGTGGACCTTCAAACCAACCTGAACTTTCTGCCGCAGCCGTTTTCCGGGATCGTCCTGAACATCAACTATTCCCGTTTGTATTCGGAAACGGAGGTATTCTTTCTCACCTCCGAGACCAGGCTGGTCATTCCCGTGCCGCCAATCTTTGAAACGACCTATACCAATTCCACCCGCAAGGTGGACATGCCGAGCCAAGCGCCGCATATCCTGCGCCTGTCTGTAGGTTACGATTATAAAAAGTTCTCGGCCAGAGTTTCCGGCGCTTACCAGGGTACCAAGGCGAACACTTATTCCATTAATAAGGATTTCGACACCTTCACCCTGGAATTCTGGCGCTGGGATGCCTCCTTCAAACAGCGCTTCGGCCAACATTGGAGCGTATTCCTGAACCTCAACAATTTTACGAACCAACAGGACGTCAGTTTCACCCGCGAAGAGGCTTATGTCAATACGATCGAAACCTACGGCTTCACGGGTACTTTCGGACTGCAGTACGAATTGTAACCCAACACCTCAAAGGTTTTTCCTTCAATTCATATTTCAATAAATTTAAAACGCATCAATAACATGAAGAAGCTTTACCCACTATTTATTCTGGCCTGCGCCATCCTGATGGCCGCCAACATACAAGCGCAGCGCTATGTACTTATCGAGGCCAGCGATGATCCGGCAAACCCTGCGAACATCTTTTCCACTATCATGGGAGATACTACGGCGGCCGGAGCCAGAATTGACAACAACACCATTTATCAACTGGAAAACGGGCGGGTCTACGTTTCCACCGGACGGATCGTCAATAAGCCGGAATGGGCGTTGCAGATCGAAGCGGTCAACCTGGAAGATACCGATAACAAAGCCATCCTCACCAGGATACCAAATGCCAGCGGAGACTATCAGGACATTATGTATTCGGAAGGGAACGTCACTTTTAAAAACCTCTGGATCATTGCCGGGGAAACCGGGCCGCTCCAGCAGCACGACTGGGGCAGAGTTCGCGTGCTGGGTGAAAACTCCCGTATCATCATCAAAGACTGCATCATTGAAAAAGACCGTGGCGGCTTCCTGCAACTACGCGCTGACGGGGTGAAGTGCTACGTCGAAAACAGCATTTTCCGCAATGGCGGCAACCGGCGCATACTGCAGGGTAACGGCCGGGGTATCGATGCCCGCAATTTCTACATGGACACCCTGATCATGCGGAATACCATTGTGCATAATATCCAGGACCGCTTATTCAGAAGCCAGGGTGCCACCCAACCGCACCATTACATAGAAATCGACCATTGCACCTCTTTCAATACCGTCGGCCGGCACGGCCATATTCAGCTTGGACGGGTGCTCACTGCCAAGATCACCAATAACCTGTTCATCAATCCGATCATGATGGGCACCAGCCCCTTCTATACCGATGAGCAAACGCAGCCGGACGGCGATCAGCACAAGGTGATCACGATCGACACGCTGTATGAGAACACAGCCCTGTCGATAGCCGGCAATAACATTTTCTGGACACAGGATGTAATCAATTACTGGGCCACCAATGACAGCGTGTCCATGCCTCCGGTACTCTCCGGCCTGGTGGCCCAGCACCTGGGAGCGGCTGCCAGTGATGCATTCTTCCAGGAGCCATTGGAGCTCAACAACGTACCGGGTACCATCTTGCAATATGTGATCGACTTGTACAACAATCCCGCCTCTGAAAATATGTATGATTTCATCGTAGAAGATGAACTGGTGGCCGGGACCCCCTATGACTCTGGCAACCTGTTCGATTTTTCTGAGTTCGATCCATGTTATGGCTCAGAAACAGTGTCTGCTACTGCCGGAACTGATGGAGGCTCCATTGGTGCGGTCTCAGCCTGCCTTGCCCTTGGGGTATTTGATACGGAGGCCAATCCCAACCTGGCCTTCACTGTTCAGCCCAATCCGGTTGGAACAGAGGCCAGTTTACGCTTTAGCCTTTCCCGTTCCGGCAGGATCAGCCTTACGGTCTATGACCTTACCGGCCGCAGGGTTGAGCAATTGTACAATGGGGCCCTGTTGTCTGGCGAACATTCTATTCTTTGGACTCCGGATGGGCGCTTAGCTAAGGGGATGTACTTCGCTCACCTGCAAACAGAAGAAGGTACGATGGCCCTTAAGTTGATGCTGAAGTGATCCTCAAGTCTTATGAACCAGGCATGACAAGCATCCACACGCTTGTCATGCCCGGCTTATCAACCTAATTTACTCAAATAATGAAAGCCCATCATTTTCTTTTCTGCTTAGCTGTTTCACTGTGCCTTTTGTCCTGCTCGGCGACGCCTCCTTCCGATAACCCGGCCTCTGCGGCATTGTTTGAAACAAGGCTCGGGGCGTTGTCTGAAAAGGCCTTGTCTTACCTGGCCCAACTGCCGCCCGACTCAATGGCGATCCCTCGTGCGCTGCGTGAGGATGGCAGCCTGCATGCTACCGGCTCCAGAGATTGGACCAGCGGCTTTTATCCGGGGGAGCTGTGGCAGCTGTATGAATTCAGTCAAGACGATAAGCTGGCGACCGCGGCCAAAGCATGGACCGCATTTATAGAAAAGGAAAAATCCGATACTCACACGCACGATCTGGGCTTTAAGATATTTTGCAGCTTTGGCCATGGTTATCGCTTGACGAATGACCCGCACTACAAGGAGGTGATCCTCGATGCCTCCCGGACGCTGATTCGGCGTTTCAATAAGCAGGTAGGTTGCATCCGGTCCTGGGATTTCAATACGGAAACCTGGCAGTTCCCGGTCATTATCGACAATATGATGAACCTGGATATGCTCTTTGCCGCCACCCGGCTGAGTGGAGATTCTACTTATTACAAGATTGCCTATCAACATGCTTTGACCACACTGAAAAACCACGTTCGGGACGACCACAGCACCTATCACGTCATCGATTACGATACTTTGACCGGGGAGGTCAGGCATAGGCATACCCATCAGGGTGCAGCTCCGGAATCAGCCTGGTCTCGTGGGCAGGCATGGAATATTTACGGCTTTGCCGTTGCTTACCGGGAGACAGAAGACGAGCGCTTTTTGGATCAGGCGAAAGCGGCTGCCCGCTTTTTCTATACTCATCCTAACCTGCCGGATGACTACATCCCCTATTGGGATTTTGACGCGCCCCATATTCCCAATGAACCCCGGGATGCCTCCGCAGCAGCCATAGCCAGTAGTGGCCTACTGATACTTTATGAACTGGATCCTCAAAACCGGGAACAGTACCTGAAATGGGCTGACCGCACCTTACTGTCTCTAAGTAGTGTTGATTATCAGTCAGATACGCCTCCTTTTTTGCTTCAGCACAGTGTAGGCAGTATTCCTGGCGCTTTCGAAATTGATGTCCCCATTATCTACGCTGACTATTACTATGTGGAGGCGCTGATGAAAAGACGGGCACTGGTGAAATCGAAGAAAGGATGAGGTACTATTTTTTGTGGGCCGGGCTCTTGCTCCTGGCTATTCCGTTGTCGGGGCAGCGGCAAATAACGAATTTCAATGAAGGGTGGCTCTACCTGGAAAAGAACGTCCCTTATATTTCTCAGTTGCCTCAACTGGAAGGCTGGCAACCGGTGAATCTCCCTCATACCTGGAATCAATGGGATGCTACCGACAACCTGCCGGGCTACCGGAGAGACGCAAGCTGGTATAAAAAAGAATGGCACATTGAGTCCCTGGAAGACAGACGGTTCCTCCTGTATTTCGAGGGGGCCAATATCAAAACCAGCGTTTATGTGAACGGCCGGCTGGCCGGGCAGCATATCGGCGGTTATGTAGGCTTTAAAATTGATATTACGCCTTTCCTCAGGCTAAAAGAAAATACGATTGCAGTGAGGGTTGACAATAGTTACGACCCCAATGTGATCCCATCCCAAAAGTCGGACTTCTTTATTTATGGCGGCATCACTCGCGATGTATGGCTAATGGCCCTACCCGATACCCATATTGAACGGATATTGATCAGCACGCCTTCGGTGAGCAAGAGCAAAGCGAATACCTCCGTAAAAATAAGCATTCGCCGGCCGGAAGGGGAGTCCCAAACCGAGGGGATACTTCTGGTACAGGCCATCGAGCCTGGTTCGAATAAAATAGCTGCTCGTAAGGAGCTGCCCCTGCGACTTTCAAAAGATCTTACGGTGGCAGAACTGCAATTGCCGGCAATCAATGACCCCTGGTTGTGGTCTCCTGATGCTCCTCACTTGTATCGGCTGGAGGCCCAATACCTCGAGAACGGGAGGGTAGTGGACGAACTCCAGGAAGCCTACGGATACCGCTGGTATGATTTTGAACCCCACGGCGCCTTCTACCTCAATGGAGAGCGTACGCTTCTTCGGGGTACCCATCGACACGAAGAACACGCCGGTTTTGGAGCCGCCATGCCCAACTATCTGCACCGCCAGGACATCAAAATGATCAAAGAAATGGGCGCCAATTTTGTCCGGTTGGGGCATTATCCACAGGACCCGGAGGTATATAAGGCCTGCAACGAGCTGGGCCTCATCGTATGGGACGAACTGCCCTGGTGCCGGGGGGGAATAGGGGAGGAAGAATGGAAAAAGAACACCCGGAATCTCTTCCAGGAGCAGATATTGCAAAATTACAACCACCCCAGTGTCCTGTTCTGGTCAGTAGGGAATGAAGTGTACTGGCTTCCAGATTTTCCGGGAGGGGGGGACACCACGAAGATCAGCGCTTTTGTCAGCGAGTTGCACGAGCAGGCGCACCGGGTTGACCCTTATCGCCTGACGGCTATCCGCAAGTACTACGCCGGGGCGAGCCTGGTCGATGTCTTTTCACCCTCCATCTGGTCCGGCTGGTACGCTGGTGTTTACACCAACTACCAGCAGGCGCTGGAACGGGAAAGGAAGCAATATTCCCGTCTTTTGCATATGGAATACGGCGGGTCGAGCCATTTGGGCCGGCATACCGAGAACCCGGTAACCGGCTCCGGCCTACTGGATGAGAATGACTGGGCGGAAGTGGCCAACCAGGTGAATATTAAAAACATCGCCCATGAAGGCGACTGGACGGAAAACTATATTGTCGACCTCTTTGACTGGCACCTGAAGGTCAGTGAAACCACCGATTGGTTTGCCGGCAATGCCCAATGGGCATTCAAGGACTTTGGCACGCCTCTAAGGCCGGAAAATGCCATTCCCTATGTCAACCAGAAAGGGTTGGCCAATCGGGACGGCACGCCCAAGGACGCTTACTATGTGTTCAAAAGTTACTGGTCGGACGTGCCTTTCACCTATATCGAATCGCATACCTGGACAGAACGCAGTGGGCCGGAAAATAAAAGCAGGCAACTGTGTGTGTTTAGCAATTGCGATGAGGTGGAGTTGTTCCAGCAGGGCGTATCGATGGGGATACGGAAGCGCATCCTTGGTGACTTCCCGGCGAATAACCTGCGCTGGGATATTGAATTCCGGGAGGGCGTAAACCAGTTGATTGCCGTTGGGTATCAAGATAGGGAAACGGTGGCTCAGGATAGCCTGCTGGTGCAGTATACTTTCCGGCGCCATGGCGCCCCTGCTGAGATCCAACTCAGCGCCAGCCCCCTTCCCAATGGAAACCTGCTCATCGAAGCGTTGATGGTAGATGAAAATGGCCATAGAGTTCTCGATTATGAAAAGCGCATCTATTTTTCAGCTGATGGCAGTGGAACGCTGCACCGCAATTATGGCACCCCCACGGGAAGCCAGGTACTGGAAATGGCCAATGGCCACGCGGCCATCGAATTCAATCCTGGCGCCGGCAGAACCGTGATCGAAGCCCGCAACCAGGATTTCAAGGGGGCCTACCTGGTTCTGGATTTTTCGGAAGAGGAGTAACTATTCAGCAGTTAGCTTTTGGCGGTTGGCCGTTAGCAGGTACATGCCCTTAAGGCCAGCTTCTTAAGCAAAAAACCGACAGATTAAGGCCATATCCCATTTTTATGGGCATCGGGCGCCAATGGCCAACAGCTAAGCGCCAATTGCTGAATAGTTACGAAGAGGAACTGAAAAGCTTTCAAAGGGGTGGTTCGGAGTGAGGGGGAGCATTACTCTAGGCCCGGTGCCGCTCATGCAACAACTCTTTTGTATCTTTCCCCCAGAAAACCAAAACCGTTACCTCCATGAGAACTCGATTGACACCATTCGCGAAATTCCTCATCCTGATAGTGGTCGTTGCTGCGCTGTTTTTTGGTTACAGGATGCTTTCCAATTCCGGGGCCATCGACATTTCAGCGGACCTTCCAAATCCCACTGAACAAAAAAAGGAAAACTCCAAAGCGGATGAAAAGCCTACCAATTTCGAGGTGCAGAAATTTGATTTCACCCCTCCCGCCCCCAATAATGGAACCCTCAAGGGAGTGGTCGAACTGGGCGCTGCGGGCTTCAATTCTTTCATTGTTGAAATTGACAGAAACAAAAACTGGAGCCTGAAAAAGGCTGAGTGGGGGAATAGCCTCGTCTACGATGGGCTCGCCTCCGGCAAAGATATCACGCAGGGGCTGAAGCAGTATATTGCCAATATGCTGGACTATGGGGTTGGTGGCAGGGACATACACTTTGTGGTGAGTTCAGGAGCGGCCAAAATTGCCGCTACCCAAAAGATTATCAGTGGGATCAAGATGCTCGGCTATGTCGTCAATACGGTCACCCCTGAAAAGGAAGGCCAGTTGGCGCTGCGGGCTACCCTCCCCGATGCATACCAGGATAAGGCTTTTGTGGTGGATATCGGATCCGGCAATACCAAGATTTCCTGGATAGATGGTAATAAAGTCAATGGCCTGGAAACATATGGGGCCAAGTATTACGTCGACAATACCAATCCAAGCGAGGCCTACCTCGATGCCAGAGCCAAGGCAGCCAAAATTTCTTCCTCCAAAACCAGGACCTGTTTTATTCTGGGTGGAGTGCCCTACCAATTGGCCAAGCAGGTGCGGCAGGGTGATGAACGCTATACCGTGCTGAAAGCTCCTGGAGCCTATAATCCGGACGGGGCTAAAGAAGAAGCGGGCCTCAACATCTACAATGCCATCGCCGATGTTACCGGTTGCAAGCAGTTTGTCTTTGACTGGGACGCCAACTTCACCATCGGCTTTTTACTGACTTTGTAGAACACAGCGGCCCGGAATCCGAATTCCGGGCCGTTGACTAGTTTCGGCGCCGTGGGATCAAACTGGTTGGGTATACCACGACGCTCTCATTGCCGTCTTCGCCTACTGACGCCACTCCGAAGAGGTAATTATCGATGACGATATTCTTCAGAGTGTAGTCCGTTACCTTACCTACAAAGCGGGAATACTGCCATTGCGGAGCGGTGGTGTCTCGCCAGTAGACCTTATAGCCGGCCAGGCCGGGCTCATCGGCCGTTTCCCACTGCAGTTGGGTGGAGGGTTCTACTGCGCCGCCGATCATCAGGTTCTTAGGAGGGGGGGGCGCCCAGGCGAGGGCTGCCAACGTGATAGCGTTGACGGCGGTCAGCCTGGCTGCATATTCGAAATTAACGCTCCCGATGACGTCGCCATATTGTATGCCGTCTTCGGTGCGGATATCCTGGTGTTGCCGGTTGTAATTTTCATGGGTTTCCATAATGCGGACGCCGGGAAAGCCCTGGTCGTTGAAGGGGCGGTGATGGCCACCCCGTCCGAAGCGGTCCAGGCGGTAGATCATGGTAGCCTTCAGGTTGGCCATATATTGGGTGGTGAGGCGTTCGACGTAACGGGCCAGCTGGCGGGAAGGGCCGTCCACCTCGCCACCATAGAAGCGGTTCCAGGTACGCAGGCGTTCATCTGCCGTAGCGGGAGTAGGTTCTGAAAACACCCGGAAGGAAGTGTTATCAACCACGCCATCGATTCCTTCGATATTACCGATCATATCATTATTGAGTACGCCGATGATGTCCCATCCTTCCGTTTTGGCGACCTCTGCCATGTGTTTACCACCAAAAAGGCCCTGCTCCTCACCGGAAAGGCCTGTAAAAATGATGCTGGTGGGAAACTGATACGGGGTGAGCACCCGTGCGGCTTCAAGAACGCCAGCCATTCCGGAGGCATTGTCATTGGCGCCGGGGGAATCTGACACGCCATCCAGAGGGTCAGAAACGCGGGAGTCGATGTCGCCGCTCATAATGACGTATCGATTTGGGTAGCGGCTTCCCCGTTTTACAGCCACTACATTGACCACCCAGGTGTCTTCCACGAACCGCCGGTTGCCTTCGGCGGGCACCAGGCTGCGTTGGTAAAATACCTCCAGGCAACCACCGCATTCCGCTGAAATTTTATCGAACTCGGCTTTGATCCAGCGGCGGGCGGCGCCAATACCCCGGCTGTCGGAAAGGGTATCAGATAGGGTATGCCGCGTCCCAAAGCTCACCAGTTTTTGAATATCCGCCTCGATGCGTTCGGCGGAAGGGGCCTGGCTGATGTCCAGCAGTCGTGGGTCCATCTGGGGAGGGGCCCACCGTTCACTCTGAGCCGACAGGCCGTTCAAGCATAAAAAAAGAAAGAAGGAGAGCAGGGTATTGGATAGAGGCATAAGGCGGACTGGTTTGGTTATTCTTTTATTATTGTCATGAATAAACTGAATTTTGGAGTTATGGTTCAATTGCCTCTGCCACCAGTATTGGAACCATGCCGGGCCAAGGTGCTACTGACATTTATCATTGATAAAGAGTTGGATTTATCCGTACTTAACATACTGCAGATTTATAACTTGTAAAAACCAATCAATATGCGTACCGTATCAGATAAAAGCGCTGCAACAGATACATCTCTGCAACTATTCACCGTGAAAGAAGCTGTAGTTGGCGTGGCCCTCGACCGGTCGGATGAGCCTTTGCTGAAATATCTCCAATTCTTAAAAGGGCCCATTCCGATCGAAGGGCTTTCCTTCCTGCATGTTATTCCCAATACGCGGGCGAGGCTTCCGCTGACAGTCGCCCCGGGCGTTGAGGTAGGAAAAGGGGAAGAAGAAAAGGCTGCACTAACCTTGTCGAAGAAAGTTCAGGAGATCATGCCTGCCAGGGCTGCTACAGATGTTGAGTACATTGTAGAGGATGGCGCCCCGTTGGAAAAGCTGTTGAGCCTGGCAAATGATAAAAAAGCGGATCTGCTCGTGATCGGCAAAAAAGCGGATTCCCTCTCACACGGGATACTGGCCAAAAACCTGATCCGCCAGGCGAAGGCCAATGTGCTCATTGTACCCGAAAATGCAGCAATCGCAATGAAAACTATCCTGGTGCCTGTAGACTTTTCTGAAAACTCCGTCCGGGCACTGAAGGCCGCCTTATCAATCAAAGCACAGGCGGGTGATAAGATTAAGGTATACGCCATCAATATTTACCAACGGCCGAACCTGATGGCATACAAACTGAATATGTCCCCGGAACGTTTCGAACGAAATATTCAGGAAAATCACGAGAAGGGCTTCGAGAAATTCATGGAAGAGGAACTTCCGGAATACATGGACCGGGTAGAACCCATATTGATCTGGAATGATATGCCGGATGTAGCCCACCACATCATGGACAAGGCCAAGGAGGTCGGCGCCAACTTGGTAGTGATGGGTTGTAAGGGCCACTCCAGGCTGGAACTGATGCTGCTGGGCAGTACGACTGAGACGTTCCTGAACATCAATACCCGTATACCAGCATTGGTGGTTAAGTAACCATAAGTTTGTAACTGGATACAAATAGGGGGAGAGAAAAGCTGGAGTAAGTTCCTGGTATTTACCCTTGCCTGCCCGGCAGGCAAGGAACCCCGTCAATTATTAATTCTGTCTATATACTTATTTGTTGTAATTTTGCCCCATGTCTTATCAAAACGAACTCAACACCAGCCAACGGATCCTTATGGGCCCGGGGCCCAGCGATGTACACCCCCGTGTTCTCAGAGCAATGGCCACTCCGCTCATCGGCCATTTAGACCCTGAATTTGTGGCAGTCATGGATGATATCAAAGCCATGGCGCAGCTCACTTTCCAAACCCAAAACCACCTGACCTTTGTGGTGTCTGCACCGGGTAGCGCGGGTATGGAGACATGCCTGGTTAATCTGTTGGAGCCGGGTGATGAGGCGCTCATCTGTATCCACGGCGTATTTGGCGGCCGCATGGCGGATATAGCCGAGCGCTGCGGGGCAAAGGTGGTCCGCGTGGAAGCACCCTGGGGCGAACCCATCGACCCGGGACAGGTGAAACAGGCGCTGGAAAACAGCCAACCCAAGCTGGTGGCTATTGTGCACGCCGAAACCTCCACTGGGGTATTACAGCCACTGGAAGAGATCAGCAAGATGGTTAAAGACGCCGGAGCGCTCTTCCTGGTCGATGCCGTAACCTCATACTGCGGCGCGGAACTGAAGGTGGACGAATGGGGCATTGATGCGGTCTATTCGGG
>JAGQXQ010000084.1:24632-47059 GCA_020436535.1 Phaeodactylibacter sp.
GTAGCGGCGCTGGAAATGCGTAAGGCAAAAGTTCAAAGCTGGTTTCTGGATCTGTCACTGGTAAAGAGTTACTGGTCGGGAGCCAAGCGGGCTTATCACCATACAGCGCCGGTTTCTTCTATGTTTGCCTTAAGAGAGGCCTATCGCCTGGTATTGGAAGAAGGCCTGGAAAAGCGCTTTGCCCGCCACCGCAAGAACCACGAATTGCTGAAGAGGGAGCTGGAAACCTTAGGGTTTGAATTCCTGGTGCAGGCAGGTTACCGCCTGCCCATGCTGAATGCCGTTGTTATCCCCCCTGGTATAGATGATGCCGCTACCCGAAAGCGCCTGTTGGAAGAGTACAATATCGAGATCGGAGGAGGGTTGGGCAAATACGCAGGGAAGATCTGGCGCATCGGACTGATGGGCGAAAGCAGCACCCCCAATCATGTACACATGCTCTGCTCTGCCCTGCGGGATATCCTGTAACAAGCGCTGAACTACAGCAACACTCACTAAATAGTGCATGGATTTGTAAAAATTCTTATATTTGTCCTGCTCAACACCCTGTTCACCTTATTTATCAGGAATGGATGTCAGTAAAAATGGTTCCTTCCTCTTATCTTCTCTACAATCAGGCCCCGGTATATCGTGCTGTCAGCGTTTTGCGTTGCCCACTGCTTACTCCAGTTAAAAGCAGCTTCACGCCAATGAATACAACAAGTGAAGCTGAATGAGGATTACCATAACTTTTAACCGAAAAAACTTTATACAATGAGAATGCTAATTCATCTTTTTATCGCCGCTCTGTTCTTCGCTGCTGCGCCATACCAGGCACAAGCCCAAGATCTTACAAAAGAAGAGCTGAAGTATTGGAAGAACCAGGCCAAAGAATACAAGCGCAATCCGGCGGCCCTGAAAGACTTGTCTGAGCAGGCAGAAATGGCCCAGAAGCAAAAAAGAGAAATGGAGCTCAAACTGACCCAACTGGAAGCCAGCCGTATCTCGAATGAGAATCAGGTGAACCAGATGCAGCAGGAGATCTCCGACCTCAACAGCCGCCTGATCGCCTCCCAAAATGCCATTCAGCAACTCAACGAAGAGAAAGCTTCCATGGCTTCTAAAGGTGCGGGGGCAGATATGTCAGGGCTGATATTCCGGGTGCAGATCGGCGCCTACGGGAAAACCAACATCCCGGGTAACCTGGATCAGGAAAATGACAATATGGACCTGGAAATGGAAGGCGGCCTGCAAAAGGTCCTGATCGGCCATTTCCGCAATTACCAGGATGCGGACGCGCTGAAATCCCACATGCAGAAGATTGGCGTGAAGGACGCTTGGGTAGTGCCTTACCGCGATGGTACACGCATCACCCTGGCCGAGGCTGGCATTAATGTGAAGTAAGGGTTGAAGGGAGAAAAGGAATAGATCTTCCAGGTTTCGCAAAAACCTGGAAGATCTGGCCTTTCCTTACCGTCAATGCTTGATCAAAATTCTTCTGCTTACAGATTCCTGTAGGCTAGACATTCTCACCAGATAGAGGCCATCAGGTAGGTTGCTGATGTCCATCCCCAGTTCCTGCGCCTGCGCGCCCATCGTCTCCGTTTTTATCCGTTGCCCGTTGGCGGACAACCAATCTATCTGTAGGGCTTCCTCAATCGGCTGGTTAAAGCTGAGCCGAACTGCCTCCTTAGCGGGGTTGGGATACAACTGGAAGCTGTTGCCGCCAATTTCGGTGGCCTGGGTGGTTGTTTCTGTAGTGAAGGAGAAGATCGCTGAAGGGCTGTCGCCACACTCTCCGGAAATGACGATCCGCCAGTAATACGTGGTGCCTTCTTCCAGGGTATTGGGGAAGGTCAGGGAGTTACCGGCTACCGCCAACTCGTAAATGATGTTCTCCTCAAAATTATCGCCGTCGGTTGAGACCTGAATGCGTTTGGGTAGCAAACCGCTTGGGCCGTTGCCGGTCCAGAAGAAGAAAGGCGTAAGGCTGACGTTCTCCCGGCCATTGTTGGGCGCTTGCAGCGTGGCTGGAATAGGCAAGCCTATGACATGGACATTGATGGCCGTCTGGCCTTCACTGGCGCCGTCGGTAGAATGGATCACCACGGTGGCGTCGCCAGCCTCAAGCCCGGTTACGGACACGCTTACGATATCACCGGGATTGGCGTCGGTAGTGCCCAGTTGTACCTCAATCGTTCCGGAGCTCCCTTCGGTGGAAAGGGTTACGCCGGAGGGCAGAAAGTCGGTGCCTACCTCAATAGAAAACTCAGTCGCCGTTTCTACACAGGCATTGATGCTGGTCACATTGGCTGTGACGGAAGTATAGGGCGGGACATCAATAGCCTCAAAGAAATATAAACCGCTGTTCATATCAGAGATCAACGTGCGGCCGGAAGGCAGGACAAATACGCCCCAGGCGCCGGCAAAGAACTCCACATCCGGGCCATCATAAGTATCATAGTAAGCCACCCTGCGTGGGAAAAGCGGATTGGAAACATCGTAAACCTGGAGGCCGTCGTAGTAATAGGAAACATACAACAATCCATCCTTGGGGTAAACATTATGCGGAATCTGCCCGGGGAAAGAGCTGGCGTCCATCGTGGCGACCACACTCATATCGGACAGGTCGCTGACATCGACGATCTTGATATCGAGGCCGTGGGTCTCATCGCCCAGGTAATAGTACTGCCCATCGTCTGATAGCCAGCCGGAGTGATTGTATCCCTGCTCGATGTACTCCGTCATCGTTCCCAGCAGTTCCGGGTTGACGGCGTCGCTCATATCCATCACGATTAAGCCGGCCGGGCCGGCATTCAGATAAGCAATATTATCCCGAACGTACAGGTCGTGAATGTAAGGTAGCGGTACGTCGACCGTAGGATAGGAAGCTAATAACTGGGGTTGCTCCGGGTTTTCCAGGGATAGAATTCGAAGATTGAAACCGCTACCGCCGACAGCGTACAGGCGGGCATTGTCTTCGTCGATAAAAATGTTGTGCGTCGTACGGATAAACTCATCCGAATCGTAGACGACCTCAACAGATTCCGGCAGGCCGCTCATATCGATGACTTGCAGCGTACTGGCCCCTTCATCGGCTACCGCATAGGCATAGTGCAGATAGGTTTTAACATCCCTGTGCCCGATGGTATTCCCCTGAACGGGAGCCGGAGCGAAAGCAACCGGTTCAAACTCAGCCTCTGTGTTGCTCAGGTCAAAAAAGTGGATGCCCAGGGTAGAGGTAATAATGCCGATCTCTTTGTCATTCACTACCGCTCCCCATGCATCGTGGTAGGGGTTGGCAAAAAAAGCCTGCGGGATGCTTTCATCATCCCAGTGGGCCAGCAAGGTTGCCTGGCTGGCTTGCCCGATCGTAAGTATAGGAATGCAAAGGAGTAGTGCGAGTACACAATTTTTCATAAAGGGTGATTTTGGTAATTTAATAAGGTTTAGAGTGTGTTCAAATTTCGTTTTTGGAGATGAAAATAGTCCATTTTTTGGTGAAACGAGGCGGGGAAACCGGAGTTTAGCGTTCGACTGAGCTCACGCCGAAGTCCATAGCTAAATAAGGATTTTCCCAACGAAGTGTCATCGAAAAAGGGGCATTCTCAGCCCGAAGTATGAAATTTGAACACACTATTAAAGAGTAAAGACATTTAGCCCTTAAAATAGCTGCATTAAGCTGCAACCAAAAGAAATATCTACCAGTAGAGGTGTTTGGAATACTAACGGAGGCAATACGGTACTTAAAGTTTACGACTTAAAGTATATGTAAAAAAGCTGGCTATCCGTTACTTCCCATTCAGCCTGCAATGTCTTTCTCAAGTTATGCCCCTGGAATTGAAAAGACTAGTATAAATCGCTCATTATCCAGGACAGATCTTTCAAATTCACCAAATTCTTGCCCTACTCAATAAAACAGCACCTTTACCTCATCCATGTTTTCATCGGTCATAAAGAAGCGCACCCGCTGTAGGTTTTTATCTTCATCCAGCAGGTCGGCGCCGAGGTGGCCTTCCAGCGAATTGAGACGAATAGCCGTTCCCAGGTCCTGCAACGATTTGACCCGAAAAAAGCCGCCCCGTCCATAATTGTCAATTTCGCCAAGACTGGCCATTCCGTAAGCCATCTTTCCCGGCTGCACCTCAAAAGTAGCGTTCTCAGGCGGATATATATCGGATACAGCCACCTCGATGCGGTGGGTGCTCTTGACGGGCTTCCCATTCAGTTCCACGCCCTGTGAGCCGGATTCCAGTTCGTAATCTGTAAAGGTTTTGAAAAAATGCCGGGCTACCTTCTCCAGGTTGGCGCCGGTGAGTTCCTCGGCAGTCAGGGCCTCTTCCGGGGAAAGGATGCCTTGTTTGAGTTCCAGGTTAATATCCTCTCCAGGATCGGAAGCTTCGAGCGCACGGACAATATCCTGCAGGGTTTTTACCGGCTGGCCGTTGATACCGGTGACGGTGTAGCCGATCTTGTCCTTCAGCACCTCAGCGGCAGGGCTGCCATCGATGAGGCTGTGAATGAAAGGCGGAGACTCCGGCCCGCCGAGCAAGCCTTTGGAGGATGCGAAAACGGCGCCCAGGAATGCCCGTCGCACACGCCCTTGGTTTTCCATCATTTCGTGAAAAAGGTGTTGAGCCAGTTCCCCTTCTAGCGCGAAATTCAGCTGAGAAAACAGATAGTTCTGCCCCCCGTCGTTACGGGTATGGATCCAGGTGTTTATGCCGATCACTTCCCCGTCTTCGTTGATCAGCGGACCGCCGCTGTTGCCCCATATCAAAGTGGCGGTATGCTGTAGAAAGCCAAACCGGCCGGTCGTCGGCCTGAAAAACAGCCGGTTTTTACCGCTGATGATGCCATCGGTAATTGAATAGGGATACTGGCCCAGCGGGTTGCCAATAGCATAGGCCTTCTGCGCCAACTCTACCTCCTTATCACTGAAAGATAAGGGGCGGATCTCATCGCCGGGCTGTTCACCGTCAAAGGCAAGGATCGCCAGGTCGTAGAAGCTGTCGCCGCCCACCACTTTCATGGGGTACTCGTCTCGGGTAATGCTGTACACTTTTATCGACCCTGGTTCGCCGGTTGCGGCGTCGATGACGTGCACATTGGTCAGCACGTAATAAGCCCCCTTATATTCAATGACAAAGCCGGAACCGTTGGAGAAAGCGTCGCTCATATCGGGCGCCTTTTCGTAAACTATATCAGTATAACTCTTTCTTGCCCCGGCGTAACCTAAAACCTGGTCCTCACCGCTCACATCGAATACAGCAACGGTGACGACTCCGGAAAGAGCAAGTTCCAGCGGGTTGAGGGGCTCCTCCTGTCCGCAGAGAGGGAAGGCGGATACCAGTAGGAGAAGAATGGAAAGAAATCGATTCAGCATGATGTCGTAATTTTCGTTTGAGGATGCTAATATACAGTCCTGCTCTGTAGCGAACAAGCAGGCTGGCTACCTCTTGCTACATTTGAATTAGGCGAAGAAGGTTACCCTCTTTTCGATGTTGTACTCCCGAATCGATGGGCTGGGGACGATGGCCGCCACTCCACCAGGTAAAGCATCGAGTGAACCTTCCCTTTACACAAGCGTTCCATCAACATGGAACAATTACAAGGGAAAATAGCACTCGTCACCGGCGGTAGCAAAGGCATCGGCCTGGGCATCGCCGAATCACTTATTAAGGAAGGCATGAACGTAGCGGTTACGAGCCGCTCGAAAGAAGCTATCGATAAGGCCGCGGCCCAGCTCAATCAGATGGGCCCGGGAAAAGCCATCGGCATTGCCGCCGATGTGCGTAGCCTGGAAGCTCAGCAAACCAGTGTCGAACGCATCCTTCAGGAGTGGGGCGCCCTGGATGTGCTGATTGCCAATGCCGGCCTGGGGCATTTCGCCTCCATTGAAGACCTTACTCCCACCCAGTGGCAGGATACTATGGATACCAACCTGACCGGGGTGTTCAACAGCATCAAAGCTTCGATCCCGGCGTTGAAGGATTCCAAAGGATACATCATCACCGTTGCCAGCCTGGCCGGCACTAATTTCTTCGCCGGCGGCGCCGCCTACAACGCCAGTAAATTCGGACTGGTGGGTTTCACCCAGGCCGTGATGCTCGACCTGCGCCACGACGGGGTAAAAGTGTCAACTATCATGCCGGGCTCCGTGGCTACTCATTTCAACGATCATACCCCCAGCTCCGCCGACGCCTGGAAAATACAGCCTGAAGACATCGGCCAGATAGTGGCCGGCCTGCTGCGCATGAATCCGCGTACGCTACCGAGCAAGGTAGAGGTGCGGCCGTCACAGCCGCCCAGGCGTTAAAGGAAAAAGAAGCCTCCTCCTAACAAAGGCCACCTGTAACAACTGACTTTGATCATTGTCCGGGCGGCCTCTCTGCGGTATCTTGCCCACGAAAAATGGGACCTTGCATCCCCGGGAAGTACCCGACATCTGCATGATTAAAGGGTAACGAAATGACAAACGGGAATTTACAGGTCCTGCAAAATAGCTTGCGGGTTCAACAATTAGCAGTGGAGGGTAGTCCGGCATCGCCTACGCTTGTTTTTCTTCATGATGCACTGGGCTCTGTCGCTCAGTGGAGGGGCTTTCCTCTAAAACTGGCCCTTAGGTCGGGCCTCAATGCGGTGGTCTATGATCGCTGTGGCCATGGGGAATCCGGGCCGCTCCTTCAAACCCGCAACAAAGAATATCTACACCGGGAAGCTTTGGAAACACTTCCGGAGCTGTTGCAACAGCTTGAGATACAACGCCCCATCCTGATTGGACATAGCGATGGCGGAACGATCGCACTCATCTACGCCGCATACCATCAAACCATGGCAATAATCACAGAAGCGGCCCATGCCTTTGTAGAAGAGATAACCCTGAAGAGCATCCGCGAAGCGGTATCCAGGAAAGGCCGCCTGATCCAAAAATTGGCTCATTTCCATGGGGATAAAACAGAGGCCCTGTTCGATGCCTGGGCCGACACCTGGCTGGATGAAGGTTTCCGGGATTGGAGCATGGAGGCCTTGCTTCCACGGATCACTTGTCCTGCTCTGATCATCCAGGGCCAACAGGATCAATATGGCTCAGGCCGGCAGCTCAATCGCATCGTAAAAGGTATCGGGCCCAATGCTGAATCTTTTTGGATAGAACACTGCGGGCACGTCCCTCACCGGCAGGCAGAAGACGCCCTGCTGAAAAAAATGGCTGCGTTTATTGAAAAAATATCAGCGGCTGATTGACGGCCAGGTTGCCTGGGCCAACAGACAACAAATTACCGGCAACTATTACTTCCACTCAGCCCTGCAAAATAAAACCAGATCCTATGAAAGAACAACTGAGTTATATCAGTGGCTCCTCCAACCAGCCCCTGATCGGACAAACGATCGGTAGCCTGTTTGATGAGATCGTAGAATTATATCCGGCCCGGGAAGCAATCGTCTCACACCATCAGGGCATTCGCCTGACGTACCGGCAGCTGAAAGAGCAGGTAGATGCCTGCGCCCGGGCCCTCATCGCCACTGGCCTGGAGAAAGGAGAGCGGGTGGGTATTTGGTCTCCCAACTGTGCAGAGTGGGCCATCGTGCAATACGCTACGGCAAAGATCGGAGCTATCCTGGTCAATATCAATCCGAGTTATCGCCTGCATGAGCTGGAGTACGCCCTCAACCAATCGGGCTGTAGCCTGCTTTTTACGGCCGATCAGTTTAAAAAATCGAACTATATAGAAATGCTAAATAGCTTGATGCCCGAGCTGGAAACCGGTGAACCGGGCAAGTTGAGGGCGGAAAAGCTCCCTCGGCTACGAACTGTTGTTCACCTGGGATGGGATCAGCACCCAGGTATGTGGGACTGGCATGGTTTTATTAAAAATGCTGAAAAGGCGAGCCCCGAAACCCTCGCTGAACGCCAGGCCCTATGCTGCTTCGACGACCCGATCAACATACAGTACACCAGCGGAACCACCGGCTTCCCTAAAGGAGCCACCCTTAGTCATCACAATATCCTGAACAATGGGTACTTCGTCGCCGAAACTATGAAATTCACTTCGGAGGACCGCCTGATTGTCCCGGTCCCACTTTATCACTGCTTCGGAATGGTATTGGGTAACCTGGGCTGCCTCACCCATGGCGCCACCGTTATCTACCCCAGTGAAGGTTTTGAGCCGGAGGCAGTACTTCGTGCTGCCGAGCAGGAACGCGCCACCGCTATTTATGGCGTGCCCACCATGTTTATCGCCGAACTGGAGGATCCTCATTTTCATAAATACAACCTGTCCAGCCTGCGTACCGGTATCATGGCCGGGGCGCCCTGCCCCATCGAGGTTATGAAAAAGGTGAAAACCATCATGCACATGCCCGAAGTGCAGATCGCTTACGGTATGACCGAAACCAGCCCTGTAAGTACTCAAACCCGGCCCGGTACATCCCTGGAAAAGCAAGTGAGTACCGTTGGCAAGGTTCATCCCCACCTGGAGATCAAGATCATCAACCCGGAAAACCAACGCGTCGTGCCGCGCGGTACTGCCGGTGAGCTTTGCACCCGTGGCTATAGCGTCATGCTGGGCTATTGGCGAGATGAGGCAAAAACCAAAGACGCTATCGACCCCGCCCGATGGTTGCATTCCGGCGACCTGGCCACTATGGATGAGGAAGGGTACATCAACATCGTAGGACGGATCAAGGACATGATCATCCGCGGCGGTGAAAACATTTACCCCAGGGAGATCGAAGAGTTTCTCTTTACCCATCCTAAGGTGAGTGAAGTACAGGTTATTGGTGTTCCGGACGAAAAATACGGAGAGGAAGTGATGGCCTGGATCAAACTCAAAGAGGCCGAAACGGCTACAGAAGCGGAGATCAAAGCTTACTGTCAGGGCAAAATCGCCCACTATAAGATTCCGCGCTATGTCCGCTTTACCGAATCTTTCCCGATGACGGTCACCGGCAAGATCCGCAAGATCGAAATGCGGCAGATCAGTGTGGAAGAACTGGCACTGAAGAGGGATGCAGGGATTGAGGTAGCGTAGGAAGAATACTCAGGGTCCGGTGGCGTTGATGAGCAGAGTGGGTTGCTCCACGGAACGTATATGGTCCAGCCATCCTTCGCCCAGCTCGAGCGCACCCTCAATGGCCTGACTGATGTGGCCAAGTGAAGCGTAGGCCGTTACACCTCCTTCCGGTAGGCCGTAGACATCGCTGCGGTAATAGTCGTCCATATCCGGATGCCAGCGCCCTGCCATGAATGGGGCGGCTTTAATCTTTTGTTTCCATTCTTTTTCACTATCTTGATTCACAAGAAATAACCTAAACCTATGTTACCCTCCAAGACATTTTGGGTGGTCATCCCCCTCGCCATCTTACTTTTTCCAGCTTGCCAACCTGCAGCCGATCATAACCATGGAAAAAAAGAACCCAACAGCCTCCGGAAGGCAGCACTGCAGTTAAACTCCTTTGATCCTCTGGATGACGTTATTGGCCTTAATGAACGATGGATAGGGGAACTCGAAGGCATGGTCGCCCGGCGCCGCATCCGGGCGCTGGTGCCTTACAGCCCGACCAGTTATTATATCGATGGCACCGAGCGTAGTGGCATCGCTTATGAGGCTATGGTTTATTTTGAAGAAGAGCTTAACCGGAAGCTGGGGAACAACCAGAAAGTCAATATTGTCTTCATCCCTTTAACCCGGGATCAACTGATCCCAGCCTTGCTGGAAGGCTATGGCGACATTGTGGTGGCCGGGCTCACGATCACTCCGGAACGCCAAAAACTGGTCGATTTTTCCCTTCCGGTTCTTACCGGCGCTCGCGAAGTGCTGGCCACTGGCCCGGCAACAGCGTCTATTCGAGGGTTTGGAAGCTTGCCGGGACAAACGGTTTACGTCCGTCAGTCGAGCAGCTTTTGTGAACATTTGCATGCGATCAACGACTCTCTGCGGCAGGCGGGCAAACCTGAGATCGGGGTTGCATTGGTGGAAGAGCAACTCGAGGATGAAGACATTCTGGAGATGGTCAATTCCGGCCTTTTTCCTATGGCGATCATTGATGAGCATAAGGGGCGTTTCTGGGCACAGGTGTTCGGCCGCCTCACGATTCATGAAGATGTGGTTATCCATGAGGGGGGAGAGATTGCCTGGGCCATCCGTAAAGATAGCCCGAAATTCAAAGCTGTGGTAGACGAATTTGTGGCCCGCAACCGCAAAGGAAAACTATTGGGTAATATGATCTTCAACCGCTACTTAACCCAAGCAGATTATATTAAGAATAACTTTTCCCAGGAAGACCGCAAGCGCTTCCGAACCACCCGGAGCCTCTTCATGAAATACGGGAAATTGTATGGGCTCGATTGGTTGTTGTTGGCGGCTCAGGGGTTTCAGGAGTCGCGTCTCAATCCGGAGCTCGTCAGCCCGGTGGGGGCAGTAGGCATCATGCAGGTCAAGCCCAGCACCGCCAAAGATCCCAATATCGGCATCCAAGACGTTTATAGCCTGGAAGGCAATATCGAGGCCGGCGCCAAATACCTCCGTTTTCTCATCGATCAGTATTTTATAAGCCCCGATATTGATTCCCTCAATGCCGGGCTGCTCGGGGTGGCTGCCTACAATGCCGGCCCCAACCGCATCCGGAAACTACAGAAAAAAGCCGAAGATAAGGGCCTGGACCCTACCGTATGGTTTGACAATGTAGAAATCGCCGCTGCTGGAGAGATTGGTCATGAAACGGTAGAGTATGTAAGTAACATTTATAAGTATTATTCCTCCTACCGTTCGCTGGCCCGCTATATGGCGCAGACCGGAAAGAACCCATTTGAGGGGTGGTGAGTTGATGGCTTTACTGCTCCTGATGCTAATTTTTCCACAGCTTCAAAATTAATTCCCTTATGCCTAAAAGAACCCTTTACGCCGTCCTTATCGGTATCAACGCCTACAAGCGCAGCCCGCTGGAGGGCTGCATCAATGATGTACTCGCCATTAGCGATTATTTCGAAAAATTGTGCGAGGCACAAGGGAAATCCAATGGCCAGGATAAGGAAGCGGAAGTTATGAAATGGAAGCCCCTCTACCTGCTGGCCCCTCTCGACGAGGCGGAAGCTCAAATGCTGAAAGCCCGGAAGATCCAGTATCAGGAGCCAACCCGGGAGAATATCATCAAAGCATTCGATCATTACAAAAAAGCAAAGCCTAAGCGTGGAGATTTCGCACTTCTTTACTACAGCGGGCACGGTTCCTACATTGAAGCTCCGGATGTTTTTGCGGATGTTTCTCCATTAGGCGTGATACAGACCATGGTTTGCTACAACAACCGGGAGTCCGGACAGCACGACCTGCTGGATAAAGAACTGGGCTACCTCATCGCCAGGGCCCTGCATGGCAAAGCTGCATTCGACAGGAAGGAAGGCGATCCGCCAGGTGTGCATTTTTTGTCGATCATGGACTGTTGTTTTTCGGGGAGCAATACCCGAAGCGATGAAAAGGATATCAAAGCGCGCATGGAGGAAACCGGGCTTGCGGTCGCTGAGGAAAGTAAGATACTGGGCTTCCGAATGGAGGGCAACGAATTTTATATGCCTTTTGAAAAAGGACAGAGCCGCGTTAGGGTAGGAGGGCTTACCCACGGCCGCTACGTCAACCTCTCCGCTGCACGGGATTCGGAGAAGTCTCATGAAAAAACGCTGGAGGTAGTGGAGGAAAATGGGCAGTCCCGAAAAAAGAAGCACGGCATTTTCACCTACAGCCTGTTGAAGACCCTGGAACAAAGTGGAAGCAGGATCAGTTATCGCGAGCTGATCCAGCGGGTGGAGATGGAAGTAAGGAGCAAGATAGATGACCAGATCCCTATCCTGGGCATGTCCAAAGCTGAAGATGACAACCAGTATTTTCTCCGCAACGAATTCACGGCCCCAAAGCAGGAATACGAAGTAGGATATCGGGAAAAAGACGGCCGGCAGGAATGGTATCTCAAGGCGGGCGTTGTCCAGGGCATCGTACCCCCGAATACAACAAATCCAACTTCCTTTATGCTTGCCGATGGCACAGACAGGGTTGTCCGGGCCCTGGAAGTGCGCGCTACCGAATCCATTCTGGATGGCGCCGGTTTTACAGAAACAGACAAGAAAAACCTGCTGCTGAAGGCCGCTATTCACGAGATGCCTTTCCCCAGGATCAGCGTAGGGTTTGGCAAAAAACTACCGGGCCCCATGAGCGCTTCTATCGAAGCAGCATGGGAGAGCCGGCCTCCTCAATACGCCCGGATGGCGAAAGACAACGAAGTGGCTGAATACGAGATCAATTCCATCGGGGATCCCCTCAAAGCCCCAGGTTTTATCCTTACCCGGCCGGGAGGGGAGATCCCCTTATTCCTGCGCAGTAACTCGGCGAGCCATTTTATACTGGATGTTGATAAGGTAGGTAAATGGGAAAGTGTGTTGAGGATGAGCAACCCCAGTCCGGGAATTCCTAGAGAGGATATCATTGTAGAGGTAAAAAAACTGGAAGGCGCCGCCTTCAATCTCAGGACCTTTAGCCAGATCGGGGAAGAACAATACCAACCCCTGCCCGATGACCCGCCCTCCATCGAATTAACTTATAAAATGGCCGATGGTAAACCTCATCAGCCGGCAGTTAAAATAAGGGTCAGCCACAACTCCGATTTTGACAGCTATTGGGTAGGGGGCCTCTATCTGGACAGCCAGTTTGGTATTACTCATGAGTATCTTCCGGTGCAGCAGATCGGAGATGAATCCGGCCTGTATCAGGTGGATATGGGGTTCCAGTTTCAGGGGAGCACATTCGATGCCATTCCCTTATCAATGGATGCCCGATACCACAACTTCGGTATCACTGAAACCACCGATTACATCATCCTTTATATAGCCCGGAATAGTTTTGATCTCGGGCAATACAAGCAGGAACCGATTCCCCTGGACGTCACCCGGGGGACGGCTTTTGAGAACGGCGGAGAGGTGAATATGGATGATTGGTTTACCGTCAAGATTCCCATTCATATCACCCGGCCAATAGAAGCTGTTGAGATTGCTTCCAATACCAATAAGCATCTTGGAGGGCTGGCCATGCGAACGCCGGCCGGCTTTTCCGCCACATTCCAACTTACCAACCGGGCCGCCGCCCGCCGAAGAGCGGAGCAACTGGCGGCCCACAACCCCGGGCTGGACCAGATGATATTCCTTCCACCCGGACACCTCTGGGCGGGTACCGAAGGCAGTGAGGCGGCCTTCTTCTGTAGCCCGGCCTCCCGCCCTGACCACCATATCAGTATCCTGGAATTGACCGGCATAGCAGGAGGGCTGGATGAGGGGCGCCCGTTGCGTATCACGCCCGGCCATGAGCTGGCAGAAAAGGAAGCTATTCTGCCATTTGGCTACGATGCAGAAAAGAAGCAATACTTCCCTCTGGGACATATCGATGAGGCCGGCGATGTTATCATTACCCGTCTACCCCATCCTACCCCTGGTATTATTGGTGGAGACGGCATTCAGGAAGAGGATGGAGACAGCTCCGTTAAGCTGTTTTTCCACAAAGTGGCAGGGAAGCCGCCAAAAGGAGAGTTGGGCGGTTTCAGGATGCGGGGTAAGGGATAGCTCCTTTAATATATCCCTCCCGTAGCTATTTAGCAATTGGCGATTAGCTGTTGGCTATTGGCGCCCGATGCCCATGAAACGGGATGTAATCCTGACCTGCCGGTGATTTGTTGAAAAATCCAACTCTAATGGGCGTTATTTGCTAACCGCTAACCGCTAACCGCTAACCGCTAACCGCCAAAGTATACCCGAACACAAATGTGGGTGGGCTAACTACTGAATAGCTACTCCCTCACTTAAAATGCTTCTTCAGAAAATCGATGGCATTATTGTACATGATGCCCCGCACCTTGCCTTCGATGTTGGTTTCATCGTAATCGTGTTTTCTATCCTCCTTCATCATCTTTGGCAGTTCCTCGATGAGGCCCCTTTCCAGTTTGGGATACTCCTCGGCGCTGGTGCAATTATTGAGCGGGTCGATCAGGCCGTCGAAATCGGAGCCCATACATAATTGTTTCCAGGCGCGTTCTCCACCCACTTTCACCGCGTGGAGAATATTGTTGCAGAGGTGGCGCAGGTGTTTGCGTTCGTTGAGCTCACGGCCCCGTTCTCCCTCATCCGAAAATTCGCCTTCGGCAACGGGAACCTCGTTAGCCTTATCCTTATACCCGGAGAGGATGTAGTTGAACTCCTGGGCGCTGAAAAACTCGCCCTGTACTTCCTGGGAGCCCATGATACGTTGGTCGAGGCTCAGCCCGATCAACCCTCCGGAATCCAGGATCTCGGTGATGTCTTCGTCGAACAGGTTGATCGACCAGGGATTGAAGAAGGTTTTGTTAAGCAGGCCTTTGCCGATGCCCTTGGGGCGGTCGTAATTTACCTCGATAAAGTCCCCTCTTCGCTTCGCCGGCTTGCTGAAGTGTTTGACGAGCTCCCTAGGGTCCTTACTGATACCGGTAAACCCCATGTGCGTGCCTACAATGGGGATCTTATCATACCCTTTTTCCTTGCGGTACTGGTAGAATTTATGGCGGGAAACCACACTCATGTGCTTGATGTCGATCAGGATGCGGTGGCCCTGGCTTTCGTCGTAGGCCATATCGATCACCTCCTTTCCCACATCGGTAATGCCAAAGCCATTAGGCTTGAATTGGTCGTTGCCTTTGATCAGCTTCATGCCATAAGCGTGGGTCGACAAAGGGTATTGGGTCATGTGGACAAATGTCAGATACAGGAAGCGGTGAGGGCCCTGCTTGAGGGCGCGCAGGTTATCTACTACATTGGTGTTGAACTGCTCCAGCACGTGCCCGCCTTCCAGCGCGAGGATGAGGTTCATCTTATCTTCTTCCGCCTCTTCAATGCTATTGAGAATGTTGAATTTACGGCCGTTAAAGTTTTGGGACTTCTTAAGGTGCTCGATCTCTTCATGGGCATAACCCAGATAATTGGAGTAGCAGGGGTGGTCCAGCATCTCACCGTGTAATACCGTCAGCATGGGCGCCAGGTGTTCGATGAGAAAACTAGAGGTCATGGGCCGTTCCATGGCATAAATAACCGAAACGGCCACTCCGATCTGTCCTTTTTCCATCTGGTCGAGGCAGCTTTGGGAACGAATCATGCCAATGGGGCTTTCCAGATACTCCCAGCAATCTACCCGCCGATCGGGGTCGGGGTTACTCAAAAATGGCTTGAATGAAGGGTGGAGGTGAAAATCGAAGAAACGGTTCATAAAGATGGGTTTAGTTGGTTTCTCAATCTTAGGTGTCTCCTAAAAATAATAAATATGAGAATGTGGGAGGTATTATGTGGGATGTTTTTTGGAAAAAGGGAGTGAGATTAGCCGGCCATCCTGCCATCGGAACTTTGGATTCCATGGGATAGCCCAATTTTCTGTGCCTTTTGGGCAGAGGTTCCCGGGGCTGTTTATAGTTTTTAGTGATTTGCGAACAGCGAATTCCGAACGCATCTCTCCCCATCTCCCATCTTTCGCCTGTCAATACACCGGCACAACCCCCTCGGGGTCCTTTTCGCCTCCAAAATTATAAGGCTCTTCTTCATGTACCTGCAGTTCACGGGCGGGTACCGGCAGCTGAGCGGGCGTACCGTATTGCAGCCCCCCCAGCGCATCCAGCTCGGTGTAGTCCAGGCGGGGGGCAGACCGGCGGCGGTCGAACCACTGGCCCATAGGGGCTGTGTTAAGCAGCTCGATGGCGCGCTCGTAAAGGATGGCCTGCCGGACTTCCGATTCGGTGGCGCCTGCAGGCAGGGCTGGCAAGGCCCCTCGCACCGCTCTTGAGCCTGCATTCAGAATGGCGATGGCGTCAGTTCGATGGCCCTGCCAGAGCATGGCTTCCGCTTTAAGCAGTTCGTTATCGGCGGCGAGGAATACCGGCATGGGGCCGGCAGCCTGGCCATCGCCGGCAAAATCGGGTTCAGTTTGGTTGCGGTTGTGCTTGTAGTGGGAGAAATGCCACTCTCCGGCTTCTACCGGGAAGCTGTTGAACGGAATGAAAATAAAATCGGAGGACAGGCGCTGGTCATTGGATTGGGCAGTGGGGCTGGGCAGCGGGCCTTCACCCTGAGCTTCCACCTCCGGATAACGCGGCGGCTGGCTGCGATCGAGGGTGGCGACCAGGCGCTGGTCTACTCTTGCCCAAAAAGGGCCCCTGCCAGTTTCCGCGAAAGCATACTGTTGGTAGCTCTGCCACCGTTTACCATCCGCCAGCGGAGCAAAATTTTCTTGCAGGCCACCTTCGGCATGAGTCTGCACGGCAGCCCAGTCTACTTCCAGATTCTCCTCTTCCGTACGCGGCCACTGGGCGAGGAAGCGGGCGGCGTATGAGTGGCATAGCCGGACAAAGTGATCGGCATCCAGCGTTAGGCCGTTAAAAGAAGTATGAATAAAATCGGGCCCCAGGCTTTCCGCAATGGATATGGCTTCTTCCAATTCGTCAACGGCGGCGCTGCCCATTTCCCGGTAACTGGAAAAAGAGGCCTTGATATCCGGCGCATCCTCCTCGCTTACCATCAACCCCCGGTCGAAGATCAGGCCGAGGTAGCCCCAGCTGACGCCCCGTAAGAAGTGGGCGGCGGCCAGCACCGACTCGTCCTGCGGGCCGCCTTTGTCGATAGAGATGCCTTCACTCAAAGCTGCGATCACATCATTGGCGCTGCCCGCCGCAGAGAGGCAACCGTACCAAGGATCCTCTGCTATTTGTCTGTACACTTCATTTTCGGCAAGGCGATTGTTGTAGGCTGTCCGCGGCTCTGCGCTCATCCGCCGGGCGCCAAAGTCGTCCCTGCCCAGCGTGAGGGCATCTGCGGCAACAGACAAAGCTATCACCGGCGTAGGCCCGTGTACGCCCTGCCACCAGGAGGCGTAGCCGGCATCCAGTACTTTGAACAGGTCATTACCGGTGGCCAGCACATCGTTTCGGCCGGCGTTGTTCAGGTTGAGCGTGTCGATATCCTTGCAACTTACGGCCAGAAAAAGGGCCAGAAAAAATGATAAGGTATAACGTATCGTCATTTTCATATGGTCAAATATTTTTTAGAAAACTACCTGAAGGCTAAAACTAAAGGATCGCCGCAATGGATAATTAAAGGCATCCACCAGGAATAAACCCGGGTCTCCCTGGGGCGTGCGGGCATCGCTGCCCGGTTGGCCGGCAAAGCGGCTGGACAAGTTGTACTCCAAAACCGGGACACCAGCTACATCGGGGTGAAAGCCGGAATATTTCGTCTTTGTAAACAGGTTTCGCCCGATCAGGCTGAATTGGATGCGCTCTACAAAGCCGCCCAGGAAATTCTGCAATTGCTGGCCGCTCAAGGTATAGGACAGGGATGCTTCCCGTAACATAAAAAAGCTGCCGTCTTCCACAAAGTGGTTGTTCGGCGCCCCATTATTGTATAGTCCTTCGGCGCCCTCAAAGAAGCCGGCGGCCACCCCCGGATAACTCCTGACATCAGCGTGGCGGCCATCGCCGTAGAGGTACTGCCGGGTAAGATTGTAAACCGAGCCCCCCTTTTTCCAGTCGAACAGGGTGTATAATTTCAGCCCTTTATAGGCAATGATATTGGCGAAGCCGATGCGGAAATCGGGATTGACGTCCCCAATGGAGCTGAGGATGGGGGCGCCTTCTTCATCCGTCAACCGGTAGGGGCGTTCTTCGGGGCTGCCCAACTGATCTTTTCGGACGACGTAGCCCCAATCGTTAAGCGTATATTCATTGGGGTCGATATCCACCTGTTCTGATAGTTGGGTGAGATCGGTGGCAAACACTTCGCCCACCATGGCGCCCAGCGGTTGCCCTTCCTCGATCCGGAACAAGCTGGAATGCTGTAGGCCGGGGCCGGTAGTATAAGCGGGAATACCCAATTGGGTAACCGTTTGCTCCATCCGGCTGAAAGTGGTGGTTAGGCCCCAGCGAAAATCACTGCTTTTTACCTTGAAAAGCCGGGCGAAGTCAGTATGCAGAGCGCCTTCATAAATGGTGGCGTCCAACGTTCCTGCATTCTGCCACTGGCCAGTGAAGCTGGAGGCCCCCGAGAGCGGCATCAGGAGAATAAGGTCTTCCGTGCTGGACTTAACATAGTTGAATTCCAGCGTGAATCCCTTTAGGAAGGTGGCGTCTATGCCGACTTCCATTTCTGTGGTGCGGGAGGGTTTCAGGAAATCATTGCCCAGCGTATTCTTGGCCACCGTCCCGTTAATCAGCTCGAAAGATTCGAAGCGCTGCCCGAAGGCCGGGCGGTTGCCGGCCGTCCCCATAGCGGCCCGGAGCTTGAGCTCCTGGAAGAATTTCATTTTAATGTCTTCGGTCAGGCGGTAGGCGCCGCCTACGCGATAGTAGCTATGCCAGCGCTCCTCGGGCCCGAAGAGGGATGATTCTTCCCGGCGGAAGAGGCCGCTGAAAGTATATTTTTTCTTGTAATCTGCATCCCCCACCAGGAAGGTACTATAGGCAATGGCCTCTTCCATTAGTGAGGAAGCTTTGATATTACTCTGGGCATTGTCCAGAGAGTGGACACCCTCGAATGCCAGGTTTTCGCCCCTGCCTTCTGAATAGTCCTGGGTAAGGTCTTCATATAGGAAGCCGCCCCGCAACGCCAGGTTGAATCCCGAAAACGATTTCTGTACCGTGGCGTCAGCGACGGAAGTGAAATAGCTGTCTACCCGCTGTGATTGCAGGATGGCTCCGCCGTCGCTGCCGTCTATCCCGGCTGTTGCCTGTTCGCCGAACAGGCCGGGAAGGGTAGTGCTCAGGAAGCCCTTCTTGACAAAATGTTCATACTCCTGGGAGGAGCGGTTGAGAGAAGCGGCGTAACTCAGCTTCAGCCAGTCTTTGGGCCGGTAGCTGGCGCCAACGGTGCCCATCAGGCGGCGGCGATAGCGCACCTGTTGGGAGTTTTCCCGCCAGTAGAGCGGGTTGGTAATGCCTTGCCCGGTATTGTCAATGTCCCAGTCATATTCGCTGTCATCCTCCTCATTGCCGGCGTCCAGCCCGAAAATGGGCGTTAGTAGCAGGCTATTGGCCAAAAAACCGCCGGCGCCGTTGGAAGTGGGCTCCAGTAATTCCTGCCGGGAAGAAGTGTACAAGGAGCTCATCTCCAGGCTGAACCGGTTACTCAGTTGATGCTCCAGGTTGGCGCGGAAGCTGTGGCGAGTATAGCCTTCAAAACCCTGAATGGCGCCTTCGTCCTGCATTCGGTGGGCCGACACCAAAAAGTTGGTCGACTCGGCTCTACCTTGCACCGACAGGTAGTTGGACTGGTAGGCGCCTTTGCGGAAGAGGATGTCTTTTTGGTAGTCCTGCAGGTTGGGCAGGGGAACATTATAGACTTCATCTGCTGTTGGGCTGCCGAGTACCGGCTGCGGGCCGCCGGAGTCCAGGATTTCCCGATTGGTAGCGGTGTTGATAGGGTAGGTATCCGGAACGTCCGAATACCCCACCTCCCCGCGGTAGGTAACTCGGGTATCGCCGACTTGCAGGCCGCGCCCCCGCCGGGTAAATACCTGAATGGCCCCATTGGCGCCCTGGGACCCATAAAACGATGCTGCCGCGGCCCCTTTGAGGACTTCCACCTTTTCGATATCGTCGGGATTGATATCTACCAGGGCATCCCCGCCGTCCATGTAAATGCCGTCTACGATGAGGAGTGGTTGCTGTCCATTGGCCAGGGAGGTGGCCGAACGCAGTTGCAGGTAGGCGTCCTGCCCGGGCTGGCCGCCCACCGGGTTGCCGAGCAGGCCGGCCACTTTACCCTGCAGGCTGGTGGCAAGGTAGGGCGGCGCCGACAAACCGAGCAACTCTTCATCGACGGTTCCCACGGAGTAGCTCATCGCTGTCTGCGCCTGCCCGGCTGCCGTGCCGGTATAAATGATGTCAGAGAGTTTGGATGACTTGGCATTCAGGGCAACCTCTACCTTGCTTTGGCCCAACACGTCCAGCTCCAGCGTTTCATAGCCAGCCATAGAGAAGATCAGGACGGGCGGCGGAGCCGGAGTATAAAAGCTCTGCTGGACACTGATCTCAAAGCTGCCGTCTTTGTTGGTTTGCGTTTTGTTATTGGTTCCTTTGGCCATCACGCTGGCCTCTTTGAGGGGTTCGCCAGTATTGGCGGAGATGACGGAGCCACGCACGAGCAGTTCCTGAGCCGAAAGGGCACTGACGCCCAAGGCTACCATCACCACGATCAACCACAGTTGAAGGGGTAGTTGTTTTCTCATAGAATGAATTTTGGCTTATCTCAATACCTGGATCTCTATCGATTCTTCAATGGGAGCTGACAAGCAGCCCCAGCTTTTATCCTTTTTCAGGGCCAGCACCAAATATTTGCCCGAATGGTAGGGTTGTGCCTGGATCTCAAAGGCTGGTGACTTTTGGAACTCCCGGGTGCCGGGAGCGATCACCCAATCGGATGTGCCCTCCGGCAAATGATAAAGGCTGTACAGGTAGGCCTTATCTTTAAAATCGTATTCAATGGTGACCCGGTCGCCATCCTGTATGGGCTTATTGGCAATGATCTGGGTTTCCCGAAAGATGCGGCAGGGGGAAAAATCGGTAATGGGCAGGGTGGGCTGCTGGCCTGCATTAGCAGCTGGGGCAGCCATGCCGCCGGACCTGGCGGCCAGCCCTTCGCTCAACTGTATGCCGGCCTCCGGGCTAACTTCCCGGGTGGCAACGAGCGGCTCGCTGGACTGGGGTTTGAACTGGTCGTGATAGGCCAGCACTTCCTCGATGCCGTACTTCGGCCCCTGCCCCGGTACGTAGGCGGCTTTGCGGATTCCATTGGAGGTGCGCACCGCTATTTCGTAATAAGCGGTGTTTTTTTCAGCTCCCTGGATCAGTTCGCGGATCGTAGCCCCAGACTTTCGCCCCTTGACCAGTAAGCTGAGTTGGGCGGGGTTGGGGCCGGCCCATACCGTGTACTCACAGCCGTCCTCCTGGCAACAGCGCGGATTTAGCCAGGAGATGTAAAGCGGCTGTTCCGGGCGTTCCGGCACGTAAATCAGCTGCAGCCCCTGTATCTGATTACAATTGGGGTCGGAAGCAGTGACGTTGACCGGTGTGAAGTCGTCGGCCTGAATGGTATAATCTGTTTCCCAGCCTTCCTGGCCGTCTCCGGCGCCAACCGCCTGTTCTTCCTTCCATTTTGCGAGGTTGTTGTCCTCGTCTGGAGTATTGCGTGTCGCTTCCAACGCGAGGCCGGGCGCACGGTAGGCAGCTGCGGGTTCCGCTCTGATCCAGAAAGAGCTGATCGGGATCTCTTTATCGGTACCTTTTGGGCGGATACAGACTACGATCTGTAGGGGGTGAATGCCACGGTTCAGGTCCCGGCTGTCGAGGCGCACCTTAAATTTGGCATCCTCGCCGGGGACCAACATCACCTGGCTAATGGTGATGTCGCGATAGCCGGGATGCACGTAGCGTATTTTAGCAAAAGGGTTATAGGCAGAACAAGGAGAGGCGGGATCCAACTCGATGAAGCCGGAGATCAGGTCCCCCTCGAGGGCCGCTTCGCTTTCTATGATACAGGTATCCGGCAAATAGGCAGGAATGGCAGTCTTGGCTGTAGTAGTAATGGGAGATAAAGACGGAGCCGGTTCATCACCCGGGATGCGAATGGATGTTCCGATCGTTTGGATCACAGGTGCGCTGCAGTTATCACCCCAGGCCAGCACCCTGAGATGATAAGCGCCGGGATCCAGGGTGCAAAGGGGTTCCGTACGGGTGGTTACGCCGAGGGCCTGCTGCCTTTTCCCATCCATTCGCAATGGCTGCCATTGCCCGAACTCGCTGCGGGCTTCGACATTGAATTCCCAGGGCCGGCCCTGGCAGTTGTCACATTGAATGAGTACCGCCGGACGGTTGGAGGCGCCACAGTAGCCGGCGGGTTCTACTTTTATAAAAAGGTTGGGTTGGATACAGGGTTGAGGAACCGTTGCCGGCGTTTTGGGCTGCTGCACCGGCGGCTCAGTAACTCCGGCCTGGGCAGGGGTTGCCTGGCTTTCATAACGATAACTTTCTTCCAGAATTTTGGAAGTGAATTTGCGGGAGATGGAGTTCGTCCCCCGGTAATCGACGCCAATGGCGTAAAAGTGGCGGTTTTTCAACCCCTCAATGCGGATGTCCGCCTGTTGGCGGTTGCCGAATTCCTGCAGCCCTTGCACCAACTGTTTCTCTCCATTAGCCATGAGGTTGGCGCCCAGGTCTTTTAACCAGAAAGAAACCTCTAGTTGGTCCATGCTGGGATGCGTGAAATGGAAGGACATCTTCACTACTCCCTCCTCGGCAGCGGACGTGAAGGTGGCATGGAATACCGGCTCTTCTTTTCCAAAAAGCCCCTCGAAAATTTCTGTTTGCCCGCTCAGCTCAACAGCCAAAGCAAGGCATAATACCGGGAT
>JAGQXQ010000480.1:0-5876 GCA_020436535.1 Phaeodactylibacter sp.
TTTGCGTCGGATGCGGGCAAGAAGGGCGGGGAGTTCTACACGCCGCATGAGGTGTCCCAACTGCTGGCCCAGCTGGTGGCGCCGAAAAAGGGTGAGCGCATCTGCGACCCCACCTGCGGGTCGGGCTCCCTGCTCATTACGGTGGCGGAGGAGGTGGGCAGCCGCGACTTCGCCGTTTACGGGCAGGAGAGCAACGGCAGCACCTGGGCCTTGTGCAAGATGAATATGTTCCTCCACGAAATGGACGCGCGGGGCATCCAGTGGGGAGACACAATCAATAATCCACGCCTGAAGGAGGAGAACAACGAGCTGATGCGCTTCGACGTGGTGGTGGCCAACCCGCCTTCAGTCTCGACAAGTGGGGGGCGGAGAATGCCAGCGACGATCCTTTCCGCCGCTTCTGGCGGGGCGTGCCACCCAAGAGCAAAGCCGACTACGCCTTCATCTGCCACATGGTGGAAACGGCCTACGAGGGGCACGGCCGGGTGGGCGTGATCGTGCCGCACGGCGTGCTGTTCCGGGGCGGCTCGGAGGGCAAAATCCGGCAGAAGCTCATCGAGGAGAACCTGCTGGATGTGGTGATTGGCTTGCCGGCCAACCTCTTCTACGGCACGGGCATCCCGGCGGCCATCCTGCTATTCGATAAAGGAAGAGGGGACCACAAAAACGTGCTCTTCATCGACGCCAGCCAGGAGTACGACTCCGGCAAGAACCAGAACCACATGGCGGAGAAGCAGATCGGGCAGGTCGTTTCCGTTTTTAAGGCTTACAAAGCCGGGGCGTGCGAGCCGGGCGTTGTGGAAGACAAATACGCCTACCTGGCTACCTTCGACGAGCTGTCCGAAAACGAGTTCAACCTCAACATCCCCCGCTACGTGGATACCTTCGAAGAGGAAGAGCTGGTGGATATGGAAACTGTGCAGCATAAGATAACGGAACTTAACGGCCGCCTGTCAGGGTTGGAAGATCAAATGGATGGTTATCTTAGTGAATTGAACCTGAAATTTTAGTTGTCGGGGCGCAATTTACCATTGCGCTCCGACTTGAGTAAGTTGTCGGGGTGCAATTTACCATTGCGCTCCGACTTGAGCGGGAAATTTTCGTAAGCAAGAATTAAAAACACAGATGGAAGGACCCATCCAAATATTACTCCACAAAGCAGACACCCTCCGGGAAGCGCTGGACCAGCTGCGCCCCATCCCCGAGGACCGCATGCACCGCATCATGCAGAAGCTGCGCATGGAGTGGAACTTCCATTCGAACAGTATAGAAGGCAACACCCTTACGATGACGGAAACTAGGGCCCTGATTTATTTCGGCCTTACCGCCAAAGGGAAGCCTATTAGGGACCAAATCGAAATGCAGGGGCATGACAAGGCCCTTAAGAAGCTGGAGCAAATCGTACACCGGGACCTGCGCATCACGGAAAGCCTGATCAAGGAATTCCATAAGCTGATCCTGGTGGAACCCTTTGACAGCGAGGCAGAGATCAACCCGGGCGAGTACAAAACCCTGCCGAATTACCTGTACTCGCCGCAGGGCGAACGCATCGACTTCGAGCCGCCGGAGGAAGTGCCCCGCCTGCTGAACGAACTCATCAACTGGACGAATAACCACCTCTATCCGGAAGGGCTGGGCCGGCATAGCCGGAAGAAATACAACCTGCACCCCATCCTGGTGGCCTGTATTTTTCACCTGCGCTTCATCCGCATCCACCCTTTTGGGGACGGCAACGGCCGCCTGGCGCGCATCCTTATGAACCTGATCCTGATGGTAAAAGGCTATATGCCCGCCATCATTCGGCAGGAAAGCAGGCAAGTGTACTTCAATGCCCTGAACCAGAGTTCCGAGGAGGACATCAGCACCCTGGCTTCCTTTGTGCTGGAGTCCGTCATCCGGTCGATGGACATCGCGCTGCGGGGCGCCCGGGGAGAAAGCGTCGAGGAGCCGGAAGACTGGATGAAAAAAGCCAGCGTGCTGAAGCGGAAACTCAAAGAAAGCGAAGTCCAGCGAAACAGCCCGGGCCTGGTGGCCCTGCGGTACCGGGACAGCTTTCTGCCGCTTTTCCAGAAGGCGGCGGGCAAGCTGGGCAGCGTATTCGACGATCAGTTCGAGTCCCACCGGATCCAGGTCTCTTTCAACAGTGAGGACGTCAGCGCCATCTGGCAGGACGCTAATGCAATGGTGGGCAAGATCGAAAAAGGGCCGCACCCCAACCGGCTCACCCTTCACTACCATTGGATGGGCTACAAGCTCAATGGCGCCAATACTTTTGAAGTTAATTTCCTGCTGGAAATAGAATTCCATGCCTACAACTACGACATCCGCATCAAAGGCATGGAAAAGGTCTTTCCGGACAAACTGTACAATGAGCCGCTCACGGAGGATGAAATGGACTACCTGGTGAATACCCTGGGCGAACGCACACTGAACCTGATCCAAAAACGAATAGGGCATGAACAAGCGTGATACCGCTACCACAATGGACAAAACGAACGAACAACGGCCGGGCTTTAAATGGACGAAGCTGGGGTGGGTGCCGGAGGAGTGGGAAGCCGGTTATATTGGAGATATTGTAAAAAACCTGCAGTCTGGTGTTAGTGTCAATGGGGAAGACAGAAGAGTAAGTAAAGGTGAGATTGGAGTTTTGAAAGTTAGTTCAGTATCAAACGGAAAGTTTGAGCCAAGTGAACATAAAGCTATTATAGCCGACGATATACCCAGGGCTAGAATAAATCCTCGTCAAGGAAAAATTATTATCAGCCGAGCTAATAAATACCCTGGAGTTAGTAGGTTCAAGCGCTTTTGTTGAAAACAATTACCCCAATCTTTTTTTACCAGACAAATTATGGCAGACGGAGTTCAAAAAAAATGGACTTGGAGACCCTAAATGGTTAAGTTTTCTTCTTTCAAGTAGCCGATTAAGATCTAAGATTTCTTTGTGGGCAACGGGTTCCAGTAAGAGCATGAAAAATATTTCGAAGGATGCTTTTCTAAAACTTCCCATTGTTATCCCCCCCCTCCCCGAGCAAAAAAACATCGCCGCTATCCTCTCCACCTGGGATGCCGCCATACAGGCCCTGCAGGAGCTGATCGCGGCCAAGGAGCAGCAGCAGAAGGGGCTGATGCAGCGGTTGTTGACGGGGGAGGTGAGGTTTGGGGAGTTTGTGAAAGAAGATGGAAAAAAGGATACTGCACTTGGGAAAATCCCCAAAGATTGGACCCTTCTCAAAGCAGACGAAATATTTGAAAGTGTCTCGATAAAAAATAACAAAGACGAACCCTTGCTGGCCGTCACCCAGGAAAATGGAGTGATCCCCAGAGACATGCTGGAAGGTAGAGTGATGATGCCCTCTGGTGATACCAACTCCTACAAATTGGCAGTGCCTGGGAATTTCGTCATCAGTTTGAGATCATTCCAGGGAGGGATAGAATATTCAGAGTATAGGGGAATAGTAAGCCCGGCGTATACGGTTATAAACCATAAAATCCCGATTGTAAAGTCCTTTTTCAGGCACTTTTTCAAAAGCACTGAATTTATTGGCCGATTGTCCATTGCAGTGATCGGCATCCGAGATGGGAAGCAGATTTCTTTTAAGGACTTTTCGGCCATGAAATTTCGGTTTCCCAGTTTGGAAGAGCAAGAGCGAATAACTACGGTACTCAATGAAGGCGAAGAAGAAATATCAGTGCTCAATCAAAAACTCGACACCCTCAAAACCCAGAAAAAAGGGCTCATGCAGCGGCTGCTGACGGGGGAGGTGAGAACGATTTGAAGTCGGAAAGCGGAAGTGGGAAGTCGGAAGCCGAACGCAGTGAGGTCCCGTACCGACGAAGGAGGTCGGGATCGGAAAGCGGCCTCCTTCGCTAAAGCTTCGGCGGCTGAAAGAAGTCGGAAGTGGCCGGTGGGAGTCCCGCACCTGATAGGGTCGGGATCGGAAGTAGCTGTAGGGAGTCCTGCTAATGGGGGCTGGAGCCGAATCGAAAGGGGGAAAGGCGAAATCGAAGTACGGGCGCTCAGTGCCGGAAATGAAACAATGTGGCAGGGGCTTCGTTCCAATTGGATATACAAAATTGCAAGGAGTTTTCCCGATACGTTGTGTACGGGAAAAGTTTTAAGGGTGCTCTGGAAAGCCCGAATTTAGCCCTGGTATTGAAAATGAAGAAAAGTTATTTGGCATCCACCCCCTAGCCCCCGCCAGCGGGGGAAAACGCATCTTCGAATCGGAGGAAATGTCCCCCGCTGGCGGGGGATTTAGGGGGTGGATAAAATGGGAGTTGTATCAATCAAAAAACAAGCAGGATGGAAAGACCCAACTCTTATCTGGAAGAAGACGACTCGCAAGGGCCGGCGCTCGCCCTATTGCGCAAACTGGGCTGGGCGTACCTCTCGCCGGAGGAGGCGTTGGAGGCCCGCAACAACCGCCTGTCGCAGCCCATCCTGGAGAACATCCTGGCGCAGCAGCTGCCGAAATTCAACAGTTTTACCTACAAGGGAGAAAGCTATGAGTTTTCCCATGAGAACATCCTACAGGCCATCGTAGAGCTAAAGAATGTGCCGGATGCCGGGCTGGTGCCCACCAATGAAAAGGTGTATGAACTGCTGATCCGCCCCAAGAGCCTGGTGGAGACGATGAGCGGCGACCGGAAGAGCTACGACCTGTGGTATATCGACTGGGATACCCCCGCCAACAATGCTTTTCACGTCACCGATGAGTTTGAAGTGCAGGGGCTGAAGCAGATCCGCCGGGCGGATATTGTGCTGTTTGTCAATGGCATTCCCATAGCCGTCATCGAGAATAAGCGGCGGGACAAGGCGCAGTCGGTGGAAGAGGCCATCAGCCAGCACCATACCTATCAGCGCAAGAAGGAAGGCATACCTCAGCTGTACCACTATGCCCCGTTGCTGCTTGCCGTGCAGCCCAACCAGGTGCTCTACGGCACTACCAATACGGCGCGCAAATTCTGGTCCTTCTGGCGGGAACCGGTGGAAGAGCCCACCGCCCAGCTGATCCGCCAGGAGCGGTATGGCGTACCGGCAGAGGATCGCCTGCCCACCGAGCAGGACCGCTCCCTGTACAGCCTCTGCCGGCCGGAGCGCCTACTCGACCTGGCTTATAAATTCATTGTATTCGACGGCGGGGTGAAAAAGATTGCCCGCTACCAGCAGTACTTTGCGGTGAAAGAGACCCTGCGGAAGGTGAAGCAATTCACCGCCCAGGGCAGCCGGGAAGGCGGCGTCATCTGGCACACCCAGGGCAGCGGCAAGTCCATCACCATGGTGCTGCTCTCCAAGAGCCTGGAGCTGGACCCCGAGATCGAAAACCCGCGCACCATCCTGGTCACCGACCGGGTCAACCTGGACAAGCAGATCAAAAAGAACTTCATCAAATGCGGCAAGACGCCCGCCCAGGCGCGCAGCGGCAGGGAGCTGGGACAGCTGATCACCAATGCGCACCCTCGGGTCAAGAACCCCGACATCATCACCGCCGTGGTCGATAAGTTCGACTCCGCCATGAGTAAAGCGGAGTTTCAAAACCGGTCCCCCAACATCTTCGTGCTGGTGGACGAGAGCCACCGCAGCCAGTACGGCCGCAACCATGCGCAGATGAAGAAGATGCTGCCCAACGCCTGCTACATCGGCTTCACCGGAACGCCCCTGATGAAGAAAGAGAAGAGCACCGCCAAAAAGTTTGGCGGCATCATCCACACCTACACCATCGACGATGCCGTAGAGGACAAAGCCGTGCTGCCCCTGCTCTACGAGGGGCGCACCGCCATCATCGAGCAGCACCGCAAGCAGATGGACCGCGGCTGGGAGCGCATCTTCGCCAACGCCAGCGAAGAGGAAAAGATCGCCTACAAGCGCCGCTACA
>JAGQXQ010000480.1:5952-10078 GCA_020436535.1 Phaeodactylibacter sp.
ACCCAATACTGGCAGGGCAGCGGCTTCAAGGCCCAGCTGGCGGCGCCCGACAAGCTCACCGCCATCCGCTACCACCGCATCTTCGAGCGGGACGGGCGCATTAATACCGCCGTGGTCATCTCCCCGCCGGACAGCCGCGAAGATCCGGGCGACCTCTACGACGACGCCAAGGGCGAGGTGAAGCGGTTCTGGAGCAGCCTGATGGAAAAGCACGGCGACGCCGAGACCTACGAAACCAACACCATCGACACCTTCGAATCCGACAGCCAGGATGTGGAGATCATCATCGTGGTGAGCAAGCTGCTCACGGGCTTTGACGCCCCCCGCAACACCATCCTCTACCTCTGCAAGAAGCTGGTGGAGCACAACCTCCTGCAGGCCATCGCCCGCGTCAACCGCCTGTTTGAGAATAAGGACTACGGCTATATTGTCGATTACCGGGGCATCCTCGGCGAGCTCGATTCCGCCCTCACCACCTACTCCGCCCTGCAGGGCTTCGATGAAGACGACGTGAAAGGGGCAGTGAGCAGCGCCTACCAGGAAGCCGAAAAGCTGCCCCAGAAGTACTCCGAGCTGGTGGATGTTTTCAAAACCCTGGAAGGCCGGCGCGACAAAGAAGAAATGGAGCGCTTCCTGGGAGACAAAGAGCGGCGGGACACCTTTTACGAGAAGCTGAGCGAATACGCCAAGTCGCTCCACCTGGCAATGTCCACCGAAGATTTCCACAAGGAAACCCCCAAAGACAAGGTGAGCCACTACCTGGCGGAGCTGCGGTTCTTCACCCGGCTCAAAGCCTCCGTGCAGCACCGCTACGCCGAGTCGATCAACCTGAAAGCCTACGAAGCCCAGGTGCGCAAGCTGATGGACAGCTACATCTTCACCGACGGCATCGAGCAAACTACCGAGCAGGTCAACATCTTTGAAACCGAACGGCGGCAGGAAGAAGTAGAACGGGTGACCGGCAAGACGCCCGCCTCGGTGGCCGACCGCATCGCCTACCGCCGCAAGCGCGAATGCCGGGAGCGCCTGGAGGAAGACCCGGTGCTCTACAAAAAGTTCTCCCAGCTCATCCAGCAGGCCATCGACGATTTCCAGTCGAAGCGCATCAGCGAAGCCGAATACCTCCAACGCATGCAGGAGATCGATAAGGACTTCCAGCAGAAAACCACCGCCGGCACGCCCGACTCCCTGAGCGGCCACCCCACCGCCGCCGCTTTCTTCCGCATCCTGCAGGAAGAATTTCAGGGCCTCGACAACGCTGTAAAGCCTGAAGCAGCCGCTAAGGCCTCCATCGACATCGTCGAAGCCCTGCGCCCCCTCGCCATCCGCGACTGGAAGCAGAACACAGACGTCCACAAACAGATGGAGAACGCCATCGACGACTACCTCTACGATTTCAGCCGGGAGTGCGGCTTCCGCATCAAAACCAACCTACTTTTGCGTATCTTCGACCGCCTGATCCACACAGCCCGATATCACGAATGGAGGTAAGCGAAACCACATACCATCTGGAATACGGCCAGCACCGCATCCCCTTCCGGCTGCGCTACAGTAGCCGGAAAACCCTGGGCATCAGCGTCTATCCGGATGAGAGGGTGGTGGTCACCGCTCCCCACGGCGCCTCCGAAGAAAAGATCTGGGAAAAGCTCCACAAGCGCGCTGCCTGGATACTCAAGCAGCTCCGCTATTTTCAGGACCTCAGCTACCAGCCGAAGGAGCGCTCTTACGCCGCCGGTTCTACCCACGCCTACCTCGGCCGCCACTACCGCCTGAAGCTCATCGAGGCGGAGGGGACGGAAACGGTAAAGCTCAAAGGGAAATACTTTCAGGTATTTACTCCCAACAAGAAGGATGAGACCCGCACCGCCCGTCTGATGAATCAGTGGTATCGGCAAAAAGCCGGGTTAAAGTTCCAGGAGCGTTTTGACGCCTGCTTACAGCGCATGGCGCCTTACCGCATCCCAGAGCCCCAATGGCGGTTGCAGTACATGCCGAAACGTTGGGGGAGCTTCACGCCCAGCTCCACCATCCTGCTCAACCCTATCCTGGTGGAGAAACCGTTATTCTGCATCGACTATGTTATCATCCATGAGTTGTGCCACGCGGTGCATCCCAACCATAGCCGGGATTATTATGCTTTTTTGGAGCAGGTGCTGCCGGATTGGAGGGGGAGGAAGGGGAGGTTGGAGGGGGAGTGAGGAGATATTTTATTCCTCATTTCTTTTACAAGCACTGTTAATTTCCTTGAAGAGGGCTGTAATTTCAGGAGTTTGGAATTTCCTCACTTTTGCGATTATCTGATCTGCAAACTCCTTCGTTCTATTGCCTGCATACCAGGATAAAGTTCTTGAATCGGGAAACCTCCCATCGTAAATGGTATCAAAACAGAAATTTCTGTCTTCCCAACCTATTGTCTGATAATCGCTACCATCTAATCTGTCAAAACACGTTTTTAAAACATCGAACTTTGGGTTTTCTAATAGTTTATTGACTTTTACTAAATCTAAAGCTCCATAATTAGCAAATACCCTAAATCTGTCCCCCCAAAAGTGTACAGCAAGGCTTTCATCGCTTTCTCCCTTAATGTACCACATAATATCCCAAGCATTCCATTTATAAATTGCCCAATCGGGATTCGGTAGTGTATTCTCCCTTTGGTAAACCTCAGTTTGAAGCCTTTTCCACCATCTATGTCGAATCTCTTCCTCCATACTCATCAATTCGCAGAAGGAGTTCCACTTATCGGCTGAATCAAAAAGATCCATTGCTTTTAGAATTAGTTCTTCATTCATGTCTCATTAACCTTATAGATTGTTACACAATAATTGGTACTGCAGAATATATTCTCTGATCCTATGGTTGTTTTCAGGTAATTCTTCCAAACAAGCATTTAACCAATCCTGAATATGCTTGTCGAACGTAACGCTTTTGATCTCCATAGGCACTATTTCGGGAAGCCCTTGATAAATGGATTCTGGATCTTCCTTTGGTTTCGAGATGCTCTGATGCTCGATTTTCTTATTTCCATATGGAGTTAAGTAGAGGATCTGATACTTATGAGTATTGTTCTCATAGAATCTTTTGTCAGCTTGCTTTGTTTTTTGAAAAATTGCCTGGTGCCAATATCTATATAACTGATTGCTTTGGTCAGGCGCCCAATTAGATTTGTTCTCAATGACAATAATGCTTTGTGGCTCTTTTCTTTCAATTAGCACATCTATTCTTCCCACTTCTGCGGTGACCTGCCAAGTTCCCGTTTCTGGAGATTGGATTCCTAAAATTTCAAGGAATTTCAACAAAAATAAACCACCCTGCCCGTGTGTTTCCTTCGCATCAAGTAAGAATTTTAGAAGTCTGCTATGCATCGTTTCTTGAATGTAAAAACCGAATTTTTCTTTGAATAAATGGAAAACATTGAAGTTGTGCCCTTCTCTGAAATGCTTTTTCTTGTCAATTAGAACGGCTTTGTACCAATTGGTTATTTCTTGAAAAAAAGTATTGTCGAAATAATTTATCCTTGGTTGTGTGGAATTTGTACACACGGAAATCACATTCTCAATCTCACCGATGGAGGTTGTTTTTTGGGTTTTGAGGAAGGAATTCCAGTCATCAACAATACTTTTGTTGAGCGACTGAAAGTTGTTCTTTTGACTTTCCAGGGCTTTTGAAAAATCGGCTATCGTTGATTCCATTGTTATTTTTGTTCTGATATTGTGGTCGTTGAACCTCTCAGATAAGCTTCCTCGATCTTTTCCTGTATTTCCGTTAGTCTCACGCGCTAATGGTTTTGGGTTATGGCTGCATCCTTGCCCCTAGCTTGCCACATGATAAATCCACAAAAGCCATTCAAGCCAGGAGTGAGAGGCAACGCTAAATGTTCAGAAGGTACATATTAGAATAGTATACGGGAAGAACAATGTTAAGTTGCCGTCTCGGGCCTGTTTTTGGTGAATTATTGTGCATTGCCTAACCCTGAAATACCACCTTGTCACCCAAATTGATACCAAGCAGCCCCTGCAAGTAAATACTCCTCCAATGCAACGCTTCAAAAAGCCCCTCGTATAATCTCTCTATAAGCTATCAAATAACCCTTCAATTCCCGGACTATGAAGCGCTTCCTCAAATT
>JAGQXQ010000085.1 GCA_020436535.1 Phaeodactylibacter sp.
AATAACACTGCCCCAGGATGGCCATGCCGGCGCTGGTTCCCCCAACGGTGACGCCCTTATCCAGAATGAGGTAGTTGATGGCTTCTTCAACCGGCGTATCCTTCCAGTAGGAGTAGTAATCAAACTGGTCGCCGCCGGCAATAAAGAGGCATTCCGCCTCGCGTATCCGGCCGATCACGTAGGGGTCGGTAGCCGCGTCTCCGGATTCGAAGCGGATGGTCTCTACGGAGTTGACTTCGACGCCCAGGTCCTCAAAAAAATATAGGTTATAAGCATCCTCTCCACTGGCGCGGAGGATGACGACATCGCCTCCGTTGGCGCGGCTGAGCATCCATTGCATAGCCTGGTCATTGTCGCCGCCGCCGCCCGCCAGCACGATGCCGGGCAAGGGGTTGCCAGATTGAACATCGGCGGTGTCGCCGACAATCCAGTTGGTGTAGCTTTGACTAAAAATAGAGTTGGAAAAGAGGGCCATGGCCAGGAGGATAGAGTAGCGAGAAGCCATTTTGTTTGATTTTAATGAAATTCTTTGCAACGCAAAATAAAGGCAGCCCTTCCCGAGGGAAGGTGCTGCCTGCAAATAAAGGGGAATCTAAGAATTAATGTCTTACGATCATCTTAGCTGTACCGATTTTTTTGTCAGAACGGATAGCTACGAAATATGTTCCGCTGGCCAGCTGATTAACGTCGATCCGGGCTGTATTATTTCCTGCCGGTTGTTGTCCTTGTGGCAGTACCATCAGGGTGCGGCCCATCATATCCTGAACGAGTAATTCCACCTCAGTTGCTTCCTCCAGGGTATAGGAAAGCTGGAGGGGCCCCTGGCTTACGGGATTTGGAGTCAGCACCATATTAAAAGCATCGGTATCTACCTCGCGCGTGGCGGTAGTGATGACATTGGAAACTGAGATGTTATCGATCCACAGGCCATAGCCATTGGTGTTGGTTACATTGCGAAAGGCAATATGCACAGCTTGCCCGGCGTAGGCGGAAAGGTCCAGAGTGCGGTCCTGGAAACCGTTGTTGGTCACCGCTTCTTCGGTCCAAAGAACTTCGCCGTCGTTTTCGAAGCTCTCTACGGCCGCCTCGCCGGTATTGACGAGTACCCAGTAATCATCGGGGTAGTCGCCGCTGGAAGTGGCGGACTTGACTTGAAAAGACAGCTCGGCGCCGGCGCCCAGTGCAAACTTGGGTAAGATCATCCAGTCGTCGGCCGGCCCCACCTCAGTTCCATTCTCATCTTCATACCAGGAGATGCTCAGGGCGGCAAACCCCTCAAAGGTAGAGCTGGTGGTAACGATCCAGGCGGTGTCCCTCCAGCCGATATCACCTTCATCCGCCGGTGTAAGCATATCGACATTGTAGAGGGTGAAATCTGACGGCATCAGGCCATCTTCAAAATCGTAAGTAATGGTTTGTTGTGCTTGTGCAGAGACTGCACACAACAGGAGCGCCAACATAAGTTGTACTACTTTTCTCATGATGCAGAAAGGTTTTGGTTATAGATAAATAATTGAATTGTCGAATACGCGGCCAGGCGGCAGTGCCTGAGCTGTTTTCGAAAAAAAGAGAAGAATGAGGATACAGGCTAGCAATCAAAAATAGGCTGAAGGCCCATCAAGCCGAGTTGCTTGTGGGTGGGAACGGAAGGTTTGAAAACGCTATGGAAATCAGTATTATCCATTAATTAAGAGACTAAAACGAATTCAATTTTACAAAAAAAATCAAAGACTAGCAGCAAGTCGGCCGGATTTTAACGGAAATTGCTTTTTACTATAATTTGGTATTTCAGGCCGAAGTCCCTAATTTTGATTGCAATAAATGTCATTATTACATGCCGATACTGAGGTCCATAACACCTTCAAGAACAACGGCTCTCCGCCTGGAGACTCCGAGCCTCGGCGGCCTGCAACCTATCTTCGACTGTTAGTAGCTTTCCTCACTGGAGCTTTACACGGCTATTCCCAAAAAAGGCGCTGATATTTTCAGATCCCTTCCAATGCTATTCTGTCATATAGCCGCTCTGTAAAGCCGGGCCAGGGTACAGGCCTTCCTAGATTTCCAACAACAACTTCTCATCACCAAAAAACGCACAAGTATGAAACATTGGCGTATCCTTCTGATATCCGCTGTTTGCCTGGGGTGGGCCAGTATGGCCCTGGGGCAGCGCACCATTAGCGGCGGCGTTACGGATGCCGATACCGGAGAGCCCCTCATCGGCGCGAACATTTTGATCATAGGCACTTCTTTAGGAACCGTCACTGACTTTGATGGTAAGTATGAACTGGAAGTGCCAGCAGGCGCAAAGCAGCTGGAATTTTCATACACCGGTTACACTCCTCAAGTGGTGGAAATTGGTAACCGAAGCACAATCGATCTGCAATTGAGTGCCGGCCAGACGCTGGATGAGGTCGTGGTCGTGGGCTACGGCACCCAGAAGAAAAAGGACGTGTCCAGCGCCATCGAGTCCCTTAGTGCCGAAGATGTCAAAGACGTACCCTCTGCCAGCTTTGAGGCGGCCATACAGGGAAAGGCCAGCGGCGTGAACATCAGCAGCCCTTCCGGTACGCCGGGGGGCGCCATCAACGTCAATATTCGCGGCATCTCCTCCATCAGCGCCAGCAGCCAGCCCCTGTTCATCATCGATGGCATACCGGTGGTTTCCCGCAATAACTCAGCCCTTAACCAGAACATACAGCCGGTCAATCCGCTGGCGGATATCAACCCCAACGATATTGAATCGATTACCATCCTGAAGGACGCCTCGGCGGCCTCCATTTACGGTTCCCGGGGCGCCAACGGCGTCATTCTGATCACCACCAAGCGGGGCGCCAGCGAGAAAACGCAGGTCAACGTGGGCTATTATAAAGGTTTTTCCAATATCACCAATGTGCCCGAAATGATGGGGGCCCGCGATTTCGTCCGCTTCCTCAATGTAGCGGCGGAGAACGACGGCCTGGAGGCCGGCTATTTCAATGAAGATTTCGGATTTAACCCCGATGACCCCGGCGCCGACGTGCAGACGACCGATATCTACGACGCCATTTTCCGCACCGGCCAGATCGATAATGCGGACCTGAGCGTGCAGGGTGGCAATGATAAGACCCAGTTCTACCTCAGCGGCAATTTCTTCAACCAGTCCGGTATACAGATCGGACAGGAATTTCGCCGCATCAGCACCCGCCTCAACCTCGATCACCGCCTGAACGAAAAGATCAAGTTGGGCGCCAATTTTGCCGTTAACCGCTCCAACCACCGGCGGACGATCAATGAGAACGACGAATACGGCGTGGTGATCAACGCCCAGGCGTGGGACCCCTCGGCGCCGGTCTATGAGGATGATGGAAGCTACGCCAACCCCTTCAACTACAACACTTGGTGGCCGCTTGACAACCCGGTGCTGATCGCTTTGGAATACAAGAACCGCTCCCTCTCTACCCGGTTGCAAGGTTCCTTGTTCGGGCAGTACGAGATGCTTCCCGGGCTTACCTTCAAAACGGTGGGGTCCGTTGATATCAATACGCTGAACGAAGAATCTTATACCCCAACTTTCAGCAATAAGACCAGCATTGGGCAGGGCATCTTCGCCACGTGGGAGGAGCTGTCCTGGCAGGTAGAAAACACCCTCAACTTCACCCGGGTGCTGGGAGATCACAGCTTCCACCTTATCGCCGGGTTCTCAGCTCAGGAGATCAGGGCGATCTTTTCCGATATGGAGGGCGCCGGTTATTCTACCAATGAAACCCCCAGCATTTCGGCGGCGGCCAATATCGTCTTCGCTTCTTCGGGTAAGCGCCGTTCCAGCCTCATTTCTTATCTGGGGCGCTTCAATTATGGGTTCAAAAGCCGCTATCTGGCCACCTTCACGGTGCGGGCCGATGGCTCTTCCCGATTCGGGGAGAACAACCGCTACGGATACTTCCCTTCCGGATCTGTGGCCTGGGTGGTGAGCGAGGAACCCTTTATGGCGGATCAGGGCCTGTTCAGCGAGCTGAAACTGCGGGGTAGTTATGGTATAACCGGTAACCAGGAGATCGGCAGCGACTGGGTGGGCACCTGGGGCCTGGACGCCCCCTACAACGGCCAGAGCGGCATCTCGCCTTCTCAGCTGGAAAACCCGGACCTCAGCTGGGAAAAAACGGCCCAACTCAACCTGGGCATCGACCTGGGCCTGCTGGATAGCCGCATCAATCTGGCCGCCGATTACTTTATTAAAAACACCACCGACCTGCTACTCAATGCCGATGTTTCCGGCCTGACCGGCTTTACCTCCGTTTTCCAAAACGTGGGAGAGATCGAGAACAAAGGCTTTGAAATTAGCCTGAATACGCTGAACATCAATAGCCGGGGCTTCTCCTGGTCCACCACTTTCAACCTGGCTCTTTTGGAAAATACCGTAAAAAAGCTATTCAATAACGGAGAAATACTGGGCCGCAACCATATCCTGCAGGAAGGCCAGTCGGCCAGCACCTTGTATATGATCAAATTCCTGGGCGTGGACCCCCAGACGGGCGACGCCCTGTTTGAAGATCTCAATGGCGATGATGTGATCGACTTTGACGACCGCCAGATCGCAGGCAGCGCCCTTCCGGATTACTTTGGCGGGTTTAATAATACCTTTACCTTTAAAGGCTTTACGCTGGCCGCTTTCCTACAGTTTTCCGGTGGCAATAAGATATTCAACCAAAGCCGCCATGCCTACGAGAACTACGGGCAATTGCGCAGCGGCCTGCCGTATGGCAACAACAGCCGCTACGTACTGGACAACTACTGGCGGGAACCCGGACAGCAAACGGATGTGCCGCGCCCCTCCCTGCAAACCGGACAGATGCAGCGTTTTAGCACTCAGTTTCTGGAAGACGGCGACTTTATCCGCCTGAAAAACCTGCGCCTGGCCTATCAGTTTCCGGAAGTGGCTGTGCAGAAAATGCGCCTGCGCTCCCTGACGCTCTATGCGCAGGCACAGAACCTGTTCACCATTACCGGTTACCGCGGTTTCGACCCGGAGGTTTCCACCAACACGGCCAGCCAGGGCGCGCTGAATACCCAGCAGGGAGAAGACTTCGGTACTCTGGGGCAGGCCCGGACGATCTCGGTGGGGGTGAATGTGGGGTTGTAGGGTGTCTGAGAGTAGTGTGTCAGTGTGTCGGGGAGTAGTGTATCAGTGTATCAGAGAGTAGTGTATCAGTGTTAAAAAACAAGAAAATGAAAACCATAAACTTCAAATACATCATTCTATCGGCGGTAGTGTTTTTGGGCACTGCCTGCAACGGTTTCCTGGATGTGGAACTGGATGACCAGATCATTACATCGGAAGCCATCGTCAACAAGGAAACGGCGGAAGCGGCGGCCATCGGGCTGTACGATAGCTTTCAGGGAGTGAACCTCTACGGCGGCGATTTTGTCCTGGTGGCAGGCCTGCTCGGCGGCAATGCCATTGCCACCGGCTTTCGGCAGCGCTACGAGGACCTGGCCAATGCCCGCGTGCCGACAACCAACCCCTATATCGAGGATGTATGGGTAGATCTGTATAACATCATCAATTCCGCGAATAATATCCTGGCGAATATCGATGGGATCAACGGTATCGGGGATGAAGATCGCAGCCGGATCGAAGGCACGGCCTATTATTTCCGGGGCGCCGCCTATTTCGACCTGCTGCGCCAGTTCGGGGAGTTCTTTGATGAAGGTTCCGTCTTTGGCGTGCCGGTATTTACGGAAGTGCTGGACCGCAGTACAGCTACCTCCGTAGGCAGGACAACCGTATTGGCTACGTATAGCCGCATCATCGAAGACCTGGACAACGCTTCCAAAGCCCTACCCGATGATGACGGGCGTTTTTTTGTCACTCAGGCGGCGGCGCAGGCCCTGCTGGCGCGTGTGTATTTATATCGAAAAGATTGGGCCAACGCCCGCGCCTATGCCGAGTTGCTCATCAATGATGGCGATTACGAGCTCAATACCGATTATAATGATAATTTTGAGACGGAAGGCTCCACCGAATCCATATTTGAACTGGAGTTCACCACCCAGGATGGGCAGGATCTTTCCAGCCTGCTGATGCTCTCCACTGCCAATGAGGTTTCCGGCTCCAATGAGTTGTGGGATGCCTTCGAGGAGGGCGACGCCCGCAAGGAGCAGTTCCTGCGGCGGTTCGGAGTGGTGCGTTGCACCAAGTACGGCGAACTGGCGACGGATATACAGTACAACGTCCCGATATTGCGCCTGGCGGAGATGTACCTCATCCGCTCGGAAGCGATTGCTAATACCGAGGGGCCGGCGGCCGCACTCGACGACCTGAATGCCATCCGCACCCGTTCGTTGCCCGATTCGCCGGTCTCGGTGGCCGAAGTGCCCGATCTGGAAGCCTACAACGACTTCCTGATCCGGGAGCGCCGCCTGGAGTACGCCTTTGAGGGGCACTATTGGTTCGACCTGGTGCGCCTGGGCCGGGCTGCCTCCGTGCGGCAGGTGGAAGATTACCGGGTGATCTTGCCGATACCGGACCGGGAGGTGAAGGTGTCTAATGGCGTAATTGGGCAGAATCGGGGATATTAGGAATTAGGAAAAAACTTTGAGGTTTTCGAAACCTCAAAGTTTTTGAATTACAATAAACACAAGAAAGCTAACTTCAAATGCCCAAATACACTTTGGCCATACACGGAGGCGCGGGCGCCATCCTGCGCTCCGAGATGACGGCGGAAAAAGAAAAAGCTCATCAACAGGCACTGCAGGTTGCTTTGCAGGCCGGGGAGGCCATCCTCCAGGCCGGTGGCGCCGCTTTGGCTGCCGTCGAAGCGGCAGTCTGTTTATTAGAAGACTGCGAGTATTTCAATGCAGGCAAAGGTTCCGTTTTTACCCACGAAGGCAAAAATGAGATGGACGCCTCCATCATGTGCGGAAAAACGCTGGCGGCGGGAGCCGTGGCCATGGTGCAGGGCGTTAAGAACCCGATATCCCTGGCGCGTCGCATACTGGATGTCTCAGATCACGTGTTGCTCTGTGGCCCCGGCGCCTTGGAATTTGCCCGGGAGCAAGGCCTGGAGGAGGCGCCGCCGGAATACTTTTTCTCTGAATTCCGGCACCGGCAGCTGCAGGAGGCCCGAGCCCGCGGCAAAACCCAGCTCGACCATAGCCAGAAGTATGGGACTGTGGGTGCGGTGGCCTGCGACCGGCAGGGTCACGTCGCCGCCGCCACCTCTACCGGCGGCCTGACCAACAAGCAGTACGGCAGGGTAGGGGATAGCCCCCTCATCGGCGCGGGTACCTATGCCAACAACCTGACCTGTGCGGTGTCCTGCACTGGCTATGGGGAGTACTTTATACGCGGTGTCGTAGCCTTCGATGTCTCCTGCCTGATGGAATATAAGGGTATGAGCCTCGAAGAAGCTGCCCACCACGCCATTCATCACCGCCAGCTGGCTTTGGGCGGCGACGGTGGCCTGATTGCCGTGGATGCGAAAGGGAACGTTGCCCTGCCGTTTAGTTCAGCGGGGATGTACCGGGGTTGGGTGCGGGAAGGGGAGGAAGCGGAGGTTGGGATTTATTGAGCAGTTGGCGGTTGGCTATTCGCGGTTTCGCAAAGAACCAACTCTAAAGCGTGGATTGCGAACGGGATAGTTCAATTTTTTGTGTCTTTAAAAAAACGCTTCCTGATTTTCAGTGATCCGAATCCCGAACCCCGAATCCCCCCTTGCGAACAGCTAAAAGCGAAAGGCTGCTGCATAGTCACTCTATCCTTTTCCTTCCCCTCAAACGCCGAAACAACCCTACTACAAAAAGCACCGCCGCAGAGATGAAGTCCACCTGGAAACCAATGTTGGCGTTATTCAGCAACATGGTGGCCAGTTTGTTGCCGAAGGGATTGTCGTTGACGATGTACGTCCAGGTGGAGGAAGGGCGGCGGACGCCCAATTCATGGAGCTCCAGTTCGGGGTTTGCCAGCAGCAAGGCCGTTTTTTCCTGTAAGGCGCCATCAATCTTGTCACACAGGGCCTGAAACTGCCGGTCCGCCAGGCGTTGGAATTCCAGCAGTGGCTTTTGCCCGCCGAAACGGACCAGGTGGATGCTGTCGCGCACCTGCTGCAGGTAATCCAGATGCTCCGCCCACCTCCAGTCGTACTGGAAAAGGGCCAGGGCCCTTAGCTTTCTTTCTGTAATAAGTGCTTTTTTCAGGAATAAACGATCGGATAAATAACCGGGCTCGAGCAATATCTGTTGACGTTCGGCCTGAATTATCTGCCGTTGTTTTTCCACCAGGTCGGAATAAAGCGTCAGCGTCCTTCGCATCTCTGAGGTTTGATCTTCGATTACCTCCTGGATATGGTTAATAAAGAGCTGGATACGGGGGTCTGCTATTTTTTGTCCATCCGGCAAGTTTCTGAATCGGCGGGGCAGGATTTCCTTGAGCCGGTACTTTACCATCAGTTCGTCCTCCAGGCTGATGAAGAATCTGGACTGGCCAATATCACCTTGCCGCCCTGCTCTGCCGCGCAGTTGGCGGTCGATCCGCCGGCTCTCGTGGCGGTTGGCGCCAATGACGTATAAGCCGCCGGCCCGGATAGCGGCCTCCCTTTCCTGTCCATCCGGGCCACCCAGGATGATATCCGTTCCCCGTCCCGCCATATTGGTGGAGATGGTTATGGCGCCCGGCATACCGGCCCTGGCGATAATACTAGCTTCCAACTCATCGTTTTTGGCGTTGAGCACCTGGCAGGAGATATCACTTTCCCGTATGATCCTGGCCAGCTTTTCGGACTCCCGGACCGTTCGGGTACCGATGAGTAGCGGCTGGCCGGTGGAGTGGCAGCGTTTTACTTCTTTTATAATGGCCTCTGTCTTGGCCGTTTCGGTAGTGAATACCTCATCGGGATGGTCCACTCGCCGGTTGGGCTGGTTGGGAGGGATTACGGCGACGCCCAGGCCGTAGTTATTCAAAAACTCAGCGGCTGCCGGCTGTGCGGTGGCCGTCATGCCAGCCCGTTTGGGGTATTGGGTGATGAAGTGCTGCAGGGCGATGGCGTTGAGGATATGGCCTTCCGACTGTATTTTCAGCCCCTCTTTGGCTTCCACGGCGGTTTGCAGGCCGCTGCGCCATTTCCTATCCTCTACGATGCGGCCGGTGAATTCGTCGACCAATTTCACCTGCCCATCCCGGATGACATAGTCAATATCTCTGTTCAGCAACTCCCGGGCGTGCAGGGCCTGGCTGATGGCCGACAGTTCCGGGTAGTGCTCATCGGCGAGCAGATTACCGATCTGCAGGGCCTGTTCTGTTTTGGCGATACCGGTTTCGGTAAGGAAGATGTTCCGGGAATAATCGTTGATGTCAAAGTCCTGTCCTTTTTCCATGTTTTCCGCCAGTTGGGCGATACGGTGGTGGTCCACGTCCGTTTGGACGATATCGCCGGCCAGTACAAGCGGGTTGCGGGCCTCGTCGATCAGCAGGGCGTCGGCCTCATCGACGATGGCATAGTGGAAAGGGCGTTGTATAAGCTCTTCTTTGTTGTAGGCGATGAAGGAGCGCAGGTAGTCGAACCCCACTTCTTTGGCAGTGGCGTAGGTAATGTCACTGTTGTACGCCTTCCTTTTTTCTGCCGGCGCCATGCCTTCCTGAATATAGCCTACGCTTGACCCCAGAAATTCAAAAACGGGGCCCATCCAGGCTGCGTCCCGCCGGGCCAGGTAATCGTTGAAGGTCAAAATGTGAACGCCTTTTCCCGGCAAGGCATTGAGATAAGCAGGAAAGACGGCCGCCAGGGTCTTGCCTTCGCCGGTTTGCATTTCTACCAGTTTGTTTCGGTGTAAGGCGATGGCGGCCTGCAACTGTACATCATAGGCCTCCAGGCCTAGAAGGCGGATACATACTTCTTTGACGAGGGCGTAAGCTTGGGGCAAGAGCTTTTCCAGGGCAATGCCACTGGCCGCTTTCAGGTTCAACTCCCGGGATAACAGTTGCAGTTCCTGATCCGGTTGACTATTCAGCGCCTGATGTTGCCGGAGGATCTGCTCCAGAAGTTTATCGTATGGCTTCAGGCCATATTCTACAGGATGTTGGACAGCCCGGATAAATTGCTGGACTTTATGAAGTGCTTTCATTTTTGATGAGTTCTGAAGATGGCATTGTGTAAAAGGGATCATGTGCTGCTACCACGAGTAGCCAGGGATCGGCCAGGATGAGCGAAGCCCCTGCAACCGATGTTATTGGATGCCAGCAGTGTCTTCAGAAGGATAGGTATGAGAAAGGTGAGCCATAGCCATAAAGGCAGCCGTTGAAAAAGTGGCCTGCCATTCTGGCTGTATTAAGCGGTTTAGGTACAGCCGGTATCGGTAGAAACCGGCAGGTTGACAAAAACAGGGTTGGCCGATGATAAACTGGCTGACGGTATTTTGCGGGGAGAAAACTAGGAGGGAAAGACGCTTGTACGAATGAGGCGCTTCCTCAATCAGTTCAACGGCTGATGTTTGCAAGAATTGACAACTGCCCGGCGCTGCCGTTCCATCTACCTGAGGCAGAGACAATAGTAGAAAGAGCCCGAAAGCCGATCTCGCTAGGATAGTAGATATGGAATGCTGCCAGCCTGGCATATTTTGAATGAAAATGGTTCAGTAGGGGGTGCTGCAAATATTAAGCCAAAGGCTATCCTCTGCCTCCTTCTTTTTTGGATTCGTATTCATCCAAATACTCTGCCACGATCTCATCGATGATATCGCGCAGGTAGGTCCGCTCCTGGCGGGCGATGGTTTTTAGCTTTTCCAGCTTGTCGGGGTCAAAGGTGAGGGTGATTCGCTTGGCCCCCTTTGTCTCCAGCCGCATACTACTGGGCTCCACTGTACTGCGGATAAGGGCGTCTAGGCCGCTCAATGGCTTGCGGTGGCGCTTCTTCATCTGAGCGCTGCCGGAAATAGGCGTGCGTTTCTTTTTTCGTTGCTCGAGTTGCTCTTCCACGCTTTCCTCAAAAGCGCTATCCAGAAAGGCCTGCAGGTCGGAAGAAAAGTCCTTGGCAGTAGAACGCTTGCCGCCTTCTTCTCCCTTTTGCTCTTCTCGTTTTGCCGTTCTTGACAATAAGGGGCTGTTCTCCTGAAGGGTTTCTTCAGCAGCCTCTCCGAACAAGCTTTCCAGGCCTTCTGTGAATCTCTTTTTGCTCAAGGTCTATAAGGATTGAATTAATGAGGGAATGAAGGAATGATTTTGGAGTCAGGGACTAAGCTGATTTTTATTCCAACATCCTCAGTAATTAATTTCGATTTGTATTTTTCCTGGCTGTTACAACGATTGAAAGGATTTCCAAGGCTTCCTGAGCCAGGTATCCCAATTCTTTTTTACTGCATTCAAATTTACTTTCGTCCATTATTTCCAGCCAAAAAAGTGTTTCATCCGCCTCTTCTACTACGATGCTGATCTTTGAAAAGAATTCAGCCTTCGATCTCGCCCTGCAAGCTGCCCGGTAATTTCCGGCAGTAGATGTTGCCGCTTTGATCAGTTGATAAACCACAACTTTAGTAGCAGGGCCATATGGTAAAGTTTGGCAAAATTTCACCACTCTCACAGCAAGGTTTTTGGTCCTTTGACACATCCACTTCGCAAATTCTTCCTTTGTCATTTTTTTCATAAAGAGAGATTTTTGTAAACCAATTTTGAAATTCTTCCAGTTATTTGTCAAAACACAGATCACAATGACACTGGAAGTTTCTAAGCAAATTGTTGGTTATACTCTCTTTACGCACCTTATAATCTTAACAACGTATATTCATTCCCTCCCTCATTCCCTCATTCCCTCATTCCTTCATTCCTTCATTCCCTCCCTCACTCCCTCATTCCCTCCGAACCGCCATTCTTTCAAACTTTTCCATCCTCACCAAGATCTCCTTACACAGGCTCAAATAATCCTCCGCTCCGGAGCTGTTGCGGCTATACGCAAAAATATCTTTTCGTTGCGACGGGGCTTCGGCCAGGGAGACGTTGTCGCGGATCATGGTTTCGAAGACCAGTTCGCCGAAATACTTTTTGATCGTTTCCACCACATCGCGGTTGAGCACTTTGCGGCTATCGTACATGGTGGCGATCACTCCACCGATCTCCAGCCCCTTGTTGAGGCGGAATTTCACTTTTTGGATGACCTGTTTGATCTTGGCCAGTCCCTGCAGGGCCAGAAACTCTGTCTGCAACGGGATCATCACGTAATCGCTGCTCGTCAGGGCGTTGAGCGTAAGCAAACCCAGCGAAGGCGGGCAGTCGATGATGATAAAGTCGTACTCTTCGCGCAGAGGCGACAGCAATTCCCGGAGGATGAACTCCCGCCCGGCTTCGTTGATCAGCTCCATCTCGGCGCCGGAAAGGTCGAGTGTAGAAACGATGACATCCAGGTTATCTTTAACCTGTACCGGTACCAGTTCGGACTCGCCGCGCAGGGCCTCGTAGATGGTGTGTGGCGGGCGGGGAGCGCCCAGTGAAAGGGTGAGGTTTGCCTGGGGGTCCAGGTCGATCAGCAGGGATTTTTTGCCCAGCTCCACCATGGCTGCGCCAATATTTATCACACTGGTGGTCTTACCAACTCCTCCTTTATGGTTGAGTAATGAAATCACTTTTCCCATATCAATACTTTGATAGCTTTGCAAGAATGTGGCTTAATTTAAGCAATAATCACCAGGAATGCCCGGGATGTTAGCAAAAATAGACTTTTTCCCTAAATTGTCAGCAGGATAGTTAGTTTCTTGCCCGGTTCTCCTCTGAGCGGGCGCTTTTTGAAAGCAAGCCGGGAAGC
>JAGQXQ010000086.1 GCA_020436535.1 Phaeodactylibacter sp.
GGGCACAAATCACAACTGCGCCCTTGGTTATTCCTCTTCAGCCCAGTTTGTCGAACACCGAATTTAATCAGATTCGATTCTAGCCTGTACCCCCAATGGGTACAAATGGGAATCGCACCCATTTCATCCGGCTGAATAGATGGGGGTATCAGGCTGTATGGACAGACTGTACCGAATACCGAACATACCATTCATTGAAAGCTCCCCTCCATTGGTTGAAAAAATTTCCCACCCTGCTATCTGGACCCCACTTTTGTTCCTGTCAACCAAAATTAATTATCAAAACTATTCAAAACATTTAAGTAATGAGATTCACTGCATTAAAGATGAGCAACCCATTTCCCTTCTTCTCGCTGTTTTTCATTCTGTTTCTCAGCATAGGCCTCGCTGCCTGCAATAAGGACAACGAAGACAGCCCGACGCTCGGTTCTGAGATATCCGAAGAAGAAGCGGCTATCGTAATTGAAGGGGCCGTCACTGCCAAAACCCAGGGGCTGGGCGCGGAAATGGAGGATGCCCTTTTCCTGGCCGATGAGTATGCTGAAAAAAGCGGCGGCGCGGGCCCTTGTGGCGAACCCTTTGACTCTACCCTGACGCGCTCTATCGACCATGGTAATATTACCGCCAGCTATACCGTCAACTGGGGGTGGTTGGTTAACTGTAATGCGCTGCAGATCCCCATCGCAATTGACTACCAGCGCAGTTCAACAGGCGACTACGAAACCACCCGTATGGCCTCCAGCGATAACGCCTCCAGCAACTGGGTCATTTCCAACCTCATCCAGGGAGGAAATTATGTACTTGATGGCGCCTATACCCGTCAGGGCGCCCAACAATCCAAGGTGCGCAACCAAAGCAGCTTTTCCTCTTCTCTTCTGATCGAAGTGGACAATCTCAATATCGATAAGGGCACCCGGCGCATACAGAGCGGCATCGCCGGCTTTACCCTCGACATCACCGGCCCGGATGGCAATACTCAAACTTTTGAAGGAGATATCGTCTTCAATGGCGATGGCAGCGCCACCATTATTATCAATGGTAATTCCTATACGGTGGACTTGTATTGACGGAAGCGAACCGATTGGCGATGTACAGGGCAGGATGGGGATGGGAACATACGAGGGTACGATGTACAGCGATGCTCCCACCCACCTCCGTACACCACCAATGGTTGGGGCGGCCTTTATACCACATCCTTCTATATGAAGTACCTCCGCAACCATTAGCCGAACTTCACATACTCTTAATAATAATCCAGGCACCATGCACCTACTCATCGAAAAATTCGGATTACTCAGTGGTTGGCTCCTTGCTTCCACAGCGATCTTCCTACGTTATACTCTGTTTGCCGGGCTAGCCTTCACCCTGTTTTACATCCTCAAAAAGAAGGCTTTCGCCTGGGCCAGGATACAGGAAAAACACCCACGCGCCCGAATTATTTTAAGTGAAGTTCAACACTCTGCTTACACAGCTTTCATTTTCGCCCTGATGGCGGTAGCCCTGTACTTCCTTCGCGAAGCAGGCTACACCCAAATTTATACCGATATCAGCACCTATGGGTGGGGCTATTTTCTATTGTCCTTCCTGCTCCTGGTTTTATTGCACGACACTTATTTCTACTGGATGCACCGCCTCCTGCACCATCCGAAACTATTCCGCATTTTCCACTGGGTCCATCATTTATCTCACAACCCAACGCCCTGGGCGTCCTTGTCTTTTCACCCACTGGAAGCCCTGGCGGAAGTGGCGATTATTCCGATTGCCGCTCTTCTTATTCCTTTTCACCCCCTGGCCCTGCTCCTGCTCGCCACCTGGTCATTGATATGGAATGTGATTGGGCACCTCGGATACGAATTATTCCCCAAGGGGTTTGTTCACCACCCATTGCTCCGCTGGTTCAATACTTCTACTCATCACAATATGCACCACCAGCGTTCGGGCTGTAATTATGGCTTATATTTCAACTTCTGGGATACCTGGATGGGCACCAACCACCCGGAATACAGGAATACCTTTGACCAGATAAAGCGGAGAAGCAGAAGCAGTGAGATGTTTGATGTTTGATTTTGAATGTGAGATGTTTGAGGAGTGGGCCCCGGTGCTGGACGCTCTATTGCCGGCTATCCATAAAAAAATCAAAGATCTCAAATCAGAAATCGCAAATTTCCTGGCTAACAATTAAAATATTCTCATGAAATACCTCGTGCCCGTTTTTGTCTTCTTGTTTATTCATCTGGCTACCACCCAGGCCCAGAGCATCTCCGAATACGGCGCCCCGGAAGAACGCGCCGGCCGGATGACCGAAAGGATGGAGGAAGAACTCCCGCTTCGTTCCGCCCAGGTGAAGGCCATCTACGCCCTCAACCTGAAATACGCCCGCCGTATTCAGCGGGAAGTGATCGATACGGATATGAACAAGCTATCGGGCTACTTCCGGATCCGGAGTATTAACAAAGAGAAGGAGGAGGAACTATTGCCGTTGCTGGACTCCCGGCAAAAGGAGCAATACGAAAAAATGAAAGTGGAGGCAACCAGAGAACTACTGGCTCGTTTTTTCTGAGTTAAAGCTTATTTAAAATTTACCAGGTGTGACCTTCCTCATTGTTCCTGCTAAGAAGGAATACTAATTTATATGCAAATGACAGAAGTTGCGTTTATACATCACACAACTAAACCACAAGCCATGAAAAAGCTGATCTTACTGGCCATCGTATTTGGCCTGCCGTTATTTGCACTCAATACCTACGCACAGACTGAACAGAAAACTACCGAACAGGAAAAGACCGAACAGAAAGCCATGCAAAAGCAGGATAAACAAATAGCGAAGCAGCAGAAACAGTTAAAGCGGCAGGAAAACCAGCTAAAAAAGCAGGAGAAACGACTGAAGAAACAGGAGAAGCAGCTGGCCAAACAAAAAAAGCAGCAGGAAAAGGCGTTTAAACAACAACAAAAAGCTCAAAAGCAACAAGAGAAAGCCGCCAAGGAACAGAAAAAAGCTCAGAAGAAACTGAAAAAGGCCCTGAATCAGAAACAGGGAGAGCAGCGGTAGAAAAGTATATCAATCTACCTCCTCCCGGCCCAATCGCCGCATGCCCCGCCAGATGATGTTCAGGTCTTTACTGACATGATAATCTTTGGCGTACAGAAAGTTAAGGCGTTGCACCGTAGGCTCATCCAGGTTATTGATGGGGAGCGCATCAAGGGGTGAAAGAACGCCCGGCCGAATGGCAGGTAAGTTACTGTTATCCTGGCCTGTGGGCGCATAACCAACCCAGGATCGGCGGCCCGCCAGCACGCTCAGGATATTCCGAAAAAGAAACAGGGGATGAGCTATTAATAATAAAAGGACAGGGAAGAGGAGTAAAAAGAGAAGGGCTAACAGCAAGTCGTTTATTCGCTTGTTGCGGCGGTTCTCAGGTTGCGCAATACGGTATTGAATATCAATGGTATAAAGCTCCCCCGCTGTATTTTTAGAACTGCTGCCAATGATGCTGAGGCTCTCCTGGGGAACAATCTTGTAGTCTATTTCCGGGCCCAGGCGGGCCATCCAGCTCATAATATCCTGAGCGCTCACATCCTGAGAGCAAAAGATCACTTCTTCGATCTTGTATATCTGCACGACCTCGTCCAGTTGCGGCAAGCGGCTAAGATATATGCGGGTGTCTGCCTCCGCCCATGGCGCTACGGTACCGATGAAGTTTTTCTGTACCTGTGCCAGGTGAAGCAACCGCTGAACACGCTCGCTTTCCTCCTGCGAGCCGACGATGACCAGTTTCTTCCTTCTATTCCTACCCAGATTGAAATTGCCGTACTTCATGAAATAGAGTAAGAATCGAAAGGCCACCGTAGAGAGGCTGGCCCACAGTGCCCCCAAGACGATCAGAGCCCGGGAAGAGCGGTATTCCAGATCCAGAAACCCATAAACGGCAGCCAGCAGCACTGTCCCCACCAACAAGCCCCGCACCAGGCGGCGAATGCTGAATTGCTGGTCGTACCCACCACTGAAATAGATCGATGCGAGCCAAATAGTGATGTACAGCGGCACATTAAAATACAGAAAGGAATCATCATAATAATTAGGGTCGCGAAAGTGATAAACCGCCCAGAAGTTCTTGAGGAATATCAGCCCCGCGAAAATAAGTGCGGCGTCCAGCACCGGCAAGTAGACCTTTTTGAGAAAGCCGGAGGCAATGGTAAGAAGAGCCCTGAAATAAATGGCGGCCTGCAGCATCAGTACGAACAGCCGCGCCTTGTCACCCCGGAAGTGTTTGCGGGCAAATATGATCATAGCCGTATAAAAGGCCTTCACATAATTCAGGCTCCCCTTTTTGGTGCTTTCTCCTTTGTAGTGAATGATAGCTGTTTCCGGAAAATAGTAGTTTTTATAACCCGCCTGAATGATGCGGTAAGAAAGGTCGATGTCTTCCCCGTACATAAAAAATGCCTCATCCAGCAGGCCGACTTCGTCCAGCACCGACCTCCGAAGCAACATAAAAGCGCCGGCCAGTACCTCCACCTCATTTACTTTATGCTCTTCCAGATACCCCAGATGGTAATGGTTAAAGAGGCGGGAGGTGGAAAAGAGACGGGAAAGGCCCACCGTTTTACAGAAAGCAACCCAGGGTGAAGGGAACCCGCGCTTGGACTCCGGCAGAAATTTTCCACTGCCGTCAATCATGCGCACTCCCAGCCCACCGGCTTCCGGATGAGCATCCATAAAGGCAATGCACCTTTCGAAGGTGTCTTCTTCGACAACCGTATCTGGATTGAGTAAGAGCACGTATTCTCCCGAGGACTCCCGGATGGCCTGGTTGTTGGCAATGGAAAAGCCGGGGTTGTGCTTGTTAGCAATCACTTTCACTTCCGGGAATTTCTCCCGGACCATCAGTACCGAATCATCCACTGAATTGTTGTCCACTACCCACACCTCTATCTTCAGGCTCCGCGACGCACGGCGCACTGAGAGCAATGCCTGCTCCAGAAAATACTTGACGTTGTAGTTGACAATGATTACAGATAACTTCATGTAATTATGGCAGGAAATCATTCAATCATTTACTCCCCTCCTCCCTTATAAGGTACCCTAGCCACGATCGACCTGCCCAGCGTCAATTCATCCGCATACTCCAGGTCGCCACCGAAGGAAATACCCCGGGCGATGGTACTCACTTCTACATCGGTGTCTCTCAGCTTCTTCGATAAGTAAAAGATAGTCGTTTCCCCTTCAATGGTTGGGCTGATCGCCATAATTACTTCCCGGATCTCTCCTGCTTGCGCTCGTTGCACCAGGGAGTCGATATTCAGGTCGGAGGGCCCTATCCCTTCAATGGGAGAGATCACCCCACCGAGGATGTGATATAAGCCACGGTACTGGCCCGTGCCTTCGATAGCCATCACATCTCGAATGCCTTCCACCACACACACCAGGCTTTGGTCCCGGCGACGGTCAGTACAAATGACGCATAACTTGTCATCAGAAATGTTGTGGCACCGTTCACACTCCCTGATATTGCGGCGCATTTTCAGCATTGCCTGAGCAAACTGCTCCACTACCTCCGGCGATTGCTTTACCAGGTGTAAAACCAGCCTCAGCGCTGTTTTCCTGCCTATGCCAGGCAAACCGGCAAAGGCGTTTACTGCTTCTTCGATAAGTTTGGACGAGAAATTCATGAGGGCAAAAATAATAATATTGCGGGGTAAATAAATTTATTAACGTTCCTAAACTAAGCAAGGCGCCATTTGGCCCTGCATATCTCCGACAGATAGTAAACCTTCCTTCCAAAGAGCTGTTCAAAACTAAAAATCCGGAATAAAAAGCCTAATCCCTATATTAGAATGCCTCATTGGTTGGGGAAACGGCCAATATTCATTTTCTTTGTAGCCCTGGCCATATAAAACTTAATAATCCATAATACGCCAAATTTTAGTGCGGCTCCACAATGGGCCAGAGCACTGAACCTAAAAACACTCAAAATTAAAGACCATGGCAGAAGTTATACGCATGCCCCGAATGAGCGACACAATGGAAGAGGGCAATATCGTCAGCTGGCTGAAATCAGAAGGAGAAGAAGTGGAAGCCGGAGAAACCCTGGCTGAAGTAGAGACCGATAAAGCTACAATGGAACTGGACAGCTATTTCGACGGCGTCCTCCTTCATATTGCCGTAAAAGAAGGCCCGGTGCCCATCGACGGCATTATTGCAGTGATCGGAAGTAAGGGAGAAGACTGGAAAAAAGCCATCGCAGAAGCTGAAGGCGGCAGTAACGGCAAAGGTGGAGACCAAGCTTCTGCCTCTTCTGATGATGGCCCGGCTGAAGAGCCCCGGCAAGAAGCAGAACCCGCTAAAGAACAAGCCCCGGCCGAAGCGGCTGCCGATAGCAACCGGCTTAAAGCTTCGCCTCTGGCTCGTAGTATGGCAAAGGAAGCCGGCGTCGACCTGGCCAACGTTTCCGGCTCCGGCGACGGAGGCCGCATCGTGAAACGCGATATTGAGGTGGCTATTGAAAAAAAGGAGGCAGCGCCTCAACCGGCTGCCGCCCCGGCCGTCCAACCGGCGGCGCCCCCAAAACAAGCGGCTCCGGCAGAAGAAGCCCCGCAGGTGGCGCCCTTTGCCTTCTCCGGCGGCGGCGCCAATTACGAGGAAAAGCCCATCAGCCAGATGCGCAAGACTATTGCCCGACGCCTCAGCGAAAGCAAATTCACAGCGCCGCACTTCTATCTGACCAGGGAGATCAATATGGACCGGGCGGTGCAGCTGCGCGAACGCCTCAAAGAGGTAGCGCCCACTAAAATTTCGTTTAATGACCTGGTGATCAAAGCCGTGGCCGCTGGATTGCGCCTGCACCCGGCCGTCAACTCGTCCTGGCTGGGCGATAAAATCCGCATCAATAAAGATGTCAACGTCGGAGTGGCGGTAGCAGTGGATGAGGGCCTGCTTGTGCCGGTCATCCGCTACACCGATATGAAAACCCTCTCTCAGATCAATGTAGAGGTCAAAGAATTGGCAGGCCTGGCCAAAAAACGCAAATTGCAGCCCGAACAGATGGAAGGCAATACCTTTACGGTCTCCAACCTGGGTATGTTCGGCATCGAAGAATTTACCGGCATTATCAACCCGCCGGATGCCTGTATCCTTGCCGTGGGTTCCATCATCCAAAAGCCCATTGTCAAAGACGGTGAGATCGTTGTCGGCAATATGATGAAGGTAACCCTATCCTGCGACCACCGCGTGGTGGACGGCGCTACCGGCGCTCAGTTCCTGCAGACGGTGACGGCCATCCTGGAGGATCCGATCCGGTTGCTGGTGTAACCTCAATTTAGGTGGCAGGCATTCTTGAAATGCCTGCCACCTTACCTCATTAGAAAAAACTCCCGCAAAAGCGCCCGCTCTTGTCTTTCCTGCTATTCTGGTTCGTCTTTGCGAAACATCCAGCCTCGACCCCCACCGTTCTATTCCACTTGTCAACCTTCTTTCATGGTGGTTGTTATATGAAAAATCAAATCAGTTTACATGAAAAAAACACTGGTTTTGGGAGCTTCCACTAACCCCATTCGCTACTCTAATGCCGCCGTTCACCGGCTCGCTCAGGGTGGGTTTGAGGTGGTTCCGGTAGGTGTGCGGGAAGGAGAAATCTCAGGTGTTACCATTGAGCAGGGCAAGCCTGTATTGGAAAATATTCATACCATTACTTTATACCTCAATCCGCAGCGGCAGCAGGAATACTACGATTACATCCTGAGCCTCAACCCCAAACGCATTATTTTCAATCCTGGTACAGAAAATCCGGAGCTCATTCGGCTGGCGAGGGAAAAAGGCATCGAAGTGGAAATGGGCTGTACGCTGGTGATGCTGGCAGTTGGACAGTATTAGGAGAGACAGGAGAGGAATATCCGTAACTCAGTCGTAACTAATCAGCAATTGGCGCTTAGCTGTTGGCCATTGGCGCCCGATGGCCATAAAATGGGATATAAGCTTAAGCTACCGGTTTTTTGCTTAACATAACAAACTTAAGGGCAGGCATTTGCTAAACGCTAACCGCCAAAAGCTAACTGAATAGTTGCACTCAGTCTAACAAAGATGGGCAATGGAATGCAATCCACTGCCCAATCTGAAGGAAAATATTTTCCGATGGCTTATTTACTTTTTCAAGCTTTAGCCCCTTTGCCAACCTCCGGCATTTTACATTCTTCATCCGGCGCTTTGCCGCAAACCGTGCACTCTCCGATCTGATTTTTCAGCATAGGGTTGTTAGTGGCGCAAGTTCCCCGGAACTCCTGCCCGGTAAATATCTGCCGGATATTGATCAGGGCGAAAGAGAGGCCAAAAACGACGAAAATAATGGCTAAAACATATAAAAACTCCATAAAAATTGGATTATAGTTTCTTCAAAAGTTCTAATAATCAACAACGGCCCGGCGATATTAGTTTACTTTGCATAGCATCAATGATGTCGTAAAACGACAGGCGCAAATTTAGTATAAATAACCGAAAAACAATGCAGCAAAAACTCGATGCCTTCGCCCGCCTTCTCACTATTATGGATGAACTGCGGGAGCAATGCCCATGGGACCGTAAGCAAACGTTCCAAAGCCTGCGCAACCTCACCATCGAAGAAACCTATGAACTCGCCGACGCCATCCTGGACGAAGACCTGGATGGGATCAAGGAAGAAATAGGCGACCTCATGCTGCATATGGTTTTCTACGCCAGGATCGGCGATGAAAAGGGGGCTTTTGACATTGCTGACGCCCTCAATGATATTTGCGATAAGCTGATCAAACGCCACCCTCACATCTACGGTGATGTAACGGTGAATGGCGAAGAAGATGTAAAGAAGAACTGGGAGCAACTCAAGCTCCGGGAAGGCAAAAAGTCAGTCTTATCCGGCGTACCCCGCTCGCTGCCTGCTATGGTGAAGGCCTATCGCATGCAGGATAAGACCAAACAGGTGGGCTTTGAATGGGAAAACAGCGAGCAGGTATGGGCAAAGGTGGAGGAAGAACTGGCCGAATTCCGGGAAGCGATGGAGCAGGAGCTTCCCTTTGAAAAACGGGAGGAAGAATTTGGCGATGTTCTGTTTTCCTTAATCAACTATGCCCGTTTTCAAAATATTGACCCCGAAACAGCTCTCGAACGAGTCAATCAAAAGTTCAAAAAGCGGTTTGAATATATTGAAGCCAATGCCACCAAAGGCTTACAGGAAATGAGCCTGGCTGAGATGGACGCTCTGTGGGAGGAGGCGAAGAGGAAGTGAAGTGGGTGGGTAGAGAGTAGTTGATTAGAGAGCAGTGGATCAGAGAGTAGTGGATTAGAGAGCAGTGTAACCTCTTAATGAAAATTCAGGAAGCAGGATAGCTGCAATAATCGAAATATGGAGTGGCGTACTGGCAAATAATTGCTTATCGGCCGCTCCATTAGCGCGCAATTTCTTACCTTTGCGGCTCTGATAATCTGCATGCTTAGCTAAACCAGGGTTTATGCCTGTTTGTTGAGATTACAGTATTTGAACTTAATCACCGGCCTTCTTTATGAGAAAAATAGAACTGGATATAGTCGCTTTGTCACATAGTGTTACTCAATCCCACAACTATGCCGTGGTTTTGGGTGAACAAGGTGGCTCCCGCCGCTTGCCGATCGTCATCGGCAGTTTTGAAGCACAGGCCATTGCGGTGGCTATGGAACGGATGACTCCCAATCGCCCTCTGACGCACGATCTGTTCAAAAACACCCTCGAAACCTTCAATATAGAACTCAAAGAAGTCATTATCAACAACCTGCTGGATGGCATTTTCTATGCCCGGCTCATCTGCATAAAGGACAGTGAGATCATAGAGATCGACTCCCGGACTTCGGATGCGCTGGCTATGGCCGTCCGCTTCAATTGCCCCATCTATACCTACGAATTTATCCTCGACGCCGCCGGCGTCGTTCTGGAGGATACAGAAGAAGAAGGCGCCCCAGTGGAACAAGGGACGCAACCCAAGGGGAAACCAGCGGCCTTGTCTTCTTATTCCATTGACGCCCTGCACAAAATGCTGGAAGAAGTGCTGTCGGAAGAGAACTACGAGCGCGCTGCAGAAATCCGGGATGAGATTCGGCGGCGGGAGCAGACTTCGTAGGGCTATTATTGTAAATTCCGGAGTGTTTTTCAGCATTTTGCATTTAGCCGTTCGCTATTCGCCCTGCCATTTTTTTTCATCGGAGGCGATAAACTGGCGCTCTTTTTAGTTCGTGGATGAGGCATCTTCGAGCCAAATAAATTTGGGAAACCAGGTTCGCGTCATTGGCTTACGTCTCAATCCAGGCTCACATCCCCTACTTTTACTGCTACAAAGTCCAAATCCGATACGCCGGCAGCCGGTAGAATAATGTCTATCCGCTCGGGAAAAGGCTCCTGCCAGGGATTCGCAGGGTTGGGGAATGCATAATCCAGCTCTACAAACCGCCAGCTGGTATTGGTTTCAAATTCAATATCGATGCCCAGCAGCAAACGGCGCAAAAAAATCAGGTCTAAGGTGGTGATACTCCTGGAATTATTGACATCTGCCGCTATCATTTTATACGGGCTGCTCAGAGGTTGCACGCCGAGGATATGCCGGCTGATCAACACTAAATCCTGGGTGGATATATACCTTCGGTATAACCGGAATTGTTTTGGGGTGTTATCGTGCCCGGCATGTGAGCTGACAACTTCGAGTTGTCTGCTCACTTATCTTGGAACTTTCTCTAGAAGCCTCCCGGCAGAAAGTCAGCAGACAACGGAAAGTTGTCAGCTGACAGCAAAATGGCCTTCTTGGAAAGCCAAAGTGGGAATTGCTGACCCGCAAAGGCCAAAGTTATCAAAAACAGATATATAGGTAGTTTGCACATTGGCGACAACAATATATTAAATTTTCTTATACTATTCCATATCCTTCAACGCCTCCACCACCCTATCCAGCATCTCCTCCGTAAAATCCAGATGGGTTACAAAGCGCACCGTTTGCGGACCGAAGGGGGAGGCTTGGATGCCTTTGCCCGCCAGCTTTTCCAAAAAAGATGCAGCCGTGTAGGGTGGGTTCACATCAAAGATGAGGATATTGGTCTGCACCGGCCGCACCTCACTCACGCAGGGCATTGCTTCTAAAACGGCGCCGATCTGTTTAGCCCGTTCGTTGTCTTCCTTCAGGCGCTCCACCTGATGATCCAGGGCGTAGATACCGGCGGCAGCCAGATACCCGGCCTGTCGCATGCCGCCACCCATCACCTTGCGGACTCTCCGCGCCTGTTTGATAAAGGCTTCACTGCCGATGAGCACCGAGCCAACCGGCGCGCCCAGCCCCTTGGAGAGGCAAAGAGAAATACTATCGAACTGCTCCCCCACCGCATGGGTTGTCTCTCCGGTTTCTGCCAGGGCGTTGAAGATGCGGGCGCCGTCCAGGTGAAGGGCCAGGCCCCGGTTCCAGCACAATTTACTGATCGGCCGGATTTCATCCAGGGTATAATAGCTACCCCCTCCCTTGTTGCAGGTATTCTCCAGCACGACCAGCCGGGTCCTGGGAAGCCAATCAAATTCCGGTTTGATCGCTGCTTCTATCTGGGTAGCAGTGATCTTGCCATGTGTTCCTTTAAGCAGGTTGATCGCCACGCCCGAATTATAGGCATATCCGCCCACTTCATACTGATAGATGTGGGAATACTCATCACAAATGACCTCGTCCAGGGGTTGCGTATGCACCTTTATGGCAATCTGGTTGGTCATGGTACCCGAAGGACAAAAAATGGCGGCCTCCTTATTGAAAAGGGCAGCCACTTTGGCTTCCAGGGCGTTGACGGTGGGGTCTTCGCCAAAAACATCATCCCCTACTTCTGCTTCCATCATCGCCTGAAGCATGCCTGGAGTAGGTTTGGTAACGGTATCACTGATTAAATTGATCATTATTTTTTTTCCAGAAAATACGGAGTTCTTTAAAAAGAAAGCGCCTCTTCCCGGAAAAATCCGAAAAGAGGCGCCATTTTCAATGTATCGTATTGAATAAGCCCC
>JAGQXQ010000087.1:0-1887 GCA_020436535.1 Phaeodactylibacter sp.
GTTGGGTTTCATAGCCCGGGTCATCTTTACAGGTGTACTCATTGGTATGGGGATTGTACACATAGTCTCCGGCCCATTCTTGATGATGATGGTACACTGCTTCAATCGCATCCAGGAGGTGGCCCAGTTCTTCATCCGTCATAATGGGGTGGATAGACATCCGAATCCAGCCCGGTTTCTCCGAAAGGTCACCATGGTTAATCTTTTCAGTGATGGACCGGGAATACTGCTGGGATACGTGGAGCAGATAATGCCCGTAAGTGCCGGCGCAGGAGCAGCCGCCCCGCACCTGTACGCCAAAACGATCGTTAAGCAATTTCACCCCCAGGTTGTAATGCAGCCCGTCTATGTAGAAAGACACCACGCCCAAGCGCTCCCGCACGTTATCGGCCAGGATGTGCAGGTTGGGCAGTTGGTCCAGCCGGCGCCAGATTCGCTCCAGCATTTCTTCTTCCCGCTTCAGGATATTCTCCACGCCCATCTTTTCTTTGAGCTGCACACAAAGGGCGACCTTCATAGTCTGCAAAAAGGCGGGCGTTCCGCCATCTTCCCTGGCTTCGATCTCCTCGATATATTTGTGGCCACCCCACGGGTTGGTCCAGTCTACCGTTCCCCCGCCGGGGTTGTCGGGCACGCGGTTGGTGTACAGTTTAGGGTCGAAAACCAGGACGCCGCTGGAGCCGGGGCCGCCCAGGAACTTGTGAGGAGAGAAGTAAATGGCGTCCAGGTGTTGCAGCTTATTTTCCGGCCGCATATTGATGTCGATATAAGGAGCAGAACAGGCAAAGTCGACGAAACAAAGCCCTCCGTTGAGGTGCATCAATTCGGCGATCTGATAGTAAGGGGTTTTGATGCCCGACACATTGGAGCAAGAGGTGACGGCTGCGATCTTATTTTTTCTGTCTTTATACTTTTCGAGGAGTACTTTCAGGTGTTCCAGGTCAACTAGCCCTTCCTGATTGGGTTCGATAACTTCCACATCGGCCAGGGTTTCCAGCCAGGAGGTCTGGTTGGAATGATGCTCCATGTGGGTTACAAAAACCACCGTTCGTTCCTCATCCGGCAATTTCACCTGGCTGGTGTATCGCTCGTGTATCTTCAATCCTAAAATGCGCTGAAATTTATTGACCACCCCGGTCATCCCGGAATTCGAGGAAATCAGTACATCTTTAGGATGGGCGCCAACATGAGCTTTGATAATATCCTTGGCCCGGTGATAGGCCATGGTCATGGAAGAACCGGTGACGGTGGTCTCGGTATGGGTATTGCCAACGAAGGGAGCAATGTCTTTACAGAGCAGGTCCTCAATCGGCTCATAGAGCCGCCCGCTGGCCGTCCAGTCGGCATAGATTATCCGCCGGGAGCCAAAGGCAGTATCAAAATACTGGCCGTAGCCGATGACTTTCTCCCGGAAGGGGGCAAAATACGCTTCCAGCCGGGTGGTTTTGTTTTTGGTTAGTGCATCCATGATTAGATGGTTAGATTGTTAGATTGTTGCCCATCCTCCTCAAATCTCCTGCCCCAATATCTCTTCCATTGCCGCCTTCATCTGTCCGGCCAGCTGTTGGGCCGATTCGGGGCTATTGCTTTCCGAATAGATTCGGATGATGGGTTCTGTGTTCGATTTGCGCAGGTGCACCCATCCGTGCTCGAAGTCGATCTTCAGACCATCGATGGTGCTGTACTCTTCGTCCTTGTAGCGTTCTTCCAGTTGCTCCAGCAACCGGTCCACATCGATCTCCGGCCTCAAAGCGGCCTTATCTTTGACCATGTAATAATTCGGATAAGTAGACCGCAGGGCGCTGGCCGGCTGGCCGGTGCGAGCCAGAAAAGTCAGGAAAATAGCCAGGCCCGCCAGGGCATCACGGCCGTAGTGAAGCCCAGGAA
>JAGQXQ010000087.1:1997-11677 GCA_020436535.1 Phaeodactylibacter sp.
CGCCATGACGGCGGGCTACATCCCGCAAAGCACGGGTGGAGGAGAGATTGGACACTGCATTGCCCGGCTTTTGCTGCAAAATGTAGTCGGCAACGGCCACCAGGGTGTACTCTTCTCCGAAAAGCTGCCCGTCCTCGCACACCAGGGCCAGGCGGTCTACATCCGGGTCGACGGCGACGCCCAGAGCGGCCTGCTCCCGTTTTACTACCTGGCAGAGCTCCGCCAGGTGCTGTGGCAAAGGCTCGGGATTGTGCGCAAAGTGTCCATTGGGCGTTCCGTTGAGCAGCACGGCCTCACAACCCAGGGCTTCCAGCAAAGGAGGCAAAGCCAATGCCCCGGTGCTGTTAATACAATCCACCACTACTTTGTAGCCCTGCCGGCGCACCGCATCGGCATCGACATAGGGCAGCGCCAGTATTTTTCCGATATGGTATTCCAGATAGCCTTCCGCCTGCCGATAGGTTCCCAGGCGCTCTACTGCTGCATATTCGATATTTCCATCCTCCAGATACCGGAGCAGGGCTTCACCATCGGCCTGGGAAATGAATTCACCTTTGTGGTTCAGAAATTTCAGGGCGTTCCAGTTCGCCGGGTTGTGGCTGGCCGTGATGATGATGCCGGCGCCTGCCTTCTCCTCCGGCACCGCCATTTCCACCGTTGGGGTGGTCGAGGGGCCCAGGTCTACTACATCGATGCCAAGGCCAATCAGCGTTGAAGTAACCAACTGGCTGACCAAAGGGCCGGAGATACGCCCATCCCGCCCGATCACCACTTTGGGGGCGGCCCCATTTTCCAGCAACCAATACCCAAAAGCAGCGGTGCATTCCACCACATCCTGGGGCGTCAGGTTGTCGCCGGCTTTTCCGCCAATAGTGCCTCTTATCCCTGAAATAGATTTTATAAGTGTCAAGATCCGATTTTTTTTTGAGAGATAGTTTTGAGATTGACTCGTTCATGCACCACAAAAATAGAAAATTTGTTTGGGCTTACCGCTCTTGGCGGATGACAAGTGAATAAGCAGCGGTAAAGAACACCCGAAGCTTTTGCAAACCCCATTGCCTGGGGTATATTTGCGTTGTCATAAATTTCAAAATGGCGGTAGCCGGCAAAAAACGTTGGGAAAAATTGAAGGTAAATCAAACAACTACTGATAAAAATACACAGATGGCCGCCGCTGAATGGTTTGAAAACTGGTTCGACTCTCCTTACTATCACATCTTGTATAAGACCCGGGATGAATCCGAAGCGGAGGGGTTCATTGACCAACTGCTGGAAACCCTTTCGCCTCCGGCAGGCGCCCGCATTCTGGACCTGGCCTGCGGAAAAGGACGTTACTCCCGGCACCTGGCCAGCCATGGATTTGAAGTGACGGGTATTGACCTATCCGTACAAAGCATCACCTTTGCCCGACAGTACGAGCAGGATAACCTGTCTTTTTTCACCCATGATATGCGCCAGCCCTTCCGGATCAATTATTTTGATTATATTTTCAACTTCTTCACCAGTTTCGGATATTTTGATAGTGAGAAAGACGATATCAGGACCTTGCGAAATGTTGCGGCCGGGTTGCGGCCCGGAGGCACTTTTGTCCTCGACTTTTTTAACTCCGTATACGTGATAAACCGCCTGACGGGGAGTGAGGAGAAGGTAATTGACGGCATTCTCTTTAAAATTCACAAAAAAGTAGAAGGCCAACACGTGATCAAGACGATCGACTTTCGGGATCATGGAAAAACCCGGCATTTCGAAGAACGCGTGCGCTTGTTTCTACCCGAAGATTTTGAGCGGCTTTTCGGCGCGGCCGGCCTACGCATCCTAAAAACTTACGGCGATTACCAGCTTCGGCCTTTTCACCGGGAGGAAAGCCCGCGCCTGATCCTCGTCGCCCAACCAATGCATTGATGCTCAACGACCTTTTACACTTAGACCTTCAGCTTTTTCACCTGATTAATGGTGAATGGCATCATCCCTGGATCGATGCGGCCATGCCTTTGTGGCGGGATAAAAAAACATGGATCCCCTTTTACCTGCTACTGGCCGGTTTCCTCTTTTTCAAATACCGGTGGAAAGGCCTCATTCTGATAGCTGCGGTAGCGCTGACGGTGGGCATGGCCGACCTCATGAGTAGTAAGGTTCTGAAAAAGAATGTGGAGCGCCTTCGGCCCTGCCAGAACACGGAAGTCCGGGCGGACTCCCGCCTGCTGGTGGGCTGTGGCCATAGCTATAGCTTCACTTCTTCCCACGCCGCCAACCATTTTGCCATGGCCACCTTTCTGGCCCTTACCCTTGGGCAGGCCTACCGGCGCATACGTTGGCCGTTGCTGCTGTGGGCGGGCAGCATTGCCTACGGGCAGGTGTATGTCGGTGTTCATTATCCCTTGGATGTATTCTTCGGCGCCCTGGTGGGCATATTGATTGCGTATGTAATGGCAAAAGTTTACCTTCGCTGGAATGCGGTGCGTATTGATTGGGAGGAGTGAAGAAGTGGCCGCCCAACTCAGTCCATCATTCCATAAAAAAAGCCTGAATGGCCATATGGGAATATTTATTGCTTTTTTTCTGCGTCCTGTTCGGAGGAGCGCTGGCTTTTCGTTTTCATAGCAGGGCGGGAATAGCACTTAAATTAGTGCTTTCCTTTAGTGGAGCCTACTTGTTGGGCATCACGGTTATACACCTTATGCCCGGCGCTTTTTCCGTACCCGAGGCGTCGCCCAGCTCGTGGATACTGGCCGGGTTCCTGGTACAGCTCTTCCTGGAGCAGCTCACCCAGGGGGTGGAACACGGGCATATCCACGTCCACGAACATAGTGGCTCCACCATGGCGCTGCAGGTTATGATCGGCCTTTCCCTGCACGCTTTCCTGGAAGGCCTGCCACTGAGTCATTACGACAGCTTCCACGCGTTACAGGATGGGCATGCCCATGGGCACCAGCATTTACTGATCGGTATTGTGTTGCACAAGCTCCCGGCCGCTTTTGCATTGGTTTCTCTCTTGCTCCTATCTCACTTTCGCAAAGGTACAGCCTGGATATGCCTGGCCTTTTTCGCCGGCATGTCTCCACTGGGAGCGCTGGTGGCCGGCAGCTTCCACCTGAGCCCCACGGCTATGGCCAATTTGCTGGGCTTTGTCATTGGTTCTTTCCTGCATATTTCTACGACCATTCTATTCGAAGCTGATGACAATCGCCAACATCATGTTTCCTGGGCAAAAATGGGTGTGATCCTGTTGGGAATAAGCCTGGCGCTGCTAGCGGATCTCTTGTGAGCGAAAATTCGCTTAAGAGCCTGGGCGCCGATTATTCTGCCATCCGTTGAGAATCAGAATTTTACTGTAACACCTCATTGTCTGCCATAAGTTAGAACGAATAAATTTATCTCAAGGCTAGGTTATTATCATTGAAAAATTGTTATTTTGGTCCGGAGAACCGAATAAATTCACTGAACCAGACAGGCAAATAGCATGAAATTCGTATTAAAGGGATTGTTTCTTAATTTTATTCTAACCCTTGGTTTTATGCCGTCAGGCTTCTCCCAGGCTACTATCACGGGGACTGTCTTCGATAAGGCTACCGGAGACCGGCTCATTGGAGCCAGCGTAATCATTAAAGGAGCGGCTGACGGCACCGTAACGGACTTTGACGGCGTGTTTGAAATCCGGACTAAGGAGCAGCCCCCTTTTACGCTGGTCTTCTCTTATGTTGGTTATGCCACGCAGGAAATAATTGTAAATGCGGTGGACAAAAATATTAAAGCTCAATTGGAGGAAGAATCTATTACCACAGAGGTAGTAGAAGTCCGCGGCCAGCGGGTATCTGAGAAACAGAAAGCCTCGCCTCTGACCGTAGAGTCCTTAGATGTGCTGGCAATCAAAGAGACGGCCGCCAGCAGCTTTTACGATGGGCTGGGCACCTTGAAAGGAGTGGACCTGACTGCCGCCAGCCTCGGTTTCAAGATCATCAATACCCGGGGCTTTAACAGCACCAGCCCGGTGCGGTCCCTACAAATCATTGATGGGGTAGATAACCAGGCGCCCGGGTTGAACTTCTCTCTGGGTAATTTCTTAGGCGCTCCTGAGCTGGATGTTTTGAAAGTGGACATCATTCAGGGCGCCAGCTCTTCCTTTTACGGCCCCAACGCCTTCAACGGCGTGATCAGTATGGAAACCAAAAACCCCTTCTTTACCGAAGGCCTCTCTGCACAGGTGAAAGTGGGAGAACGCAACCTGCTCAACCCGGAGATACGCTGGGCGGACAGCTTTAAAAACAAAGATGGGCTAAAAACAGTTGCCTATAAATTCACGCTCTCTTATCTTAAAGCGGACGACTGGGAAGCCGAAAATTTCCAGGCAGTAGATGGAACGCCGACGCCAACCGGTAATCCTGGTGGATGGGACGCGGTAAACATCTATGGCGATGAATATATTCTATTCGGAGACTTCACCCAAAATACGACCAATTCTTTTAACGATGCCGCAGGGCTAGGCACCGTTCACCGGCCCGGTTATAAGGAGGCAGACCTGGTAGATTACAATACCCGGAATTTCAAAGCATTGGGTTCTGTTTATATCCGCACCAACCCGAAACTTGAATCGGAGTCGCCCGAGCTGATCCTGGCCATGAGCTACGGGTCTGGAACAACTGTCTATCAGGGAGACAACCGGTTTAGCCTGAGGAATATCACTTTTATGCAGCCGCGTATTGAATTCCGAAAACGCGACAACTTCTTCATCCGGGCCTACATGTCGAGGGAAGACGCCGGTGATAGTTATGACCCCTACTTCACCGCCCTAAGGCTGCAGGATCGCGCGCTGCCCGCCGGCAGTTATTTTAATCGGTACAAAAAATGGTGGGAAGATAATAACATAGCGGACACTATGGTCCTGATGGGGTATCCCCAGGAAAGCATCATCTTTGATCCGGAAACCGGGCAGGTGGTTATTGAGTTTGACGAAGAAGGCGCCGATCAGTGGCTGTCCGACAACCGGGATTTCCTGAACGATGCCCACCAAAGAGCCAGAGATTTTGTTAATGCGCCGGACGAAGCCAACAACTTGCCGGGGCGCTTCGTGCCGGGAACGCCGCAGTTCCAGCAAGTATTCAACGATATCACCTCTACCCTGAACAACGAGGAAGGAGGCACTCGTTTCTACGATAAGTCTTCCCTTTACCACGTACACGGCGAAAAGCGGTTTAACCCGCAATTTGGAGAGATCATCCTGGGGGGTAACGCCCGCCTTTTTACGCCGGAATCCCGGGGCACTATTTTTTACGATTCCGCCGGTATTGATATCACCAATTTTGAATATGGCCTATACGCCGGAATCAATAAGGTCTTTGCCGGCGGGCGGTTCCGCACCAATGCCACCTTGCGGATGGATAAGAACGAAAATTTTGATTACATCTTTACCCCGGCCGCCTCTATCGTGTGGAAACCGAAACCAACTCACTATCTGCGGGTTAGTTTCTCCTCCGGCGTCCGCAATCCAACGCTTTCCGACCAGTACCTGTCGCTCAACGTCGGCCCGGCTATCCTTGCCGGCAACCTCAATGGTGCAGACAGCGTCATCACCCTGGAGTCTTTCCAGAATTACCTCAGCGGCTTCCTGCAACGGAGCCTGCTGGAATACTATGACATTGACCCCATACAGCCGGAGAAAGTCCGTACCGTGGAGGCGGGTTACCGCGCCACCCTATTCAACCGCCTGTTTCTAGATGCGGGTTACTACTATAACGTATACCGGGATTTCATTGGTTTCAACATTGCCATCCAGGCTGAATTTGATTCTCCATCTTCTTTTTTACCCAGTGATGTACAAGTATTCCGCTTTGCCTCCAACGCTCAGGACAAGGTAACGACCCAGGGCTTTTCGCTGGGCCTCAATTATTATTTTGCCAACTACTTTTCCTTCGCAGGAAATTACTCCTACAATGCCATTATTTCCGAGACGGACGACCCTATTATTCCTGCGTTCAATACCCCTAAACACAAGTTCAACATCGGGGTTTCCGGAAGAAACATACAATCCGGCAAATTGAAAAACTGGGGATTCAACGTCAACTACAAATGGATAGAAGGCTTCCTCTTTGAAGGGTCGCCTCAATTTACCGGCCTTATCCCTTCTTATGGATTGCTGGATGGCCAGATCAATTACAGTATTCCGAAGATCAAAACCACCATTAAGATAGGGGCCACCAATATCGCAGACAAGCAGATATTCCAAACCTACGGCGGCCCGCGCATCGGGCGCATGGCTTATATTTCTTTCTTATACGAACAATAGTTTAATGCAACTTAACTCTAAATGTCAACTATGAAGAAGCTTAACTTTCTACTTTTATTTTTAGCGCTGTCATTTGCTGCTTCCCTGCGGGCCCAAGGGCCCTACCTTGAGGCGCTGTATGACGTACAGGTGACTCAAAACCAGGTTTATGGTGTAAACGCCACCATTTTACCGGTGCTCTTTCAACAGACGACGGAAGCCGTCCCCCAACCATTGGTGATGGACATTTACGAACCGGTGGGTGACAACAACGAGGCGCGGCCGGTCATGCTGGTTTTTCACACCGGCAATTTCCTGCCTTTTCCGCAAAACAACGGAACGGGCGGCACCATCAGGGACTCCACCGTTGTGGAATTGTGTACTCGCCTTGCCCAGCGGGGTTATGTCGCCGCTTCGGTAGACTACCGCCTGGGATGGAACCCGGTCGACCCGTCTCAGGACATTCGCAAATTCTTTCTGATCAACGCCGCCTATCGGGGCGTTCAGGATGCCCGTACCGCCGTGCGTTACATGCGCAAACTGGTAGTGGATGGGGGAAATCCTTACAATATCGACGCGGATAAGATTGGTATGTGGGGTATTGGCACTGGGGGATATATTACCGCCGCCGTCGCCACGCTGGACGAATACATGGAAGTAGTGATTCCCAAATTCCTGATCAACCTGGGCGCCGGAACGGTTCCTATGGTTATTCAACCGGTGAATGGCGACATTTATGGCACCTCGGTGGGCGTCGTCCCTCCAGGGTATCCCGTACTGCCGGCCGGGGATACGCTCTGCTACCCCAACCACGTCACTTACGCTGACGGTTCCCCCATTTCCTCTGACATCCGTATGGTCGTCAATAATGGCGGCGCATTGGGAGACATCAGCTGGATCGATGAAAATACGGTTCCCTGGGTTTCTTTCCAGGTGCCGACGGACCCCTCTGCTCCTTATACGACCGGTACCCTGACCGTACCCGGCACCGGAGACCCTGCCGATCCTTCTGATGATTTTGCAGTGGTGGAAGTGTCCGGCGCCTTTGATGTACAGGCACGTTTAAACGAACTGGGCATCAATGATCTTTTCAACAATATCCCCGCCTGGGCGCCGGAGGACTACAGCGAAGTAGCAGACAGCCGCAACAATGGCTACAATGGGCTTTTCCCCTTGCCAACCGGCGTCATTGCCGACTCCGCGCCCTGGGACTACTACGCAGCGGATAACGTCAATGTTCCACCCAATCCGCCACCCAACCCGGTACGCGCCAGAATGTACTGGGATACCATCATGGCATACGCAGGGATACGGGCATGCATCGCAATGGACCTCCCCTGCAACTTCACGAGTGTCAAAACATTGAACGCATCCGAGCTCAACCTGAAGCTGGCGCCCAACCCCGCCACCGATCAGGTGGTGATCAGCGCCGATGCTGAACACAATATGCGCACCGTCGAATTGTACGATGTGAGCGGCCGGCTGGTCAACAGCTTCTTCAGTATCAACAGCAATCAATTCACTTTACCCAGGGACGGAGCTTCACCAGGTATCTACTTCCTGCGGCTGAGATTTGAAAAAGGAGTGGTTGTTCAAAAATTGATTTTTGAATAAGAGTTCTTCTTTCTGAGCATTAACAAAGCGGTGGCATCCTGTGAAGGGGCGCCACCGCTTCGTTTATGCACCCGGCGCCGAGCAGATTCAGTTATCCTGTTCCAGCCGGTTGATCTCCGCAATGACATTCTGAACTCTGGTAAGCTGGAAGGGAAATTTCAGGAGGTCTTTAAAGAGGTACTTTTCCTGGAGGGACGGATACGGCGCCATCAGCTGTTTCATCAGTTCATCATCTACTATCTGAGGCACCCCTGTTTCCATATCAATGATGACGCCCACTTTAGTATTGGAAAACTGGTCGATTTCGGCTTGTTCTTTAGATTCGCGATTCAGTGATATCTGATCTATCAAAAACAGATAGCGGCCTTGCTCCAAAACCCGGGTGTAATATTTGCCCGCTCCCGTATAATGGCCGGCCCAGATGAACAGCCCGCCTTCCTTCATCAAAGCATAATAAGACTGTGCCGGCTCTTCCCCTCCCCGCTTTAGCTGATACCGGTAACTGATCCCTTTGCGCCTCAGGTTTCCCGAAATAGGGAAAAGCTCGCCTTTCCAAAGATCCAAAAAGTTGCTGGCCGCCATTATACCAGCCCTTCCGATTTTTTGTTCCACCGTATTCTGAGGGGTATTGCCGACGCTCACAGCTGTTTTTCGCCGGTCGTTATAAGCTTGTAAACACCTGAAAAAAGCCGCTTCGAGGCGCGGCGCATGGCCGTCGGCCACATTTAGTTCTTCTCCTGACAACACAATGGTAACGGCCTCTTCTTGTTGGCCAACAGCCCCCGAAAAAGCCATTTCCAAACGAATAAAGCCGCTTCCTGTATTAATGCCCTGGCTTTCCCATAGATAGAGTTCTTTCAACTTCGCCACAACCGGTTCTGCATTGCTTTCCGGCTGAATCCAACTGTTCATCTGCTCCAGCAGGCTGTCAAAAAAACCGTTTTCCGGGATCAGCGGCCGTTTGAGGTCCTTCCTTGCGCCCCGGTTAACAATCCCCAGGTTGGCCCGAAAGTCCCGCCGGTCTTCAATAGACCGGATAAAAAAGTCCGTACTGATGGATGCTTCTATCTGATGGGCCGAACCAATTACACGATAGTTGCTTTGCCCCTGCCCTGTTTGGCAGGCCAGAAATAGGAATAAGAGTAGATCAAAAAATTTCATAACCTGGGATTATCAAGGTGATAGATTTATGGCTATAGCTTTAAAAGGAATTGCATGGTATCCACACCGTCAGCATAATCCCATAATTCCGGCTGCTGGGCTTTTCCGAAAGGCAAAACAGCCCGCTTCAAAAAGCCTTCCCTGGCAACGATGCATTGGATATCCTCCTGGCGGCTCTCTACTTCCCGGCCCACCTGCTCTGGTTTGTCATAATATTCATAATGCAGGGAAGCTATCCGGGATTGCAGGCTGGCGTCTTCCCTTAACAGAATACAGCCGTTGGCCTTGAAATCTTCTTTGTTGAGAAGGTAGAAAGCGTAGTTGTAGTCAAAATTGTTCTTGTATTTATTGTGGAGCACGATCTCCCGGTATTCGTGCAGGGCCTCCAGCAACGGGTCGAAATCATACCCCCGGGGCACATAGATTTTGGACACATTGCGGCAGCCCAGGCCAAAATACTGGAAGATGTCCTTACCCAGCTCATGAAGTTCTTCGGCGGATTCTTCTCCCGCCAGGACGGCAATGGCATTCCGGTTCTTTCGGATAATATTTGGATACTTGCCGAAATAGGCTTCAAAGTAGCGGGCGGAATTGTTACTGCCAGTGGCAATGACAGCATCGAAATCGCGCAATTGTTCCGTTAGGG
>JAGQXQ010000087.1:11850-12350 GCA_020436535.1 Phaeodactylibacter sp.
GTAGGTTCTTCGGGTACTTCATAGCGTTGAAGCCAGGCCTGCAGCTTTTCCGGATGCAGCATGTTTTCCGCTATCGCTGCTACAGCTAGCTTTTGATTCTCGATGGTCAACCAGGGATTGTGGTAGCTGCTGCGGTGCATCAGGGCGTCCAGATACTCATCCTCTCCCCGAAGGTGCTCACCTAATTGGATTAATACGTTGATACGTTCTTTTAAGGTCATCGTTCCAGATTTGGATGTTCTGTTTTGTATCCCATCACTACAGCAAGTTGTTCGCCAATTTGGTAACACCTGCCTTGCCCTACCGAATTCCACTCTTTACGGTGGGGTTTATTCTCCCAACAGCTTCCTGACCCCCTCTACTCCCAACTCCCGCATTTTTTCAATATTGCGCACTGGAATCTCTTCCGGGTACTCATAGTACTCCAACACTCGCTCAATGCTTTCCTCCCGCAGCAAATGCAGAATAGGATAAGGCGAGCGGTTGGTATAATTTTCCGG
>JAGQXQ010000481.1 GCA_020436535.1 Phaeodactylibacter sp.
GCCATCGTGGCGGCTATCGGAAATTAAAAAGCGCAGTAACTATTCAGCAATTGGCGCTTAGCTGTTGGCCATTGGCGTTCGATACCCATAAAAACGGGATATAAGCTTAAATTATCGGTTTTTTGCTTAACATAACAACCTTAAGGTCAAGTAGTTGCTAACTGCTAACCGCCAAAAGCTAACTGTTGAATAGTTACAAATCGCAAATCGAAAATTTGACGCCTGTCCAGGTTTGAACAGAAAAGTAGAAATGTAGCATTTACCTGATTCATTTTAAATCCGCAATAAATGGCAGAATATCAAACACCCACGACTGGAGAAGGCCAGGAGAGCAGCTTTGAGCAACTTAAGCCCTATATGAATCCGACCATGGCTTATTACGAAAGCTCGCGCTGTTTATTTTGTTTTGATGCACCCTGTGTGAAGGCCTGCCCGACCGGTATAGATATTCCCTTATTCATCCGGCAGATCCATACCGGAAACCTGGACGGCGCAGCCCGGACCATTTACGATTCCAATTATTTTGGCAATATCTGCGGAAAAGTGTGCCCCACCGAAGTGCTCTGCGAGGGCGCCTGCGTATTTAACCTTCAGGATGTGAAACCGATAGAGATCGGCCGGCTGCAAAGCTACGCCACTTCCCGGGCAATCAGGCAGGAGAAAAGGCTCTATCAAACCGGCCCGGCTAACGGGCACAAGGTTGCCGTCATCGGGGCCGGCCCGGCCAGTATTGCCTGTGCCTGCGAGCTGCGGCTGCTGGGATACGAAGTAGACATCTTTGAGGCTAAAAGCCATCCCTCCGGGCTGGCCATCTACGGATGCGCCCCCTACAAGGTCACCAACCAGGATGTGCTGGAGGAGGTCAATTACCTGCAGGAACTATTCCAGTTCAAAGTACACTACAAACATCCGATACAAACAAAAGCACAGATAACGGCTCTGGAGCACGATTACGCCGCCATTTTGCTGGGTGTCGGCCTGGGCCCTACGCAGGCGCTTCATCTTGAAGGGGAAGAATTGGACAACTGCATCGGCGCCACGGAATTCATCGAGCAGGTGAAGCTAATTCCATTAACGGTTGAAGTAGGCCGCCGGGTCATTGTCATCGGCGGAGGCAATACCGCCATGGACGCCGCCTCCGAATCGGCCCGCCTGGGCGCAGAAATGGTAACTGTAGCCTACCGTCGTTCCAAGGAGGAGATGCGGGCTTACGCCTTTGAATACGACCTGGCCCGTTCTGCAGGTGTGATGGGCCTATTCAATGCCGCCCCGGTAGCCGTATTGGGAGAGGAAAAAGTGAGTGGAGTACGGTTCGTCAAAACCCGGAATGAAAGTGGACAATTGCGCCATATATCAGGCAGTGAATTCGAAGTGGCCTGCGACATGGTGATCCTGGCCACCGGCCAGGCCAAACAGTCCGCTTTTCTGAGCCTGGTCGATAGCCTGGATAAGGACGGACGGGGGTGCATCATTGTCCACCCGCAAACCTTCCAAACCTCCCGGCCGCAGTACTTCGCTGCAGGCGATGCCGTCAACGGAGGTGCGGAGGTGGTGAATGCGGCTGCGGAAGGGAAGCTGGCGGCGAGGGGGATTGATAAATATATTTCTAATTCGAAATGAGGATATATACCGGAAAATGTAAACTAGTCCAGACTTAAGAGCTTGTCCAGAATTCAACACCTCGTACATCGCCGGCCTCCCGGTTGGCTGCGTACACCGTACCTTTTTTTGAGCAAAGCCCAGAATATTAAAAGCAGAAACAGAACGTAAATAAAAGAATGCACTTATGCCAAATCTAACCGCCAATCTCGCCGGCATCCGTTCTCCGAACCCATTCTGGCTGGCTTCCGCGCCGCCCACCAATTCGGGTTATCAGATCATGAAGGCCTTCGAAGCCGGCTGGGGCGGCGCAGTATGGAAAACCCTGGGCATTCCTATCATCAATACTTCCAGCCGGTATGGGGCGATCAACTACCGGGGCAGCCGCATGGTGGGGTTCAACAACATCGAACTAATCACTGACCGGCCGTTGGCGGACAACCTGCGGGAAATAGAGGAAGTGAAAAAATACTTCCCCGATCATGCCGTGGTGGCCTCCCTCATGGTGGAGTCCCAAAAAGAATGGCATCAGATCGTAAAAGATGTGGAAAATGCCGGCGTGGATGGCGTCGAGCTTAATTTTGGCTGCCCGCACGGTATGTGTGAGCGGGGAATGGGATCTGCCGTCGGCCAGGAGCCGTCGGTTCTTAAGGTTATCACCGAATGGGTGAAGGAAGTGGCCACGGTGCCGGTGATCGTCAAGCTAACGCCCAACATTACCGACATAACCGAGCCGGCAAGAGCGGCTGCCCAGGGCGGCGCCGATGCCATTTCCTTAATCAACACCATTCAGAGCCTGATGGGCGTCGACCTGGACCAGTTTGTTCCTTATCCGATCGTAGATGGGAAGAGCACCAATGGAGGCTACTGTGGGCCGGCCGTGAAGCCGATTGCGTTGAACATGGTTAAGAATTGTGCTCAGCACCATGGCGTGAACATCCCGATCTCCGGTATCGGTGGCATAGAAAACTGGCGGGATGCAGTGGAACACATGCTGCTGGGCGCCAGTAATGTGCAGGCCTGCACCGCTGTTATGCACTACGGCTTTGGTATTATCCGGGAAATGCTGGCCGGCCTGGAGCAGTTTATGGCGGACAAAGGGTTCCAGCAGCTGGACGACTTCATCGGTAAGGCCCTGCCCCAGGTCACTACCTGGGAAAACCTGAACCTGAACTACCAGGTCATTGCCGAGATCGATGCCGATAAGTGTATTGGCTGCCAGCTATGCTATACGGCATGTGAAGACGGCGCCCACCAGGCTATAGCGCTTCCAGGCAACGGCCAGAACCGCGTGCCGGCCATTATTGAAGAAAACTGCGTGGGTTGCAACCTCTGCTCCCTGGTCTGCCCGGTGGAAAGCTGCATCACCATGGTGAGAAAGGACGATAGCGGCCGGCCGGAAAGCTGGAAAGATTATGCGGCATCAGGCAAAGCTCCTACTGAGTTCAACGACGAGCGGGCCGGCGGGCACGGGCACTGGATACCGGAGCCATCGGCTGGGTTGAGGAAGGACGAGTAGGCGGTGGTTAGGGTTGATCGAAAGCAAAGGACACTCCTTTACCCATAAATGCTCAGCTCTGTGATTGTCCGATGAGAAAATATGCTTCTAATCCAAAGACACAAAAAATTACTATATTGGTGCTTTAAGAAGAAACTCCATTTTTTCAAAACTTCCGCAAAGACGCTCCATCAGCGATTCCTGTTCTTTTTTCGACAAAAAAACAGAATCATATTCCCCGGAAAGCCGCGAATGCTGCCTTTTGCACGTTAATCCCATTATACTGACGCGTGGGTGCCGTTTGTTATTTCAAAACCGGTAGGGCCAGCAAATAGGAGCCTGGCCGGAAAAGTATTTCTCGAGGCCTAATGTGCGTCAATATAGTATAGAACCAAGCATGAAACAGGTTAGCAATAGCCATTTTTTAACCAAAACTCACTAGAGCATGAAGTATTTTACTAAAGCATGCCTGCTGTTAGCGATGCTATTCGTTTCCGCAGCAGCTATGGCACAGTATACCGTCAGCGGTGACGTGAAAAGCGAGAGTGGGGAACCTCTGATCGGGGTCTCCATTATCGTAAAAGGTTCCACCAGTGGTACCGTCACCGACTTCAACGGTAATTTTACCATCAATGTAAAACCGGATCCGGCCATTCTCGAATTTTCCTATACGGGATTCAAATCTAAGGATGCAGAAGTCTCTTCTGCTAAAAACTCGCTCAATGTAACGCTGGAAGAAGACGTTGCCAACCTCGAAGAGGTAGTCGTGACCGGTTTGGCCACTTCGATAAAAAGGACGAACCTCGCCAACGCTGTTGAACAGATCAATGCGAAGGAACTCACGGGAGTGACTCCGCAGCAAACCATGGATGGCGCTCTTTACGGTAAGTTCAAAGGCGCCAATATTTCTTCCAACTCCGGCTCCCCTGGCGGCGGTATTTCTATCAAACTGCGGGGGATCACCTCTCTTACCGCCAACTCTCAGCCGCTGTTTATCGTCGATGGTGTTTATGTCGATAACTCTGCCGTTAAAGCAGGTTTTGATGTAGTGTCCAAGTCGCAGGCAGGTGGTAGCCAAAGTATCCAGGATGACCCTTCCAATCGGATTGCGGATATTCCACTGGATGATATCGAGACCATCGAGATCCTGAAAGGCGCTTCTGCCGCCGCTATTTACGGCTCACGTGCCGGCGCGGGGGTGGTTATCATCACAACCAAACGGGGAAAAGCCGGCAAAACCCGGGTGAACCTCACGCAATCTGTGGGTTTCAATACCCTGCTCAACCCGCTTGGCCAGCGCACTTTTGACGCCCAAAAGGTAGAGGCCTCCTTTGGGGCCGATGAGGTGCCCGTGTTCCAGGCCGCGCAAAGCAATGGCGAGATATTTGACTACGAGAAAGAACTTTACGGCAATACCGGAGCCATTTCCAACACCAATGTAAGTATGAGCGGAGGTAGTGATAAAACCCAGTTTTACGGAGGTTTCAGCTACCGCGACGAGGAAGGTGTTGTCCTGGGTACGGGCTATCGTAAGGCCAGCGCCCGCCTGAACCTCGACCATGAGTTGTTCGATTTCTTCGATATAAAGCTCAGCAGCGTTTACATCAATTCTTCGGCTGACCGGGGCTATTTTAACAATGACAACTCGGGTACGACCCTGGGGATCTCTTATGTGTCTACACCACCCTGGGCCAAATTGTTTGCCGATGCGAATGGGAACTACCCGAATAACCCGTATGCGGGAGGTAACTTCCTGCAATCCGCCAACCAGGTTACTAATAATGAATCGGTTGACCGTTTTATCGTCGGAGGTATTGGTGAAGCCCGCCTGCTGACGACCGATAACAATGCCCTACGCCTGATCATTCGCGGAGGAACCGACTACTACACACTCGGTACGAAAGCGATCTTCCCGCG
>JAGQXQ010000482.1 GCA_020436535.1 Phaeodactylibacter sp.
GGTTGGAGACAACCTTACCTGATTTCTGGGGAAGGGCTTTCTTGGGGACTTCCACGAGTTTCCCGTCGGGAGTCAGCATTTTCACGGTTTCCTCTTCTTCTTCTTCATTAGTAGCGGCGTTGACGGAGGTGATCCCCAACATGGCGCCGACACCGGCGAGAATACCCTTTCGGAAAAAGGAGCGGCGAGAGGTTTTTTTCTGCTTTTGCTCTTTCATGACCGTTTTGTTGTTGTTGGATAATTGAGTTTTCAATCCTTTACAGGCTTAAGAAAAATTTTAAAAATAAATCGTTTTCCCCTATAAAAAATAGGACGTAGCTCAAATTTGGGGAATTATTTCTGGAGGGCTAATGATATTTATTACCAAATATGATGACATTAATCATCGTATTTCTTTGTTATTTTTTTGTAGTTATTTATATGAATACAATATAATTCTATCATATAATGTTACAGCAGAATTTATGTTGAATTTAGTTTCCAGGACAGGCGTGGAAAGGAATTAAAAAGCCCCGGCAGGAGATTCAACCTGCCAGGGCTTTTTAAAACGTTTAGAATATCTCAATAGAGGGTTATTCAGCCAATGTCCTCATGAAGTTAACGAGGTTCCAAAGGTCCTCCTCATTGGGAATTTTCTTTTTATAAGACGGCATATCCCCTTTGCCTTCCAGGGTCTTGTAGAAAAGCGCACCATCGGTTTGCTTCTGGAATTTTGCTACCGTAAAATCACCAGCGGGGGTGTCCAGTTGGGCAGCTTTGGAGCCGTCTCCCAAGCCTTCCTTACCGTGGCAGGCTTTGCAGTGTGTTTTCCACAAGTCTTCTCCCATTTCGACAGAGTCGTCATCAGCAGCCACAGGGTTTTTCATCTTCTGGTACTTTTCCGGAACCGGCCAGTCGCTGTTAGACTGGAAGGAAAGCATGAAAAATGCCATTCCTATTAATACGGCGGGAATCAGGATCTTGATTTTCATATTTCAAATAATTTTGAATTAACAATTTTTTGTTTGCTCACACAATATGACGAAAAAATGACGCATGGCCACTGATTTTTGTCACTTTTTTAGGGCCTTATGATAAGTTTAACACATTCCTTTTGACCATAAGGAAACCCACGCTGTCAAAGCCTTTCAATTGGGTGTGGAAGTTACTCATTAGCCTTCCTGCCCCTCTCTTTTGATCTGGAGGAGCTTGTAAACGATCACCCCATAGTGTCCCCAGACGGCTCCCATAAGAACGATGAAAGCCAGAACCATCCACAAGGGAGGGTTAGGGCTCCACAAGGCCCTGGGCATATCCTCCAGCTTGTCTGAAACGGGTGTGCCCCAGGCCTGGGTTATCGTAGTTTTCATATTGCCAAAATCACTGTGGTCTTCCAGGAAGGCATAAATTTCCAGGTTCCCTTCGGGGTCGCCGGGCATGCCCATAGGAAAGTCGATGGTTACCATTCCATCCTCGTCCGTAGTTCCTTCTCCCACTTTCAGCGGCCGGAAAAGTCGTTTCACAAAGAGGGAAATATCCTCATCGGCTACCGGCTCATCGCCGGCTGTAAGCGTGACCTGTACTGCCAGGGAAGAATCTTCTTCTACAGGTTCCAGCGCCAAAAGAGCCGGGAGTATTTCAATATCGTCATCACTACCTTTGAATGCTTCGTTGCCGTCAAATTCAGCAATGAGATTCATGCGGTTAGCGGTATCCCGGGGGATATCTTTGGCATTGACACTTAGCGTGGCGATGCCATCATCACCCGTTGTGGCTTTGCCCAAACTGACCTCCGAACTGTCCGTGGTTGCGGCAAACGTCACATCCAGAAGGGGCAGGCCGGTATAGCGGCCGTCAATTTTAGCCCTCATGAGCATCCTCAGCTCAATTACATCATCGTTTTTCTGCACACAAGAAAGACTGGCGCGGGTGCGAATCTGCTCTTTCTCCTCCCCGCTTTCCTCGTCTTGTGCCGAAACGGTACTGGGGAACCCCCAAAGGGTGAGCACGAAAATCAACCCGAAAAATTTTATGATCTTGGAAGAAGTCATTGCTGAACGTTTTTGGTGTCTGTAATATCTATACCAGCAAACTTGGTTTTATCGGCGTACTCCGAAATAGAGAAGATGGTGACGAATTTTGCCATCAGTAAAAAGAATAAAAAGAAGGTAGCGAGGCCGCCGATAGTCAATGCCCATTCTACCCAGGTCGCTGAATAATTTACATACTCCGGACGAACATCCTGTATGGGAAGCAGTGGAGTTTCCAGCGTGGGCACCACAATGAGGTAGCGCCGTACCCACATCCCACCCGCCACCAGAAAGGCGGCCAATGTGATCATGTTGGTCGTGCGAAGAGGTTTTAGAGCGACTACTACGATCGGGATGACGATGACAGAAATGGTCGAGAAGAAGGACCACGTGCTGTATTCCTTGACGAAGAGTTTATCGATCACCCGGCTATCCCATTCTTCTGATCCGTACCAGCTCGTCAGGTATTCGGAGAAGGTGACATATCCGTAGGCGGCCGCCAGGATCAGCATAGCCCACCCCATATAAACAAAGTGCTTATCAGTAAAGTATTCTTCCAGTTTATATATTTTCCGGAAGGCGTACATCAGCATGATCAGCACGCCCACACCGGAAAGGATGGAAGCCAGCACGAAGTAAGGGCCGAAAATAGAACTGTGCCAACCGGGCCTCAGGGTCATACCAAAAATCCAGGAGAGTACAGAAGACACAATGACCACCATGGGGACCATGATAATGGAAATGAGGGTCTTGGAGACGTTAACTTGTTTTTTCTGAAATTCGGTATCCTGGTAGTTGAGGGCAAGCGCTTTAAATACCTTGCGCCTCCATGGCGGAAGGTTCAGGGCTTTTGTGTCCCGATAGATCGCAAAGTCCTTGATCAGAGTAAGATAAAGGAACAATATCGCCCCCACCAGATAGGTCGTGATTGCCAGGACATCCCAGATGATGGGCGACTGCAGGCGGGCGTGTATGAACAGATAGTAGAGCCGGTCGAAACGGCCGATACACAATATGATAAAGAAAGGGCCGACGATGGCCGAGATAACGGCTAACATGATGGCCAGGCGGATGATGGGCCGGCGCCAGGGTACCTTGAGCAAGTGTAATATGCCTGCCACGATCGCCCCGGCATAGCTGACCCCGATAAAGAACACAAAGTTGACGATGTAAACCCCCCATACCACATAATCCCGCATACCCGTAACGCCGTGTCCATCCACAATTTGCTTGTACAGGCCAAACATGCCAAAGGCAATCAATGCCAGCAGGAAGCCGGCCCACATCTTGGACCTGGTGGAAAATTTCTCAAGGTGCGGAGCGAAATATTTCAGCGTGGCATTTTGATTTTCGGTGACGTTCATGACAAAATTGATGTTGTGTTTGTGAATTGATAAAGCCTCAGATCTCTTCCCTGCATTATCCTTCTTCCAGCATATCCCTGAGCTCGTCCTGGAGCCCTTCCGGAAGATTTTCAAAGCCTCTTTCTACCGGGAACAAGCGGTCGCGCGGTGGCAGGTACCAAACCCGTGGTTCGGTTCCCAGTTCCTCCATATACCGATACCCGGATCGGTCTTTGATCACCTGGCTGAAACGGAGGGTTTCAGCACCGTTCGTTATGACGTCCTCATTCTCATCACCAAAGTAGATCACTCCATTGGGGCAGGCCGTGACACAGTCCGGCAATTTACCCATACGCGCCATGTCCGGGCAGAAATCGCATTTTTCAACCGTACCGACCTTACTTGGCGTACTCGTTTCCGGTGAGTAGGAATGGATGTCCGCATCAGCAGGCAAGTCCGTTTCACTCCAGTTGAATACCCGGGTAGAGTACGGGCAGGCCGCCATGCAGAATTTACACCCGATGCAGCGGTCGGCGTCGATGAGCACCAACCCGTCCTGCCTTTTGTAGGTAGCGTTGACCGGGCAAACCTTTACACAGGGCGGGTTGTCGCAGTGGAAACAGGATTTGGGGAACCAATAGGGGGCGCTTTCTTCGCTGTCTTTCATCAACCGGACCGATAGCCATTCTTTATCGGAAGGCAGGTGGTGCATAGACTGGCAGGCGCTGACGCACTTACGGGCGTTGTTGCAGCGCGCCAGGTCGATGACCATGACGAACTTTCTCCCGGGGATACCATGCCGGGCCTCCATCTTGGAAACCTTTTCAATAGTATGGACATGACGGAGGTGTTCTTTTTTTACTTCCACCAACTCTCCTTCCGGGGAAAGTAGTTTGACTGTATCTCCAGCCTCCGCTACTTGTTCTCCTCCCTCTCCGGAAGAGCAGGAAAAGACCAACTGGCCCCAGGCCGCGAGGGTCACTCCCCAGGCTCCTTTCTTCAGAAAATCCCGACGGTTGTTATTTTGCAATTCGGACATGACTCTATTTTTTGAATTTAAGGATTCGGCTCTTTTTTAGAATACCCACAAACGAGTGATATTGAACCCGATGAGGAAATTACTATTCTTGTCCTTTTTGTATATATTTCCCAACTGAGGCTTGTTCTGGTTGAAAACATTGTTCAATTGAGGAACGATTTTATTGTAATTACCCAAAAAGATTTGAAAAGCGTGGGCACTGGAAGTGGCCTCTATACCAAAGCTGAAGTTGGCTTCCGGGTTGTTGACGTCGTGGTCAGTCAACGGCAGGTCGTAGCCGGCAATGATGGCCATGCCGGAGCTCACCTTAAGCCTGCCTAGAAAAGTCAGGGAAAGGTGGTCGTTGTTCATTTGCTTCAGGTCTTCCGGGTTCTCTGCTCCCGGGACCAGTTCCTGGAAGTTGAAGTGAGAGACGTTTACACTGGCCTGCAGCGAAAAGGCCTTGGTGAACTTTCGGGCCACCATCAACTGGTGGAAGTAGGAATACCGGTCGGTTCCCTCATAGACATCTTTCGGGAAACTTGCCTTGGCGCGGGTATCAATTCCGACATTGACGTAATAAGTTAAACTCAACGGCGAGCCTCCTTTGCGGCCTTGTTTGAAAAGGGCGTACTTGGCATTGAAA
>JAGQXQ010000483.1 GCA_020436535.1 Phaeodactylibacter sp.
CAGTTGGGCCTGGTGCGCACCCTGGCCGACTCCTGCCTCGATCAGAATACGGCCGTTACTTTCATCGCCTTTGTCAACCAGGAACTGCGCGCCCTGGTCAAACCCGCGGATATCTGCAATGCTGAGGATTTTGCCGCTCAGGTGGAAACACCACTGCGGGCAATCGTACAGAAAACATCGCTGCGGGTGGATATCCTGGCTACCATCTGCACCCGCCTGGCAAATTACCTGACCCTCAGTGAGCGCTCCTTCACCGGCAATCAGCTGGCGAACGTCATGGCCTTCATCAAGCTGGACTTCCTGCCTAATGACATCCGCTTGGCCCTGGTGCAGGACCTGGCTGATCCCGATAAGCCCAACAGCACCCACCTGTTACCCATCCTGGAAGACCCGGATATTGGGAGGATATTATTGGAGGGGATGTAGGTAGCCTGTTTTATCTTCCTGGATTCCTGCCATTTTATTGGCTTTTATTATAGGAAGCTAAATAGGTACCTTTTTTGTACATTTGCGCTGCAAAAAAATAGCCCGGATTTTTAGCCATCGCCAATGGAGATTATCAGGCCGGCCTATCAAAGCTGACTTTAGTGGAAATAGCATAATATTTATTGTACATGATGAAGGCAGATACTTTATCCCGATGGGCCTTTCCAATCCTAATTCTGCTTGCTATTGTTATCCGTTGGCCTAGTTTCCTGCCTTCTGTAATTGATCACGACGAGAGTACATACATTATCATTGGCAATGGGCTATTGCACGGCCAGATTTACCTGGTTGACACTTTCGATACCAAGCCGGTGGGCATCTTTCTGGTCTATGCCCTGCTCAATTTACTTACCGGCGGCAGCATCTTTGGTATTCGTTTACTAACTACCATCTGGCACGGAGTTACCGCTTATTTATTATTTCGCCTGGGCATAAGAGCGGGCGGAACGCAACGGGTGGGCTGGGCTGCGGGGGTTAGTTACGTGCTAATGGCTTCCATTTTTACGCATTACGGTATCTCTCCCAATACCGAAATTTTCTTTAATGGCTTTACGGTCCTGGCTATATTACTGGCGTGGAGCGCCGGAAACCGCATAACATTATACATACTTGCCGGCCTTTCTTTAGGAGTGGCCTTCATGATAAAATTTGTGAGTGCGGGGGATGCTTTTGCCCTGGGGTTCTTTTTACTGGCCAGCGGGCTGCAAAGAGGAGCGTGGAAAGATGCTCTCTTTCGGCGCTGCGCTCCGCTTACACTAGCATTTTTTATTCCCTTCGCATTAGTTTATGCCTACTATGCACATATAGAACAACTAGACAATTTCTTCTTTTATACCTTCGAAGTCATTAGCCGCTACCCAGTAGAAGCCGAGTGGTGGCGCCGGCTCAAGTACATGGGAGATTTTCTGCTGCGGTTCAGTCCACTGGTGGTATTTGCCCTGTTTGCTTTGAGGGAGTACCGGCGCGAAGACCGCCGGTTGCAGTACTTTTGTTTACTCTGGTTTGCAGCGGATACGGCCACTCTGCTGCTGCCTGGTAAATTTTTTGGCCACTATCAGGTCCAGTTAATGCCCGCGCTGGCCCTATTGGCCGCCACCTGGTTTCATCCCGCCCGCCACCGCCCTCGTCTGTTCAAACAGATGCCCCCGAAATGGAGTTATTCCCTCCTGGGCTTGCTGATCCTGGGATTAAGCATCGGGCTCTTTTCCTATTATGCCAAAAAAGTTGATTACCCCCGGCAGGTTGCCATGGACTTACAGCAGCGTATGAATCCGGAGGATCGGGTCTATACAGGCAACTATTATTCTATCATTAACCATCTGCTCGGCCAACCCAGCCTTACGCCATACGTCCATTCTACCTTGTTGTACTACGAACATCATCTGAGAGCCCACGCCATTGATCTGGATAAGGAGAGCAAACGGATCTTAGAAAAAAAACCGCGTTACATCCTGCTCCGGGAAGAACAGGAACAGAATATGTTAACCCGGCGTATTAAAGAAAAATACACGGTAATTGATACCCTGGTTGATGGTGTATTGTTGTTCCAAAATAAAGCCTTTGGAAAATAAAACAATAGTTTAGCCGACTCCGCAAGGCCCTCCTGCCACTGCCCCGTTCAGTTGATTGAAGGCTGGCTGCTCACCGTATCCAAAAAACCATCGATCGCCTTATTCACTGCTTCCGGCTCCTCCACGCTGGAGGAGTGGCCCGCGTTGGGGATGCGTACCAGCCGGGAGCCGGCAATGTGCTCGTGCAGGTATTCCGATTTGGCGGGCACGGTGGCTACGTCCTGCTCGCCGACAATGATGAGTGTAGGGCATTGGATAGCCGCCAATGCCTCAGGTGGCACTCCTTTGCGATCGATGACACCCTGAACGGCGCGGGTGATGTTGCGCTTATTGGCGACGAGTTCTTGTTCCCAGTGCCGGCGCTGGGCTTTGCGCGCTGGATCGTTCAGAAAGGCCTGGCTGAACATGATCTTCATGACCGGCTTTTTCACCGCCCAGGTTCCCAGCCACTTGACCGTGGTGCTGAGCATTCGGTAACGGGGCACATTTTCCACCGGCTCCGGCTGCGCGGTCGTTTCCATCAATATCAGTGACTGTAGCCGCTCCGGATGTCGGACGGCAAGGCGCAGGGCCACGAAGCCGCCCATGCTCAGGCCGGCGAAGTGGCAGCGCTCAATGCCGAAGGTGTCCATCAGCGCGATCGCATCTTCAGTGAGGGTGTCCATATCGTAGCCGGCGGGCGCCACTTCGCTGCGCCCCTGGCCGCGGTGGTCGTAGGCAATGACGCGGTAGCGATCTTTCAAATGCTGAATCTGACCGGCAAACATGCGGCTGCTCCACAACAGGCCGTGGGAGAAAACGATGGTTTCGGCGCCTTCGCCTTTGTCTTCGTAGTATAGTTTTACGCCGTTGGCGGTGAGGTAGGGCATGGTGTTTTAGATAAAGGTAGTGTTTTGAAACAAAAAACTACTTCACCTCCTCCAACAACAACGCCTTAACGTACCCCATCTGTCCGTTGCAGAGGACTTTCCACCAGTAATACTCCGTTTTTTCAATCACCTTTAGCCTGTCGCCTTCTGAGAGCCGTTTCAGCACGGCTGAGGAGGAAGTGGGCGCCGCCCTCAGGCTGGTCGCCTTGGTGGCCTGGAAAAAGCCATGGTGCGCTACGGCGGGCGTTCTTGCCTCTTTGGGGGGCGCCACCCGGCTACTCTTTTCAGGAGCTGGTTTATCCTTAGTGGTTCCTTTGAGGGCGAGGGCTTCCTGGTTCTCCCTTTGCCGGGAGCTTTGGCCGGCTTGCATTTTTGCTATTCTTTTTTTGGCATCTTCATTATCGGGCCGAAATACGAGGGCTTTCTGAAAGTCCGATATTGCTTCCTCATATTGTCCTGCGGCCTGCCGGCGTTCTCCTCGGGTGGAGTGCAGGAAAGCAAAAGAGGATTCCGCCGTTTTTAGATCGGGATGGCCGGGAGGCAGTTGTTCATTGAGCATGTCATAGGCTATATATTCGTAATGAAGCGCACTGTCCAGTTCATTGAGGAAGTAAAAGGTGGAAACCAGGTTGTGATACGAGATGGCAATCTCAGGATGGCCGGCCGGCAATGCTTGTTCGTGCATGGCGATTATCTTTTGCTGGATGGCCAGTGCTCGGCCGAAGTCTCCCAGATTCAGATAGATCAGGGCGAGGTTGTGGTAGGACCGGGCGATATCGGGATGGCCGGAGGGCAGGGCCTGCTCCTGGATGAAGAGTGCTTTTAGCTGGGCTCTCAGGGCCTTTTCGTGGGCGTGTTCATCCAGGTGGATCTCCGCTACGGCGCTGTAGGAGCGGGCGACATCCGGATGGTTGGGCGGCAGGGCCTGTTCCTGAATGCGGATTGCCTTTTGCTGGGCCTCCAGGGCCATGCCATATTCCTCCATATTACGATAGATACCGGCCAGGCTGGCATAAGTCGGAGCGATATCCGGATGGCCGGGCGCTAAGGCCTGCTCCGCAATGGCTACTACTTTCTGCTGAGCTTCCAGGGCCATCGGGTATTCTTCTAAATTCCGGTAGATCGCGGCTAACAGGTTACAGGAAGAAGCCATCTCAGGATCGTCGGCGCCCAGTAATTGCTCTTTAATTTCGATGTTTTTTTGCTGATAGTGGAGCGCGTTTCTATCCTCTCCCAACAGCAGGTAATTCAAGGCGACAGCAGCCTGGGCTTCCGCCAGTTGCATACTTTCTTCCACTCCGGCCTTTTCCAGTAAGGAAGCTGCTTTCTGGTGAAGGCTCAGGGCGTCCCGGTAATGGAAAAGCAGGAAATAGGCCTGCGCTTTGAGCTGGTAACTATCCACCACCTGTTGCAGGTTTTCTTTTTCTTTGGCAGCCTGCTTGCTTTTCCCCTTTCTTGCCCATTCCTGCAAGCTGGCCAGCGCCGCGTCGGCCTTTTTTTCCAGGGTCGCCTCCTCCAGCGCTGCGATGGCCTGATCCATTTCCCCCTGTTTGTAGAGCTCATAGGCCTGCCGGTAGGTAGCGGAAGCAAAGTCGAGGTTGATCCTTGCCAGTTTCTCCGTCCTTTCCGGCAGCCGGTTGGCCAGTTCCTCCAGTTGCTCATTGAGCAATTGCTCTCCTTCGAAGCGGCTGGGTATTTCCCGGTTGAGCTGTTTTTGGAGTTCGAGGAGGGCGGCCCGGCTTTCGACGCCTTCCTTACGCAGGCTGGCCGTCAACGCCTGGTGGCGGGCCTTGAGCGCCTGGAGGCTGCTATTGAGCAGTTCCGTTTGCGCCTGCCCGAGTTGGCCTTTTTCCGCCAGGAATATCAGAAGGGGACTCTCTCTTCCGATGGCCACGCCCCGAAGGGCATCCGGGTTGGCCACTTCCAGCCCCGCTTTTTCCACCTGGGCCGTCACGGAATTGCCGCCGTCAATCGCTGCGAATTCGAGCTTAAAAAATCCCTTTTTATTGGTGGACTCCGTGGTGGTGTGAGGAGCGCTGACAAGGGCGCCTTCCACGTATTCGATCTTGCCGGTATGGTATTCACTGTTGAGTATAGAAACCCGGCCTTCGAGGGTGATTTGCTGGGCATACGCCGCCGGGTAAGCCAGAAATAAGAGCATGGGGATCAAGAGTATGTTCAAAATTCGATCAATGGCCTGCCCATACGGGCCCGTATGGGCAAAATTCGCCTTGGCTGGAATAAAATTTTCTCGCTCTCGAATCATCATCGAAATTTGAAAATACTCTACTAGATGACTTTTCATGTCAAGGTTTTTAGTTTTTGGAATTGATGTTTTCTGTTTGGCTTTGCCGGGAGATTGCGTTATACGTCGACAGTTGGTGGTTGTTGCCTGTGATCAGGAGCGGGGAGGGGCGCCCGCCCAAATAGGGCTCCTACTGCCGGAACAAGCACTTATGGTTTGTATAACGATTATATATGTAAATAGTATACGTGAGCGGGTGGAAAAGGTTGGGGTGGGGGAGGGGAATGTTTGTTTTCCATTTGGTCAAAAAAAAGCCCATTGCTGTTCTTTTGCAATGAGCTTTCTTCCTTGAGCCACCCAGGAGACTCGAACCGCCGACCCACGCATTATCCCGGCCCTAGCTTTCAGCGGGTCGGGACGTTGCTCTACCAGCTGAGCAGCCTATTCGTCTAATTCATTTTTCTGGCGTTCGATCCAACGAAGCACTTTCTTCTTGTTCTTCCACTTCTTCAATTTGTGCTCTAACACCATGGCATCATGGCGGTTTGGTAGCTCGAGGTGAAAAATCAATTTCCAGGGGCCCCGGTTGCGGGTCGAAGGTGTGACACCTTGGTTGTGTTCTTCCAAGCGCTTGTCCAAATTGGCTGTTTGGCCAATGTATAACCTGCCGGAAGATTGAGATTGGAGGATGTAGAGATAGCAAGTAGCGGATTCCATAGCTTTGGGTTCAGGTGAAATAAGAATGGCAGGCTGTAAAAACAACCTGCCACGGAGCCGCCCAGCGGACT
>JAGQXQ010000088.1:0-6129 GCA_020436535.1 Phaeodactylibacter sp.
CCCTGCTATAGATATCATGATGAGAAACAGTATCTTTTTCATGTCTTCAATTTTTTGAAAATTAGATTTTAGGCTAATTCCCCGAATTCCTTCGCCGGTTCTTTCGCATGGACTTTTTGGTGTTCTCGTACCTTAGGAAACCGGGGTCCTCCTCGATAATTTCCTCGACTTCACGCTCAAAAGGGGTCATATCACGAATGTTTTTGTATTCGGACAGGTTGCCAATGGGATGTAAATAAGGGGTTATATACATTACCCTTTCCACATAGTTGGTCACCTTTCGTTTTTTCTTGAACAACAGGCCTAAAAGCGGTATATCTTTCAGCACAGGTATTCCGCCATCCAGGTCATTGGTTTCCTCAAGAATGAGCCCACCGATGATCAGTGTCTCACCGTCGCGCACGTCCACAGAGGTGTTGATCCTGTTTTCTTCGATGAGGAATTCCCCGGCGGAGGAAAAGGGCAGGAACTCGGATACCGTGCCATCAATGGACAGGTGGATCAACGAATCATGAGTCGGTACCGGGGTGATGAACATTTCAATGCCGGCGTCGATGTTCTGAAGAGTAGTGGTGACGCCGTTGATGGTCGCCGTCTCGAGCGTGACGGTCCGACGGTCTTTAATGCTGAGATGAGCCTCCGAGCCGCTCTCTACTACAAGGTGAGGATTGGTCATCACCTTAGCCCGGTCTTCTGCAACCAGGGCACGAACATTGACCTGGAAAGAAGGCGTCAGCTTGGTAACGGCATTGAAGCCGAAGGATAGGTCCCCACCCTGAGCACCAGCCGTATAATTGATGTCTTTGAAATTGCCGGTAGTACCCTGGGTGATGTCGATGCCCCATTCAAAATCGTTTTCGTGGAAATACTCGACCAGCATAAATTCAATGGTGACCATCATCTGCTGGACGTCGAGCAGTTCGAGTTGGCTGAAGGCCTCCTGGAGCTGCAGGGAGTCGCCGACGAGGATCAGGCGGTTGCCCTCATGATGGTCATAGATATGCACATCGGGATTGACCTGCTGGAATTTTTGCAGCACCACATCTGAGACGAGGTTCCTGATCCTGTACTCCTTAACGATTCGCTGGGCAAATAACCCTCCCGGCTGCATGAGCCAGATAAGCAGCACAAAGCCTGCTAAGAGATGTTTCGGTTTCATTTTTGTTGTATCATTGATTGTAAAATAATCGGACTTCTTTCCGGATAAAGATCCGGGGAATTCGGCCGGCCGTTTTGGACTATTGTTTCGAAAAGCCGGAGTACTGTTCACCAGAATGCTTAATCCAGCATTTGATTTTTTATCTGACGATGTAAGGAAAATGCAACGATCAGAGAAACTACCGCTGCGGCAATGATGTACCAGACAAAAGCCAGGTCGTCGTGTTCCTTTTTTATAAGCCAAACCGCTACCATGGGAACGGTGCCGCCGAAAATGGCGTAGGCCAGGTTATAGCCGACGCTAACGGCACTCACCCGGATATTTTTGGGGAACATTTCGGTCAGCGTCGCCGGGATGGGAGCCATATAAGCTGCGGCCAATACGGCCAGGCCAATCTCTCCGGCCAGGATCATCGTCTCATCGTGGTGATGCATCAACCAGAAGAGTGGGTAACCAAACAGAATAATTGCCACCGCGCCAGGAATGATCAACCGTTTGCGGCCGATGCGATCGGACAAGTGTGCGAAAAAGAGTATGGCAACCATAAATATCAGGAGGCTTACGGAATTTAAGCGCAGGGCCAGCGTTCGGGATTCCTCAACATAATCGACCAACCAGGTTACCACAAATACAAACAAGGCATAGAAAAAGATAGCGGAAAGCATATTCAGCCCACTCACCTGCACTACCTGGACCCAATTGCGGCGCAGCGTGCGTAAGGGATTTTCCTTTTCCTCCTGTTCGGATAAGGTCTCCGGCATGTGGCGGCGGATAAGGTATCCAATACCGGCTACCAGAATGCCAAACAGGAAAGGAATGCGCCATCCCCAACTCTGCAGTTGCGCTTCCGTCAGCATACCGGTAATGATCGAACCCAGAAATGACCCCAACAAGATGCCGCCGATAGCCCCCATCATGGAAGTACTGGTAAACAAACCGCGCTTTCCTTCCGGAGCACTTTCAGCCAGATAGACAATGGAACTGGTATATTCCCCTCCTACCGAAAGCCCCTGCAGCATCCGCAGTAACACCAGAATGACGGCTGCACCCATGCCGATCTGAGCGTGGGTCGGTATCAGGCCGATCAGGAATGTGGGAACGGCCATTAGGAGTACAGAAAGATTGAGGGCGCGTTTTCGCCCAACCCGGTCACCGATGTATCCAAAAAGAGCTCCGCCAACAGGCCGCATCAGAAAACCAGCGGCAAATGCACCGAAGGATGCAATTAAAGAAGTCGTAGGGTCTTCCGCCGGAAAAAACAATTGGCCTAAGACGGGAGCAAAGAATCCATAGATCGCAAAATCGTACCATTCCAGAATGTTTCCGGCAACGCCGGCCGTAATGGCCATGACCCTGCTTCTGGAAGAATGTTGTTGAACCGTGGTGCTCATTGTTCTGGTTTTAAAGAGGTTATTGGAAAAGTTTTAGGCTATGGAATAAGCCTTCTGCCAGCGCTTGCGAAAATTTTTTGGGCATATGCCGAAACGCTCATCAAAAACGCGGGTGAAATAACTGGGATCGCGGAATCCGACCTCAAAGGCGACCTGGGCAATATTCAGATCAGTCTGCACCAGCAAGTATTTTGCTCTTTGCAGTTTGATGGAACGGATAAAGTAGGTGGTCGAAAGGCCGGTCCATTTTTTGAGTTTGTTGTGGATTTGGGAACGGCTCGCTCCTGCGTCCCGGCAGAGTTGATCAATACCGTAAGTCTCATCGTCCATGTTCGCTTCAACCAAGGCTCTGATCCGCGCCACAAAAAAAAGGTGCCTTCCTGCCGCCGGATGCATTTTAACGGCCTGGTCCGATTGTGGCTCTTCATCAAATATCTGCATTTGGGACTGAGTAGAAGCCTCGAATTGGCCTTCCTGTTCCGTTACCGTATATAAAGGGGATCTGCTAGTGTTAAAATTCCGGGCAATGGGTTGAGCATTCATGATTCTGAAGTTTAAGTGATTTAGAGATCTGCACATTTTTATTTGTGCGTAAGTATTTTTTTCGAAATCTGTTTAAGAATGATTGTGAATGAACACATTGCAAAGTTGGGGAGGATCGGGACGGCGGGCTTTCACTATTGTTTTTCCGTTTTGAACTATTGTTTTGGCACTTGTACTATTGTTTTTGGGTTTGTGTTATTGTTTAATATTCATTTATAAATACTTGAATTTCAATTTTTTATCACGAGATAAAGAAATATTCCCCGCATTTGTTTTTTACGTGTAATTCGCATAAAAAAACTGGAAGAAAAACCAGGTGCTCAAAGTTGTGCAAGCGGGAAAAAACAATAGTACAAATCTCAAAAACATAGGTACAAACCGGAGAGCTTACCCTGAATCAGGGAGGCAGAGAAATGCCGGCTGAAAAGAAGGAGTAAGAGAGTCCTAATAAAACTGAAGAACCTTTTTAGCTTGTGGTGAAACCAAATATACAACTCCAGGCCAACTTCATTTTAGGGCTGATTCATGCAACAAAACCAATCTAGAATATTATAAATTCACCTGCATATTTTAAATGAATTATTGGAAACAGTGTGGAATCAATTATCATTACAATAATTTGGGCTGCTGTTATTCAAGGGCTTTTCTTAGGTATGATTTTTATTACTTCTAAGAAGCATCGAAGTTTTGCCAACAAGCTGTTGGGATTCTTTTTACTTGCCTTTGTTTTTCAGGCTATGATCGGACTGACCATTATCAATATTCTGCTATTTCTGATTGATGAGGCTACACTTCTGGATGTACTGGGGTGGGAATTAATGGAAGCATTTTACATGTCATTTCAATACTATGCATTTTTTTTGACGGTAGCCGTGTTTGTAATCGCTCTTATGGAAACACAGCGGTATCGGAACCTGGTGAAAAATGAATACTCAGATTCAGCCTTGCTCAACATCAATTGGTTATGGCAATTTATCTTCCTGATTGCACCAATAATTATTATCTGGGGAATAGAATTGGTGCGAATCGCTATGGGAGGAAGGGGCCAGTCTGAATTGATCACCCTACTTTTTTTATTCATCGCACTATTCAATTATTTTGTAGATTACAAGGCCTTTAAAAAGAAGACGGGTAAATCTCCAGGCCAGTGTAGAACCACTTGATGTCCTGATATCAGTATGCCGAACATCTACCAGTTGCCAAAGTGAAATTTCAGCTACAAATTTGAGTGTGTTAAGAAAAGATTCGTTTCAACAACTCAAATCAAGATGAGATTAATTATTGGTTTTCATCTCTGTCTTCCAGTATGTTCGAGCGTCTGGGGTTGTTTGCCATTATCGTCTTCGGGGAAGTGGTTATCGGTGTAGTGAACGGCATCGGTGGGATGAGAGAACTGGGCCTGTCGGCCTGGCTGAATTTCGCCCTGGCCCTTTCTATCGTTTTTGTTCTGTGGTGGATCTTTTTCACGCTGATATCCCGGAGAGAACCGAAAGGCGGTTTTCTCAATGCTACACTGCTGGAGTTACTGTATATCCCGGCACTGATCTCACTGGGGCTGATCGCGGTCAGTTTTACCTCCTTTTTTCAGGGGCAGCATGACTCCTATTCTCCGGAAACCCTATTCGGGTATGCAGTGACGATGTTCCTGATCTGTATCAGCCTGATGATAGGCTTACTGGAATTTCCGGATAGATTTCGCCGGCTCCATCGCCCCATACGGGTTTCCCTGCTGTTGATCGCCCTGGCATTTCTGGCCGCTACCCTGGTCCATTTGAAATTGGGTACCTTAACTTTTCTGGTGGGCATGCGGAATCCAACGCTAGAACGGTAGCCCGTCCCGCAACTCGGCGGCCCCCTACACATTTACTCCCCCATGCAACCTCCAACTTTCAAACATATCTTTACTCAAAAAGCAAAGCCATGAAAAAACTAACTTTATTCATCCTCGCTTGCACCTTTATTTCCAGCGCTTACACCCAAACCACCCTTTCCCCTGCCGACTGGCAGGCCGACCTGCGTTTCCTTCAGCATACTGTCCATAAAGATTACCCCTTCCTCTTCAAGAAAACCACCGCCGAAGAATTTGATGCAGAAGTGGACAAGCTTCACCGGGAAATTCCCGATCTCCAGGAGCACGAGATCTTCGCCGGGCTGGCCCGCATTGTCTCCTCCTTTCAGTATGGGCATACAACTATCGGCTTTCGGGGCAGCCCGGTGAAGTATCACAGGTTGCCAGTCAACCTGTACTGGTTTAACGACGGGATCTACATAGAAGGCGTACACAAAGATTACGAAGGCGCTTTAGGCGCCAAAGTGCTCAAGGTAGAAGGCGTTCCAATAGAGGAAGCCCTGGCTACCATTCGGCCGGTGACACCGGCGGAAAACGATCAGTTCTTCAAAGCCCATGGACTCACCTTCCTGTGTATTCCCGAAGTGCTACACGCACAAGGAGTGACCAAAACTTTGAAAAATACCATTACCCTCACCCTGGAAAAGGACGGCAAGGTTGTCGACCAGGCCTTCACTGCTGTGGAAGCCCATGACTTTCATAACGACTACGGCTTCACCAAACCGGGAAGCGAATGGCTGGCATCCCGCGACAACAGCAAAACCCCGTACTACCTGAAAGACCTGGACAAGATCTACTACTTCGAATACCTGCCCGAGCACAAAACCGTGTACGTCCGCCACAGCCAGATACAGGACGACCCGGAAGAAGCCATTCCGGCCTTCTACGAGCGGGTGTTCGATTTCATCGAAAAGAACGACGTGGAGCGCCTGGTGCTGGACGTGCGCCTCAACGGCGGCGGCAACAATTACAAAAACAAACCCATCGTCACCGGCATCATCCGCACCGAAAAGATCAACCAGCCCGGCAAGCTCTTCGTGATCATCGGGCGGCGCACTTTCTCCGCCTGCCAGAATCTGGTCAACGAACTGGACAACTACACCAATGCCATCTTCGTGGGCGAACCCACCGCGGAGAACATCAACTTCTACGGCGACAACAACCGGGTGGAACTGCCCAACAGCAAA
>JAGQXQ010000088.1:6285-12098 GCA_020436535.1 Phaeodactylibacter sp.
AATTTCTCCAGCGACAACTTCATCAAGGACCCCATGGCCTACCTGACCGAACTGTACATGGCCGGCAAACTGGATGAGCTACAGGCCGAGGCTAAAAGAATGGTCAAAGACCCGGTTTACCGCTTTTTCGATTTTGAAAAGGAATTCAATGATACCGGCTACCGGTTGATGAACCGCGATCAGCTGGAACCCGCTCTGCTCGTTTTCCAACTCAACACCCAACTCTTCCCCGAATCGGCCAATACCTGGGACAGCCTGGCAGAAGCCTACTGGCTCAACGGCCAACCGGACAAAGCCATCGAATATTACACCAAAGCGATCGAGATGGACCCGGACGGCAGTACCGGGGAGAATGCGCGGAAGATGTTGAAGCGGGTGAAGGAGGGGAAGTAGATTGTTGGATGGTTAGCTTTACGGGGACTTGGGGTATTGTTGGATAGTTGCAGAGCTATGGTGCTGTCGGCGCCTTGTCGGGGTGCAATTTTCTATTGCGCTCCGACTTAAGTGAAGAAGCAGGCAATCTTAAACCCGGCAGGTTGGAGCCACCTTTAAAATGAAATCCCCTAAAATTTTCGAATTCTCTATCTTTACAAAAAAACATGGACTCCCCCGCCCTCCTCCTCACCACCCTCCTCCTGGCCTTCCTCGCTTTGATGGCGTGGTATTGGTTTATCCGCCGCCGGCAGGTGCGGCCCCTGACGGTGGAGCAACGGAGCCTGCTGGAAGAGGAGGTAGCTTTCTATCGGCGCTTGTCCAAAACAGACAAAAAGCGTTTCGAGCAAAGCATCGCCCAATTCCTGGAGGAAATAACCATCACCGGGGTGGAGACGGAGGTGACGCAGGCCGACCGCCTGCTGGTGGCCGCCAGCGCCGTGATCCCCCTCTTCGGCTTCCCCGGCTGGCGCTATCGCAACCTCAACGAGGTGCTGCTCTACCCCAATACGTTTGATGAAGACTATCAGGTGAAGGCGGCGCAACGCGATATCATCGGCATGGTGGGAAGCGGGGCGATGAACCGCATGATGATCCTCTCCCTGCCTGCCCTGCGCGACAGTTTCGCCCATCCGGAGCGGCGGCAGAATGTAGGCATCCACGAATTTATCCACCTGCTGGATAAGGCGGATGGCGCCACCGACGGCATGCCGGAAGTGCTCATTCCACAGGAGTATGTAATGCCCTGGCTCAAACTGATGCACCATGAGATCGCAGAAATCCGAGAGGAGGATTCGGATATCAACCCCTACGGCGCCACCAACGAGGCAGAATTTCTCAGCGTTGTCGCCGAATACTTCTTCTCCCAGCCCGAAAAGTTTGAGCACAACCACCCCGAATTGTACGCCATGATGAGCCGGATTTTCCGGCAGGAACTTTGATGGCATAGAAGGAGCTTGGGGGTGGACGATGGACGGGCTAACGCAGAACCTAAGGGGGGGCGCTGTACGAGCCCCTACGGCAACAATAAGTGGTCGGACACATTTAGGTTACAGATAATTTTTTTCTCCCAACTACTCAATCGAAGAATCACTCCCCCTCCTTCGGAGGGGAGTGGGGGAGGCTTCTCCCGACGGGCTAAACCCCCTCCGCCTTCGGCGCCTCCCCCGGAGGGGGAGGAATTTCTCCGATCCGGTGGGACGAAGAAAAGTTTAAACGTAATTTAAATATGTCCGACCACTTATAACAATTTAGCCAATTAACCATCCAAAGCCTCTCTCTCCCCATCGGGGAGGCGCCTAAAACACCATCAAAAACCACTCCTGATAATCCTCAAGCACCTCGCCGATCTTGCTACCGGCAGGGCCATTAAATTCCGCCAGCGGCACAAAGTCCGTTTCCCGGCCGATCCGCGCCTGCACGATGAGGCCATACTCAGGGGAGAAGCCGCCGTAGGACAGTATGGTGGCTTTCCGGCCACGGCGCCAGTGGGCAAAATCCCCAGAGGTGGACGCTTCGAACGGAAAAGAAAGATGTTGCTCCAGGTAGGCCAGCCAGTTGGCTTCATCGTTCTTTTCCGGATGGGCCAGCAGGATGGCCTGCAACCGCTGATCCTGTTCCGGCGGCAGTTCGGAGAAGATATTTTGGTACAGCAAAGTTCGATACGCCAGTTGCACCTTTTTCAGTGTATCTTTTTTCTTTCGCTTTTCCTCCACCAGAGATTCTTCCTCCAGCAAATCGATGACATTAAACGCCCCTCCCAGTTGGGCAATATAAGGGCCGGGCAGCCGCTTCATGGAAGCGATATCCAGCACTACGCTGTAAAAAGGTTCATCCTCATCGAGCACCGCCTCTGAAACGATACCGGTCAAGCCCTTCAGGCTGAAGGAAACCAGAGTATTTTCGACAAAATATTCAATTTCCTCTTCCTCTTGAATGCGCACATAGGTTCCGACAGGGAATAGGGGGTTCGGGTTGGGATAATACTCCTCCTCTTCATCCCAGAACAGATCGTCCATATCATCCTCTTCGTAGCCCATCATCTCATTCATCATCGCCTGAAGGGGGTCCATGGAAGCCTGGGCCTGCGCCATAATATCGTCGAACAGCGGAGACATCTCGCCTCGTTTATCCGTATCCCGAAGGGCCGCTTCGAAGGCTTCCAGTATTTCCACAACGGGCTCCAGCTGTTGCAGCCCCATTCCATCCTCCAACGAAAAGCCGGCCCGTTGCAGGCCATCCACTTCGGTCAGCATTTGGCCCATATCGCTCTTGCGCAGCTGCCGGATCTCCTGGCTCAGGCGTTCCTGCTGCTGTTGCAGCAGATCGAGCTGATGCTCGAGGCGGCTGATCTTGAGGTCCAGCACATCAACCGTAGCGGCTCCTTCATTTATGGCTTCGTCAGCCGTTTCGCCAAAGAGCAGCTCCATATCGAGCAGAGCCTGAATATCATGTTTTTCATAGGCCTCATTGACCTGCTGTTGAAACTGATGAAACTGCTCCGCTTCCTTTTTGTTGCGGGCGCGGTCGGGGTGAAATTGTTTGGAAAGGCGCAGATAGGCCTTCCGGATATCGCGTTGTTCTTCGGTGGGCGGCTCCACCCGAAACTCCTTAAAGGCATCCCGGAATTTGGCGTCTTCTTCCTGGCTCTGAGCACGCTCGGCGGCCTGGGCTTCCAGGTCCGGCATCTCTTCCCCTATCCCGCCGGCAAAGCCGCGGTACATCTCCTCGATCAGGGCTTTGTCCTGCCGGTTGAAGCGCTTATCCTTGCGTAGCTTCGCAATCAATTGCTCCAGGCTTTTCATGCCTTTAATCAACCGATCCTGCAACTGCGTTGCCTTATTGAATAGCTCCCGGTGGACCTCCTCTACCCGTTCCTGCATATTTTGCAGGCGCGTCTTCAGGCTCTTCAGCGTCGTGCGCGTCCGCTTGGCCTGGGCTTCCAGTTCTTCGACCCGGGCTTCTTTCTGCCGCATTTCCGGGCTTTTATCAATCTTCATCGCGTCTATTTTTATGTTTGAAACAGTTGTGCGTTCAATGGCTTCCCTTCCTGCAATTTGAACACAAATATAGGTTTTGTACCTAATGCCTACCTATAGATTTCTTGTTATATTGGCGGATCCTTTTATCTTGGAGCAGTTAACTGGTCTTTGAACGGGTTGGCGTCAAGGACGGAGGCCGGGTGGGGAGCGATTATGTTCTACACGTCGCCAAACCACCGATACACCAAAACACAACCATGCAACGCATCGATTCCCTCTTCATAACCCTAAGCCCGCTGGGCGGCAGGGGCGTTTTCACGGCGGCGCCCATTGCGGAGGGCTCTCTTATCGAGGTATGCCCCGTCATTGTACTACCCGGTAACCACCGCCGGCACCTTGACGAGACCGGCCTGTACGATTACTACTTTGTCTGGGGAGAAGAGGATGGCCAGTGTGCGATAGCGCTGGGATACGGCTCCCTCTATAACCATTCTTTCGAGCCCAATGCCGAGTACCGGGCGGACCTTACCGGCCTCACGCTCGATTTCTACGCTCTGCGGGATATAGCCGCCGGCGAAGAGATAACTGTCAATTATAATGGGGACCCGGATAAGCGGGATAAACTGTGGTTCAGCGCCCGGCAACTAGGAAAAAAATAGGCGCCCGGGCCTTTGTAAGAATTTTTATGCAGCTATTCTTTTATTTGTCCTAAACAAATTTTATTTTTATAAAATAGTCTTCCGTGATAGAACATATTAAATAACACCCTAAAAGCAACGCAAGCTTTTTCCTCTACCCCGTTACAAAAACTATTAATTCGGTTCCAATCCGATCCAATCCACCATTTCCACAAATAGGCACAGTTGAACAGGCCGGGCCAGGTAATTAGAGGCTTGGCGCAATTGCCCTTCATTTAGAGTTTGTTCAAAATTCATACCCGCCTGTACTGCCGGGCAAGCTTCGGGCTGAAAACAAAATTGAATAAACGCTCATTGCCTTCCACGCAGCTACCGGAAGCTGGTTTTGATATTCCTGCCGGAGGCATTTTGTCTTCCTGGCAAAGAAAATTTTCATGTCAATCACTTCACATAATTAATTCATCTCAGTAAAAAAACTCACTATGATTTTGCAAACTATTAACAAATTACTCCTTTTTACCGCATTGATGCTGGTGACAGCTGTACCTGCCTTCAGCCAGGCAGCGCTCAACAGTTGCAACGACAACGACCCCTGTACGATAGATGTCGAAGACATCTGCGGCAATTGCTTTCACATCCGGGTAGATTGTAGTGATATGGATTGTGACGACAATGACCCTTGCACAGTGGACGTCCTGGACATCAACGGCAACTGCCTGCACTTTCCGAAAAATTGTGATGATGGCAATCCCGCCACCGTAGACTACTGCGACAGCTGGGGTAACTGCCGCCACGACCTGATTGACTGCGATGACAACGACCCCAATACGACGGACTACGTCGGGCCCAACGGGCAGTGCCACCATGTTCGGGAGGTGTGCTGCGACGATGGCAACCCCTGTACAGAAGATATTTACAACCCACAGACCGGCGAATGTGTCCACCTGCCTCGTTGTGATGACGACGACCCCTGCACCATTGACTATTGCGACCCACAGACCGGGCAGTGTATTCATAAGCCTAAAAACTGTGATGATGGCGACCCCTGCACCATCGACTACTGCAACCCGTACACCGGCGCCTGTATCCACAAACCCGACCCCAACTGCAATCCCTGCCAGGGCGTAAATTGTGACGACGGAGACCCCTGCACCATTGACTACTGCGACACCAATACCGGCGCCTGTATCCACAAGCCCAAAAACTGTAATGACGGCGACCCTTGCACCATCGACTATTGCAACCCGTACACCGGCGCCTGCATCCACAAACCCGACCCCAACTGTACTCCCTGCCAGGGCGTCAATTGCGATGACGGCGACCCCTGTACGATGGATTACTGCAACCCCTACACCGGTGCCTGTATCCACAAACCCAAAAATTGTGATGACGGAGACCCCTGCACCATCGATTCATGCAATCCCTATACCGGTGCTTGTATCCACAAGCCCGACCCCAATTGCAACCCGTGTTATGGGGTAAATTGCGACGACGGAGACCCCTGCACCATCGATTCCTGTAACCCGTATACCGGTTATTGTGTGCATACGCCCAATCCGAATTGCCAGCTGGCTTGCAGCTTTACCCAGGGATTCTGGGGTAATGCGGGCGGCTCCTTCAACGGACAAACCACCACCCAGATCCTGCAGAGTATTCTGTCGAACGGGCCATTGGTAACAGGAGTAGTGGGCTATCGCTCCGTCACGATCAGCCAGGCCAACCTGCAGTGTATCTATGAACTGCTGCCGGGCGGGGGCAATGC
>JAGQXQ010000089.1:0-817 GCA_020436535.1 Phaeodactylibacter sp.
GGGTTTTCCGATCCATGGATCGCCAACTCTTTAACGTGCGGGTAAGCTTCCTGAATGGTTTCCTGGTAGGCTCTTTGCTTGGGTGTAAAGGGGACATCCCGGATAAAATCAATCGATAAATAAAATTGCTTTTTATGTTTTCCTTCCGGCAACATATTTTCAATGGCCCCAATGATACCCTCCGGTTGCAGATCGCGGCTTCCCATTCCAAAGGAACCGGAATACAAAGAAGGAATGTCCGAAGGGCTATAGCTTGCCAGGCCTGGATAAGGCGTATCTTGCTTATTGGCCCCGTTTTCAATACACTTGGTCAATACGGCGCGTATCTCCCTAACAATGGGAAGGTCGGCCGCCAATGGCTGATCCAGTCTTTCCAGAACCGTAACCCCCTTTTTACCCTTTAAGAATTTCCCGATCAGGTCGGCCGGGAACGGCCGGAACATGACCAGGTCCACTACGCCCACCTTGATTCCGCGGGTCTTGCGGATATAGTCTACTACTGCTTCGGCGCTGGGCACTACACTTCCCTGCCCGAGGATCAGATAGTCGGCGTCATCGGCCCGGTAAGACATGACGCGTTCGTACCGGCGCCCGGTGAGTTGATAAAACGCTTCAAATGCCTGGTCCGCCAAATCCTGGATGTGATCAAAAAAGAAAGGCCGTTGCGAAGCCACACTCTGCATGTAGGAATCCTGGTTCTGGACGATCCCCGCCATCACTGGATTATCGACATCCCAGAGTTCCGGTATGCGCCGGCGAGTATCGCCGTAAATGATCCGTTGAGCGGCAGTTGGGGTATCAATGATATCATCCGGCC
>JAGQXQ010000089.1:872-1501 GCA_020436535.1 Phaeodactylibacter sp.
GGGTAGTTAAAAAACCATCCTGCGCCACTATGCCGGGGTTTAATGCCAATTCGGCAATTTTATGAGCAATGATATTCAGATCGGCTACGTGCTGCGCTTTTTTGGCAAAAAGCTGAAAAAAGCCGGTGTCATCTATGGCATGATAATCGTCGTGGCCGGCGTGAACGTTCAAGGTCGATTTGGTCATGGCCCTGGCCCCGATGTTGAGAACGTAGGTCAGTCTTTTCCCGACGGCGGCATAAAGCGATTCATGCATATAGGCAATACCCTGCCCGGAAGAGAAATTGGCCGCTCGCAAGCCCGTCATAGAAAGGCCGGCGGTAACCGCCGCTGCCGCGTGTTCCCCTTCCGGTTCAATGAAAATCAATGGCCGGTCAGAAATATTCAAATGCCCTTTGGCTGCTTCTTCAGCCCAGTATTCCCCCATTTGGGTAGAGGGCGTAATGGGGTAAGCGCCCGCAGCATCCGTAGATTCCCGTTCGCACATAATGGCGGCAGTATTCCCATCCATTGCAACGCGAACACCCGGGTATTTGGCTTTTTTACTATTCTTGTCCATATCAGCTTCTTTTGTACCAGGAGATTTTATTTTAAACATGCTTTGCGATTGTTGTACCAGGTTAAAGAAT
>JAGQXQ010000089.1:1523-16101 GCA_020436535.1 Phaeodactylibacter sp.
TGTTGAATGACGAACCCGCCATTCCTGTTTTGACTAAGGCGACGGCACAAATTTTCGAAATCAGGCCCGGAATTCCGATGAGAATAATCACCCGGCAAAGTGAATAATGTCATTAGGCCTAATGTCACTTAGTCTTAATATGCGCTTGGGTTCCTCCATTTCGGCTACAAAAGAGCCAGAAATAAAAACTCAAATATGGAAGCAGAAGCCTTCTCTAACCGACGTGCTCATCCTGAACTGCTCGACACTCTTTGGGAATATCAAAATCAACATGGATACATTCGCGATGAAGACCTCGAGCAATGTTCAAAGGAGTTTGACATATCCTCTATCGAGCTGGAAGGAGTCATCTCCTTTTACCACTTCTTCCACCGCCGGCCGGCGGGCAAGTTCACCATTTATCTCAACAACAGTATTGTTTCGGAATTCAAGGGCTTTCAACGCGTCCGGGAGGCCTTCGAGCGGGAAACCGGCGCCCGCTTTGGCGAGGTTGACCCCAGTGGGATGTTTGGCCTTTTTGAAACGTCCTGTATCGGCCTGAGCGACCAGGAGCCGGCAGCACTGATCAACTTCCTCCCCTTCACCAACCTCAACACGCTGAAGGTCAGGCAGGTGATCGCCAAAATAAAACAAGGTGTACCCATCGAGGAGGTATGCGATGAAGTGGAGGATAACATTCGCTACGTACCGCCCGGAAAACGAGCGGTATTTTTCCGGGAGTACTTCCCGGGTAATGCCATCACGAAGCTGAGAGGCCTGAGCCCGGAGCAGGTCATTGAAGAGATCAACCGCTCCAAGCTCAGCGGGCGGGGCGGCGCTTTTTTCCCTACCGGCCTGAAGTGGGGCCTTTGCCGGCAGCAACCCGCCGGCCCCAAATACATTGTCTGTAACGCCGATGAAGGAGAGCCGGGAACCTTCAAAGACCGGGTGCTGATGAACGCTATGCCCAGCCTTGCAATTGAAGGGATGGCCATCGCCGGATATGCCGTGGGCGCTCGCGAAGGCATCCTTTATCTGCGGGCAGAATATAGCTGGATGAAGGCCAAACTCGAAAAAGATATTGAACGCTTTTACCGCATGGGCCTGTTGGGTAAAAACGTAGCCGGCATAGAAGGCTTTGACTTCGATATCCGCCTGCAGTTGGGCGCCGGCTCGTACGTCGTCGGTGAAGAAACGGCCATGCTCAACTCAATGGAAGGCAAACGCGGTGAGGCCCGGGTCAAACAGTATTACCCCATCGAGCGAGGCTTCCTCGGCCTGCCCACCGTGGTCAATAATGTGGAAACGCTTTGCGCCGCCGCCCGCATCCTGGAGCTGGGCGCCGACCATTTCCTCAAGGCAGGTACGGCGACTTCTCCAGGAACCAAACTCATCAGCGTATCCGGCGACTGCCATCAGCCCGGGGTCTATGAGATCGAATACGGAATGACGGTGGAAGAGTTGCTGAAACTCTGCCAGGCCGACGCCCCTTACTACATGCAGGTTTCCGGCCCGTCCGGAGAATGCATTTCCATGGCGGACAAGAAGCGTGCCTTCTCCAAAGAGGACCTTTCCTGCGGTGGTGCGTTCATGGTGTTCAGCAAACATCGAGACATCCTGCAGATACTGCTCAACTTCACCACCTTCTTCAAAGAAGAGTCTTGCGGGGTGTGTACACCCTGCCGGGCCGGTAATTTTATCCTGCAGCGGAAGCTGGAAAAAATGAAGCTGGGGCTGGCTCAAAACTCCGATTATGAAGATATCCGGCAGTGGGGGCACATCATGCAAATAGCCAGCCGTTGCGGCCTTGGGAAAACGGCCACCAATACGCTGATCAAAGCGCTGGACACCTTCCCTGAATATTTTGAGGTGAAGCAGAGCGACGGCTTCAACAGGAAATTTGACCTAACAAAGGCAACCGAAGCATATGAAAAATTCAAAAGCTAAGCGAAAGAAAAAACAGCCAACAAAAGGGGCGGTAACCATAAAAATTGACGGAAAAGAAATAACGGCCAAGGAGGGTCAAAATCTCGTCCAGATAGCGCGGGAAAATGGCATCTTTATTCCTTCCCTATGCTACTACGAGCACATCGACCCACCCCTGGGAACTTGCCGCGTCTGCATCTGTGAAATCGACGGTAAGCCGGCGCCGGCCTGTATGCAAAAGGTGAAAGAAAACATGGAGGTTCGGGTAAACACACCCGAAATGGAAGATACCCGAAAGGCCATCGTGGAAATGATGTTCGCCGAAGGCAACCATTTTTGCCCGGCCTGCGAAAAGAGTGGCGATTGCAGCCTGCAACACATGGGCTACGAAATGGGCGTTTCCATCTCCCGCTTTCCTCACCTCTTCAAAGACCGCATTATTGACTTTCACCCCAAACGGATGATCATTGAACACAACCGTTGTGTGAAGTGCCATCGTTGTGTGGAAGAGGTGCTGACGAAGGAGGGAAAACAGGTATTCTCCCTTTGCAACCGGGGCAATGAGACAGTGGTCGGCATCGACTACGAACAGGAAGCAAAACTCACCCGCGAGGAAGCGCTGGCTGCGATGCAACTCTGCCCCACCGGGGCTATCCTGGTGCGGGGAAAAAGCATGGCCAAACCCTTTGGGGACCGCCAATTCGATAACCAATCCGTTCAGAAAGAAGAGCAGGCCAAAAAGGCGGTGGTCGAAGCGGCGGTCAAAGCCGCAAAGGAGAAGAAAGTCATTGCCACCATCTCATTGGCCGGCTGCTTCGGCTGCCACATGTCAATGCTGGATATCGACCTTGGCTTCATCGACCTGCTGGAAGTGGTGGAGTTCAACAAGTCACCGATCAATGACATCAAGAAGTTCACCCAACAGTGTGACATCGGGCTGATCGAAGGAGGCTGTTGCAATTCCGAGAATGTGGAAACCCTGCGCGAGTTCCGCAGGAAGTGCGACATCCTGGTAGCCGTGGGCGAGTGCTCCATCTGGGGAGGCCTGCCGGCCATGCGCAACATGATCCCCCTTGAGGAATGCCTGGAGGAGGCCTACCTGAATTCCATTACCACCGTTGCAGGAGAGCACATCGTCCCTTATCATGAGGACCTGCCTAAGATACTGGACAAGGTATATCCCTGCAATGAGATCGTCAAGATCGACTATTTCATTCCAGGCTGTCCGCCTAATCCTGAGCATATTTGGAAGGCGGTGAAGAATCTGCTTTGGGGCGATCAATACTCTATTTTGTACTCCGAATTCAAATATGACTAACTCATGGGAAAGAAGATCATCATAGACCCTGTTACCAGGGTAGAAGGACACGGTAAGGTCACGGTTCATCTGGACGAAAAGGGCCATGTGGAGGATGCCTTTTTCCATATTGTCGAATTCAGGGGTTTCGAGCGTTTTGTACAGGGCCACCCTTACTGGGAAGCCCCCCTGCTGGTGCAACGTCTCTGTGGTATCTGCCCGGTGAGTCACCACCTCGCAGCCGCCAAGGCCATTGACCAGCTGGTTGGGCTGGAACCAGAGCAGTTGTCACCAACCGCCACCAAACTACGGCGCCTGTTGCACTACGGACAGATATTCCAGTCTCATGCTCTGCACTTTTTTTACCTGGCTTCCCCCGACCTGCTGTTCGGCTTCGAGGCGCCGCCGGAGCAGCGCAATGTGGTGGCGGTAGCTCGCGAAAACAAGGAACTGGCCCGCAAGGGTATCCTGATGCGTAAATTTGGGCAGGAAATTATCAAGGCGATCGCCGGTAAGAAGATACACGGCATTGCCGCCGTGCCAGGAGGCGTACACAAAACCTTTACTCCGGAAGAGAGGGATTACCTGCTACAAGATAACGAAACGCCTTCTGCAGACACCATGATAGAATGGTCCCTGGAAATGGTAAACTTCATCAAGCAATACCACGACCAGCACTTCCAGTTGCTGGACCATTTTGCCCGCTATCCTTCCGGGCACCTGGCGTTGGTCGGCCCCGAAGGAGAACTGGAACTTTACCACGGCCGCCTAAGGGCCATAGATGCAGAAGGCCGGATAACGCTCAACGATGTGCCCAACAACGATTACCTCAAATACTTCACCGAGGAGGTAGAAAAATGGTCGTACATGAAATTCCCCTACCTGAAGCACCTGGGCAGAAAGCGGGGATGGAACCGGGTAGGCCCGCTGGCCCGCCTGAATGTATGTAACGGCATCCCCAGTCCGCTGGCCCACCAGGAGTGGGAAGAGTTTCGGCGTTATACCAATGGCCTGCCGAATAACTGCACTATGCACTCCCACTGGGCGCGCCTCATCGAGATGCTGCACTGTGCGGAAATGATCAAAGGCCTGTTACTGGACCAAACCATACTCGGCAACGACCTGGTCCGGGAAGGGACGCTCCGCACGGAAGGCATCGGAATCATCGAGGCGCCGAGGGGTACGCTCATCCACCATTATAAAGTGGATGAAAAAGGTATGATCACCAAGTGTAACCTCATCGTCTCCACTACCCACAACAACGAGCCCATGAATCGGGCGGTGCGCTGGGTAGCCCAGAACGTCATTAGTGATAAACCGGAGATCACCGAAGGCATGCTCAATCAGATCGAGGTGGCCATTCGGGCTTACGATCCTTGCCTGAGCTGCGCCACCCACGCCCTGGGGAAAATGCCGCTGCAGGTTTCCATTCTCGATCATGAGGGGAAGGTGCTGAGTGAGCGCTGTAAAGGGTGATTTTATATAACTCTTGGCAATTGGGCCGGGGATTTCTGATTTCTAATGTGCGATTCTTGATGTTTGGCCTGGCGGTTGCGGGCTACACCAAGGAGGGTCCTTGTAGAGAACATCAAAAATCAAACGTCAAAAATCCGAGATCAAAAATCAAAAGGAGCCTGACTTGATTTGGGCTAAAAGACGATGTCCGCACTTATCAATAAACTGAACAGCTCCAACACCCTCCTCATCGGCATCGGCAACAGCGCCCGCCGCGATGACGGCCTGGGTTGGGCTTTCCTGGATGCCATCCAAAAGGAGGGCTGCTTTACCGGGGAGCTGGCCTACCGCTATCAGCTTCAGGTAGAAGACGCGGATGTGATCCGCAACTACGAGAACGTCATCTTTGTAGATGCCCTTCACCGGCAGGTGGAAGGTGGTTTCTACTGGAAACCCTGCCTGCCCGTGGCCACTTTTGGCTTTACCACCCACGCCGTAGATCCCGAATCGGTGGTGGCACTGTGCCAGGAGTTGTACGGCGAAGCGCCGGATGCTTATACGTTAGGCATTGAGGGCCATGCCTGGGGGCTGGAGGAAGGGCTGAGCCCGGCAGGGGAAAAGAATCTTGAGCAGGCGCTCCATTTTTTCCATGGAAAAATTTTGTAGATTCAAGCTTGTGGGTTTAATTGTCCTGGTATTAAAGCCTAGGATAAAAACAGCATTACATAACAACTATGGGCTCAGAAGACAGACAACTCAGCCAAACGCCGGAACCGGGAGCGGGGGAAAGGGGATATCTTAAGCGCATTTCCAATTACACCTTATGAGAAGATCGTACGGCACTACCTGGTGGGGCCAGCAATGGTTGAACGCCCTGAACGACATCGATTTTTCCAACCGCCTGCCCCGAGGGCGTACCTATGCCAACAAGGGGGCGGTAACGGCCATTTCCATCGATAAAAATCACATTAGCGCCCAGGTTCAGGGCTCCCGCCGGCAACCCTACCGGGTTAAAATTTCCATCCCAGGGTTTGACGCCCATACCAAGGCCCGAATCGTAGAAGCCATAACGGGTAACCCTTTGTTCCTTTCTCAGCTGTTGAACCGTAAGTTGCCGACCGAGCTGTACGAAATTTGCCTCCAACAAGGTATACACATTTTTCCCGGTTCCTGGAAGGATATCGACGGCAGTTGTTCGTGCCCGGATTGGGCGGTGCCCTGCAAACACCTGGCGGCGGTGCTGTACCTCGTGGCCAACGAGATCGATAAGGACCCCTTTCTCGTTTTTGAACTGCACGGCTTCGACCTTTTCAAAGCACTGGAAGGCGTGGGGTACACTGCCGGGGCTAATAAAAAAGTCCAGGTGTTGAAGACTAGTTATCTCTGGACAGAGAATAATGAAAAACAGCAGCCTGGCCAAATCCAGGCGCCGGCTTATTCGGAGATAGACTTTACCCGCATTCCCGATATCGGGGAATCGCTCTTTCGCATCCTCGGCGAACAGCCGGTATTTTTTCCGGCAGGTGATTTCAAGAAGGAGTTGCGCCAGGCATACCGCTCCGTGAGCCGCAGTATTGGCAAAGAGCTGGAAACCTTTACCGCCGAAGATACAGAACCCCTGGCGCACGCTTTCTACCCCGAACAAGTAGAAAGGGTTTCCATTTTCCTGGATGAGGAACTTATTTTTCTGAGAGCGGAGATGATGGCTGCCGACGGACAGTTGCTCGGTGCGTTTCAAGAAGAGGAAGAACTTTTCCAATGGTTGTGGAAACTTCCAATTGATAAAGTAGAACATCTTTCTCCCTCCCTCCAGCAATTGTTCTGGGCAGGGCGCACTGCTATGGCACTACTGGAGCGACACGCTTTTGTCCCGCAGATGATGGAAGTAGAAGATGGGGCATTCATCATTCAATGGCTGCCGGCCATCCTCAATGAACAGGTGCGAAACTGCCTGGCTCTGCTTGGAAGCCAGCTAGAAGCGGGCTTGTTGCAATTCGAAATCGATGAACACTCCTTTCCCTGCCTCCGGGAGGAAGGCATAAACCGCCTGATATCGGTGGTGCTTAATTATTTCGTGCACCACCACCACGGCAGAGATTATTACCTGGGGGAGGACCCCATCGGCGACCTCTTCTTTCTGGGCGTCTCGACGACCTTCGATACTTTTGAAACCCGGGAATATCCCAATTCCATTCAGCTCTGGCTCAACCGGTTTTTCATTGCGGAAGGATATCTCGTTCCCGCCCTTCAATTCAGTGATGAAACTGGCCTTTTTGAAGTCCAGCTGGCTTTCGAAGACAAAAGGGAAGCGTTATCTCCACTCATTCCCCTGGCGCAGATCTTTGATAAAGAACAGTACGCTTCGGAAAGAGTTAGCTTGCTACGCAACCTGGCAATGCTCACGGAATTTTTTCCCCAACTGAGCCGGTTGATCGCATCTGAAGGAAAAGAAAAATTAAACTTTGGCCCGGAAGAATTTGTCGAGGTCCTGTTTGAAATCCTACCGGTCATTCGCCTGTTCGGCATAAAAGTCCTGCTGCCCAAAGGCCTGCGTAAGTTGCTGCGCCCTCAGCTTTCCCTGAGCCTGGATGCGGGCCCGGAGGGAAAAGTGGTGAGCAGTGGAGTCATCAACATGGATACTTTGCTGCGTTTCAACTGGCGGGTGGCCATTGGCGGGCAGCAGCTGAGCTATGAGGAATTTGAAAAACTGGCCAGTAAGTTGTCTGGTATCGTAAAACTGCAGGATCAATATGCTTATTTCGATGAAAAGCAGGTGAAAGCCCTTTTGGATAAGCTGGAAAACCCTCCGGCCCTATCCGGCCAGGAACTACTCCAGGCAGCCTTGGCGGAAGACTATGACGGCGCGCCCATCGAACTTAGCCCTGCCGCCCGGAATTTGTTGGATGACTTGCTGTCGGGCGGGCCTGTGGCCAAGCCGGAAGGGCTGGAGGCGACTTTGCGGCCCTACCAGCAAAGAGGCTTTGAATGGCTATATAAAAATGCCCGAATCGGCTTCGGCAGCCTCATCGCCGATGACATGGGTTTGGGTAAAACGCTTCAGGTCATTGCCACGTTGCTCAAACTCAAAGAGGAAGGATCTCTGGGCGATCAGAAAGCCATCGCCATCGTGCCGACAACCTTGCTGACCAACTGGTATAAAGAGATACAGAAATTTGCCCCCGGCCTGTCCGCTCACGTCTACCACGGCCCCAGCCGTAGCCTCCAACCTCTGGAAAATGCCGACCTCTTGATCACCACCTACGGAGTGGTGCGTTCGGAAGGGGCCGAACTGGCACGAAAAAAGTGGCTGGCGGCCGTCATTGACGAGGCACAGAACATCAAGAACCCTGCAACCGCTCAAAGTAAGGCGGTAAAAAAAATTAAGGCGCCCATTCGAATGGCGATGACGGGCACTCCGGTGGAGAACCGCCTCAGCGAATACTGGAGCATCTTTGATTTTATCAACAAAAAATACCTGGGCGGCCTCAAGTATTTTAAGGACAATTATGCCCGCCCCATCGAGATGGAACGGGACCAAAAGCAGTTGGAGCGTTTCCGCCGTATCACCGCTCCCTTCATTTTGAGGCGACTGAAAACCGACAAATCTATCATTAGCGACCTGCCGGATAAGATCGAAAAGGATCAATATTGTAAGCTGACGAAAGAACAGGCAGCCCTTTACCAAAACGTGGTGAACAACACCATGAAGGCTATCGAACAGGCCGAAGGCATCAATCGCCGGGGGCTGGTTCTCAAATTGATCACCGCCCTGAAGCAGGTGTGCAACCATCCTCGTCATTTCCTGAAAAAAGGTAAGGCCGACCCCGCCCTTTCGGGCAAAGCCACACTCCTGCTGAACCTGACGGAACAAATCCTGGACAATAGTGAAAAGGCGCTCATTTTCACCCAATACCGGGAAATGGGAGACCTGCTGATCGATATATTGAGAGCGGAATTCGGGCTGGAGGTTCCCTTCCTGCACGGTGGCGTCAGCCGCAAAGGGCGCGACACGATGGTGGAGAATTTCCAGAATAACCGCGCTACCCGAATCATGCTGCTTTCCCTCAAAGCTGGCGGCACCGGCCTGAACCTCACCGCCGCCGCCAACGTCATTCACTACGACCTGTGGTGGAATCCGGCGGTGGAAAGCCAGGCCACCGACCGCGCCTACCGCATCGGACAAGAAAGCAATGTGATGGTGCACCGCTTCATTACCCAGGGCACCTTCGAGGAAAAAATCAACACCTTGCTGCAAAATAAAAAAGAACTGGCCGAGCTGGCTGTCGCCTCCGGAGAGCAGTGGGTCGGCGAGCTCGGCAACGATGAACTCAGGGATTTGGTGAAGTTGGGATAGGGTGATGGTGAAATGGGTTAACAAATAGGATCACCTGCCTTTTCCCAAAAGGAAAAACGCCCAGGCGATCACCGCCGAAACCAATAGCCCTATATCCTGATAGATGAGATAGAGAAAATACTGAGCGGGAAAAACGGCCTCATTATAGGCTCTGAATACTTCCAGAAATTGTTCCCGGTTGAATGGAGGGTTCATGATTCTTGTTTTCCGTCAGGATACAGCTATCTCTCCTGATCCACAATGATGAAAATCAACAGGTAAATGAAAAGGTAAGCAACCACCTAACTGACAAATCCGGCACACTACCCGCCCAACCTCACCACTTATCAGAAGGCTGTTTACTAACTGAAAAAGAACCTGTAATTTTGATATAAATACCTCGAAAAACTCGGACGCCAGTGGGAAACTGCCGCCCGAGGCCCGCTGTCGGGCGCCAATTTCCCATTGGTGTCAGACTTAGCCATCACAAAGTTTCTTATATTTAACTTTCATTATGAACCAACATTCTTTGACAAATTTCGCAGTCAACTTAAGGCCAGAACCTTGACAGTAAGAACCATTCGTGTTTCCCACTTTGAAGTGGTTTAAACCCGCGAAATTTATCAATGAACCAGAACCTATACAACTGATGAAGCCCTTACGTGCCATTATTGTTGAAGACGAGCCCTCCGGCATGGAAAACCTGCGATGGAAGCTGCAAAACCACTGCCCCGGCCTGGAGATCATAGCCGAATGCCTGAGTGGCCAGGAGGCCATAAGTGCAATCCGAACTCACCTTCCGGACTTACTTTTCCTGGATATTATGTTGGGTGATATGACCGGCTTTGACGTGCTAAAAGCCATTAAGCACCCTTCTTTCGAATTGATCTTCACCACCAGCTACGATGAATACGCCATACAAGCTATCAAAAACAATGCGCTGGATTACCTGGTCAAACCAGTACAGGTAGATGAATTGCAGGAGGCCGTCGCCAAGGCGCGGGCCAAAATTATGCAACACCTTCCGGCCACCCACCCACCGGTAGTGGCCGGGCCGGCGCCCAGCAAATTTGGATTTCCTATTTCTACGGGAATGCAATTCCTAGAGGTACAGGATGTCGTTTATGCACAGGCGGAAGACAATGTAGCCGTGCTGCATCTGGTGGGCAAGAAGGAGGTACGCCTCACCAAAACCCTATCCTGGCTGGAAGAACAACTGGAAATCCAGGGCTTCTGCCGGGTACACAACTCCTATCTGATCAACCTCAATCAAATGACGGAATACATCCGAAACGAGGGGGGGTATGTGATCATGAGCGATGGCAAGGCCATCAGTGTTTCCCGCCGCCGAAAGGATGATTTCCTGCTAAGCCTGGAAAAATGGGAGGGGAATGGCTGAGGAGGGGAAAGGAATAAAGGAAGGAATGCCCGCAACTTAGCCACCTATATATACACCTGCACTCATGAAACACACCTTAGCCCTGCTCATCGGAATCAACGAGTATCCACCACCAATACCCGCCCTGGGAGGCTGCATCAAGGACCTGGACCAGGTTGAAAGCTACCTGGCCAGCACTGTTGGGCAAGGGGAAGCTCTGGTAGAGATAAAAAATGGATTGCCGGTGAAGCACCATGGCCCTTTAAAAATTTGCCGGCTGGAAAATGAACAAGCTACTTATAACAATATCATTCGGGGCTTTCGACAATTCCTGCGCCAAGCCGGCGCCGATGATGTGGTATGGTTCCACTACAGCGGCCACGGCTCTGAGGAATTTACCGCTGAAGAATTCCTGGAGATCGAGCCGAATGGAAAAGACCAGACCCTGGTTTGCTATCAGTCCGGGCCCGAAGATGGCCACCTCCATCTGGCGGATAAAGAACTGGCCGTTCTGTTGCACGAAGTGGCAACACAGGACGCGGATGGGCAACCTAAAGGCAGCCCTCATCTGGTCGTTTCACTGGATTGCTGCCACTCCGGCTCCGGCACCCGGGATATTGAAGAAGAACTTACCCTGAAGAGCCGCAACTACGACAGCCTGCGCGCCACTTCCCGGGCGAACGCTTCCCTTATCCGCCAACTGGATTCCTACCTGGATGGTTTCTACTATAACCAATGGAAAAAGATGAAAGGCTTTGAGGTACCGGTGGCGCCTCATGTACTGCTTTCCGCCTGCGAGAGCGTGCAAAAGGCCGGCGACCTGCCCGGCGGCGGCTTGTTTACTTCAGGCCTCATTGAAGCACTAAAGGGCGCCCAGGGCAATATCAACTATGCCGACCTCTTTGTGCGCGCCCGTTCAACTGTACAAAAGATCGTCAAAAAATTTGGTAGGGAGCAAATGCCTCAGTTTGAAACCATCGGCAGTTTTGACCCCTACACCCGGTTCCTGGAGGGTTCTCCACTGGGTACACCCAACCGATACGAACTAATGCTCGAAAACGGGCAGTGGATGGTGAAATGCGGCGCTATTCACGGTATTCCCATCAAGCCCGCCCAACCGGTAGAAATGGAAATCCAAACGGCTGCGCCGGAAAGCCGGCCTGTCGGCACAGCCATGCTGGAAGCTATCGGCGCCCAAAAGAGCCGCCTGAAACCAAATCAGGGATTGGTGCTGGACTCCGGGCAGGCCTATCAGGCAGTCCTGCGCTTTTTGCCGGCGCCCCCGGCTTTTGTCCTGCTGCGGGGGGAAGCCGCCGCCATCGAGGCGCTGAAAGAGGTTTGGGATGTCTCTAAAAACATACAATGGGTTATGGAAGAACAGTTGGCTGTCGTTGGAGACCCGCCTCTGGAAGTTGAAGCTCTTGATGGTAAATATAGCATCTATGACCGCAAGAATAGCCGCCGGGCCATGGAAATTTCCCAGAGTAGTGATGCGCACAGGATGATTGTGGACGCCCTCGGCAAGATCGTCAACTGGATGCGAACCCTCCAACTGAGAAATGATAAGTCCGCCATACAAAATTGGGTGGATCTGGAGCTCGCCGTGATGGGTAAAAACCGCGAGCAGGCTTTCTATACGGATGAAGAGATCGTGCTGACGGCCTCTTCGGAAAGTTTTATGGAAAAGGACGGAGCGCTGTTTGCCGGCTTCATCCCCCGCGCCCGGATCAAAGGAGCGGGGCAGAATTTGTACTGCTATCTTTTCCACCTGCGCTCCAACTACAGCATCGAATCTTACGAAGGTGAGGTAGTTTTCCGCCCGGATGAACATCCGGGAAAAGAAGAAATCATCCTGCCCATGTGGAAAAACCCCAAAGGCTGGGGCCTTTCTCCCGGCGAACAGGAGGCTTCTTCTTTCTTTATGCTACTCGCCTGCACCGAAGCGATGGATTACCACCAACTGCTGCAGAGTGGCCTTAGCGCCACTCGCGAAGTGCTCTTCGACTGGAACCCGCTGGCGGTTTCGGCCGATTGGTGTAGTAAACTGATTAAAGTACGGCTGGTGAGGCAATAATTCTAATGCAACAAAAAACTACATATCATTTATTCTGCTGCTTCCGGCTCGCTGCCGCCCTTCTGCTGTTTGGGCTGATATCGGGCTGCAAGGACTATCAGCACCGCGGTTTCGAGCCAGGTATTGCCGCCGCCCGCCCCGCCTGGCAACTGGATCTGTTCCTGAATACAGATAGTCTCATTGCCGAACTGGATCAGCTGCCTGATGCTGAGTCCAGGCTGGACAGCCTGCTCTTCTGGGCGGACCTGCTGAAGAACTACAATCAGAATGCCGCGCTGGAATATGCCAATGAAGCCTATCGAATGGCTACTGAAAGGGGCTGGCGGTTGTCGCAGGCGATCAGTTTGTATTACCGGGCAATGATCAAGGAGAAGAAACAGCGATTTGGAGAGCGGATAGAGGATGCAATAGTGGATGCGAAGATGAGTGCAAGGTTGTTGAAAAAAACGGGACGGGTGGATTGGGAAATAAGGACGGATAATTTATTGGGAGGACTGTATTACAAAAAAACAGAATATGACACAGCCCTGGTATACCTTTTCCAGGCATTAGAGATGGCCGAACATGCAAATGCTACAGAATTCAATCCTCTTCAATACAAAGGCGAAATCCTTCACGATCTTGGGAATGTGTATTCTGAAAGAGATTCTACTATTGAAGAGGCTTTGAAAAATTATAAAAAAAGCCTTGATATTTATCTAAAGACAAACAATCAAGCAGCGGCGGCAAGGTTGAGAATAGGATTAGGCAGGTTGTATACCCAACAAGGACAATATGGCCAGGCGGAGAGGGAGATCAGGCTAAGTGAGGCCTACTCACTTGATGCAGAGGACTATAATAGCCTGATAGAAGTTTATCGTCGATTAGGCTACCTAAGGTATAGGCAATATCTCATCTCGGAAGAGGAACCTCAGTTTATGGAGGCAATGCAGTTTTTTCGCACCTGTTTGAGTTATCAGCAAGAAAATCTATATGACACTCATTTCTTAATGGGGCGGGCCTGCTACAGTAGGACTCGTAAAAAACCATATAATTGGGCCTATGCCGATTCAGCAATAATCTACTATAAGTTAGCTATGGAAGAGGCGCGTGAAGAAGGAGCAATAGGTATGATGAAAGAAATGGTGAATAGAATCACCACACTTTGTAATTGGCGATTTTCGCAGTTTGGAAAAGATTGCAGCGACCTGTTGGATAATTCTTATTCGGCTTTCCTCAACACCAATTATGCTGCCATTGTCGATACAATAACCATAGGCCTTCAATCTGCAAATCAACGCATCCAGGAGTTTGAGCGAAAAGAACAAGCCGCTGCAAATGAACGTAGAGTTAGGAATAACTGGCTAATAAGCGGAGTAGGATTAGTAATTGCCGGTTTAATTTTCCTACTCATCTTACAATGGCAAAAACAAAAACGCCTTAAGGTTCGCATGGAAGCGCTGCGTGCCCAGATCAACCCGCATTTCATTTCCAACAGCCTCAATGCCATTGAAAACCTGGTCAATCAGGATCAGCGAGAAGCGGCGGCAAAGTATCTCATACATTTTTCCCGCTTGTCCCGGCAGATCCTCAACAGTTCCCGGGCGCCTACCGCCAGCCTGGCGGAAGAAATAAAAATGCTGGAACACTTTCTGGCCCTGGAGCAATTGCGTTTTCGGGATAAGTTGCATTACAACATACAAATATCCCCTGGCCTAAATCCAGAACTCATTGAAATGCCGGCTATGATTCTGCAACCCTATGCAGAAAACGCCATCTGGCATGGGATAAAACCTAAACCGGGGCCTGGGCTGCTGAAGATATTCATAGAACGCAGTGGTAAATACCTCGTCTGCATTATTGAAGATGACGGAGTTGGCCGGGAAAAGGCGCGGGAAATGCAGGCGGGTTCTGTCCTGCACAAACACAAATCACAAGGTATGGCCATTACCGAGGAGCGCTTGAAGGCTCTTGGAAAAATAAAAGGCTCCCGGGTAGAGGTCATTGACCTGCACGATACGGCGGGCCAGGCAGTGGGAACCCGTGTAGTCGTGAGGTTACCTTTTAAGCTTTTGAAGCATAAAGAATAGGATAGATTTTCAGATTTTCCAGATCTCCAAGATCTGGAAAATCTATCCCTAAACCCTGTAATTTTTT